>JAJZZP010000130.1 GCA_021797515.1 Bacillota bacterium | reverse complement strand
CCGTAAAGCGCTATGCCGAGGCCCAAGGGACCAAAGAAAAACCCCGCAAGGCGGCCAAGAAGCCGCCGCCCGCTTGACCCCCTCTTGGCTATCGCCTAAGAGGGGGTCAAGCGGGCATTATGTTCAAGGCCGCTTCCGTAAAGATCCCTGCGGCCACTGGAAGCTTTGCGCCATCGCAGACGCTTCTTAAAATTCACTAATGTGCTACCACATCACAGTTTTAGTGGGGACGCAACGTGGGAAGAGGGTTTCTCTCACGCGGCTCCTCCCCGGCCTCAAGGCCGAGGTATCCACCGCGCTGAATTTTGATGAATTGTTGTTCGCGACCTACTCACGAACCCAACGTAAAATTTCTTCAGTTTTTCTGTGTCGCAAGGTTTCTTTTGGTTCAGTACCTTCCCCTAAATAAATTAGGCCAATAATGCGATCCGATGAATCCACACCGATGAGGTTTTTAAACGCATCATGATACGCCATTTTCCCGGTTTTCCAATGAGCCGCCATTCCCAATCCATGAGCTGCCAGAAGGAGGTTTTCGATGGCTGCTGCCACAGCAGAGTGGTCTTCCGTAACCTGAATCGCAGTCCCATTTACATGTTGGCTGACAACAATAATCACTGGAGCTCGTTGCAACTTGGACGATTCAGTAGCAATGTACTTCGACCGGGCGGGCTCTTTGATTTCCATTTCATTAGCCGCGATGAGCGCCCATTCGTGACCAATACGTTCTCGTGCCGACCCTGTTATCACCGTAAATCGCCAAGGTTCGCTAAGATGATGGTTAGGGGCCCAAATTGCCGCTTCTTCAATAAGGGTGCGAATAGTTAAATCATCGACGTCTCCCGAAAACACGCCTGCGCTGCGACGACTCTGAATAATATTTAATATATCCACCATAAATAGCTCCTCTCAGAATTTCTGGGAATATCGCAAGACCCTATCCCGGTGACGCTCAAAACCACCTGTAAACCTAATCTGAGGACATAGTCCTCAGCCTTGACAGCCTCTTCAGATGGTTCCTTATTGGTATACTCTACTAGAATACACTGCCGTGCACCACCGGGCATGTCGATCTCGGCCTCCATTGAACTCGGTCGAGTTCCCGCACGACTCGCGTGCCACAAAGTCGTTATTTCGTTTCTCAAATTACTCGGCTTCCGTTATTGTTTACCGTCGAATAATATTATAAATTTGTTGTAATCGCTTACTATCGGCATAATACTCTGCTATATTATTGGAGTCAATATCAACCCATTATTCACTTCTTTCTAAAGAAGCAAGCAAATTTTGAATTCTGGGCAGCGGCATAATAGCGAACTCAATGCGCTTCCTTTCCGTTTGCTATTATTGGTCGATGTATCAAGGAGGGTTAAACGATGCGGATCCTTATTACCAACGATGACGGAATATATGCCACAGGTCTTAGGGTACTCGCGGCTACTCTATCAACTTCAGACGAAGTAACAGTGGTTGCCTCCCATGATGAGCGCAGCACCAGCGGTCATGCCATCACGCGGCACAAGCCGCTTAGAGTCAATCCAACCGTAATCGCCGAAGCGTCTAACGTAAACGCGTGGATTACCACCGGTACGCCTGCAGACAATGCCAAACTCGGCGTTGAGTTGTTATTGACCCAAAGGCCAGATTTGTTGCTATCGGGAATTAATCGGGGGTCAAATCTTGGTCGCGACGTGTATTATTCTGGAACTGTTTCAGCCGCCATGGAGGGTATGTTTCTAGGAGTACCGTCCATCGCCCTGTCCTTAGACGTTGGGGACAGCGGTTCCCCGCGCGATTTCCTCTGGTGTGCTCAATTTGTTCGCTGGTGGATCCATTCTCCCGATTTTGTGTTACCGCGCCCAGATATATTTTACAATGTAAATTTCCCCCGCTGGATTGAGAATTCTCCTCAATCTCTTCTAGTGGTTGGACTCGGCCGGCGCGAATATGAAAATCGTTTCATCCGGCGTCAAGACCCTCAAGGCCGCGAATATTTGTGGTTCATTGGTCGCCCCAAGTCATTCGCGCTAGATACATCGACAGATGTAGGCGCCCTCGATGCGGGCTATATCACATTAACCCCTATTCAAATGGACGTGACGGCGCATGATGCAATGGACTCCTTAAGTGATGTCCCCGTCCCCAACCAGTTAGCTCATCCTAACACTGATGAGTATTGCGAACCACCAATCCCTTCTTAAGTTGCTTTAATAGACTGATTCTCACTTGCGCTTACGAATCGGATGAAACTGATATTTCTATAATTGACCCATGATGCAAATCTTAAATGGAGGTGGATGTTGTGATAAGCGTTGCCAAAACCCACTCGGAGCAGAAGATTCACACTCCGCGTGCCAGATCCATTAGAGAAATTGTCTTCGGTGTCAATGACGGCTTGGTGTCAATTACAGGACTGATCGTTGGCGTGACCGCGTCCCGTATGAGCAGCCATCATATTCTTCTAGCCGGTTTGGCTGCCGTTATGGCGGCAACGGTTGCGATGGGCTTGGGAGCATATCTGTCTACTGCAGCTCAAAATGAATACTTCATGTCCGAACGTCACCGTGAGTTGCGAGAAGTTCATGAAGTGCCAGACGAGGAACGCCTCGAAGTTGAGGGCATTTATCGCGCTCAAGGCTTTAGTCACGACTTGGTAAAGAGTTTGACAGAACACATTACGGCTGACAAGGAACGTTGGGTGGATTTCATGATGAAAGAAGAACTGGGAATTATGCTAGAAAATCTTGATAATGCTTGGGTTTCTGCCGGCATTATGGCATTGGCTGTAATTGTGGGGTCTATTCCTCCCATCGCTCCGTACATTATTATTCCCAACCCACACGTGGCGATCATCTGGGCGGTTGCACTAGCCATGCTTACGGCATTTGGTCTGGGAACGGCCAAAGCTCTCGTGGCCAAAACCTCATGGTGGAAAAGTGGCATGCAATTTGTCGTCGTCGCGGCCATTGCCGTGGTCGTAGGTATTACCGCAGGACATATTTTGAGCCGCATCATATAAATGCAGAGTCAGTTTCTTCACCGTTGACAAATGATACATGCCGGTTGAACGTCAAACCATACCGAGGCGATTTTTGGAAAACTGGATTGCACGACATCTACCGACCACAAGGGATTCGGTAGGAAACTATGTGTTACTACCACAGGTGATCCGCATAGGGTAAACTTGTTGGTGTCTCGACACAGTATTTGCCTATTGAATGCCACGCAATGGCTAGTTGGACTATCAGTAAATTTTTGGCGGACTATTTCGAGGCAACTCCCACCCCCCTGAGATATCATGGAGGAGTGGTTCATGGTAAGGACGCTTTTATGGGCAAGAAATCCGGAATACCTACCTATGGACCTAGAGCATAAAAAACGGCGTTACCAGCTCGGGGGGCAGGCAGGAATGTGCCGCATTATTCACGATTGGTCTTCTCTTGGTGTGAGAACCGGTGCGTTACTTTATGCAATGTGTTCAGAGACTAGCCCTAAAGCATCCCGACTATCACTGGAACCCTACCTAGATCTTGCTGTGCAAACGCTTGGGTACGTGATAGCGCGAGATTTTCAGTGACTTTTACCGCACTTTGTGCCTGCTCCTACGAGATCCTTCACCAAGAACCTGCATTTAGAGATCGATGACTTTTTAATTTTAGGTTTTACGGTATCAAACTACAAAAAGGCCACGACGGTACTGTGAGTAATTTTAATGTGAGGTGGATTATATGATTGCAAACCAGGTTACCCTGCAATCGCTACAAAAGTACATTAAAGCTAAAGATTATCGGCCCAACGCCAAGTTAGAATATCTGCAAAAATTAGTCGAGGAGGTAGGTGAATTAGCTAGGGCGATGAGACACGAAATACGTTATGTGCAGACTCGCCAGATTAAGGGAACGCTAGAAGAAGAATTGTATGACGTTTTGTATTATGTCGTGGCCATCGCCAATCTCTATGATGTGGATCTGGAAACTGCCATGAGGTTAAAAGATCCCGTCGGTTCAGAAAAATATGGCCAACTGGAGCAATCGAAGAAATTTCTCGAGTAGCCAATGTATTGACCACGTGCGCTTGAACCACCGAGATCTGAATGATCCCGACCTCTTCACAGTACAGTTCTTTAAGCTAAGTAATAAATCCATCAGACAATCACTTTCCTAACATTCTTTTGGGAGAAGGAGTACAAAAATGACAGCAGTGATGAAAAATTGGATCGATTGGCAGAAAGAGATAAAGACCACCGCATGTTTGACAGACGTCATGCCCAATGCTTTTCAACTCTTTACGAAACAAAAGCCCCATCAAGGGGGGCAGTTGCCCACATGGGCCAAACCAGGCCAAACGACACAGTTGGTGGTATGGCTTATTGATGGACTAGGGTATGATCAAATTGAATACGCATTGAGCCACCAACTCATGCCACATTTGGCGCAATTGTTCGAATCACAAAGAGGGCACCTATACCCATTGCACACCGTCTTCCCCTCAATGACTCCAGTCGCATTATCTAGTCTGCTGACAGGTCGGAGTCCCGTTGATCACGGAATCTTAGGCCAAGTGATTCGATATAACGGAGAAATGGTGAACATATTGCACGGCCCATTACCTGACACTTTCACTTTGTCCACACCAGACGTAAGCAAACAAGCAGCAGAGATCGGCATCAGCTATCACGCGGTATTGGAACACCGATTGCTCAAGGGGCCATTGACCAGAATTCTTCACCCACAAACTTCTTGTCTGGAAACTTTTATGGTTGCGTCGGGGTTACCGGTCGTAACCAACAGTGTATTAGACGATAACGATCCCGGAATCATCTATCTTTACTGGTCGGGTGTTGATGCCATAAATCACGTAAGGGGCGCCTATAGCCCCGAATGGAAGAGCGAAATTCAATCCATTGATCATTGGATAAAAGTGTTTACGACGTCCCATAGAAAAGATACCTGGTTATGGATTACTGCGGATCATGGTCACATTCCCATGGCAGGTGGACTCCCGTATTGGGATTTGAAGGCACACCTCCAATGGCTCCCAGACGTTCCACCCCAAGTCGGCACAGCAATCGCCATTGATGTCGACAATGTTGCTGACCTGAGGGAATTCTTGTCTCAATGGTCCACCATTCCAATCGAAATCGTCTCCACCATGGAAATGTGGAAAGCCGGATACTTTGGGAATACTAAAGATTCCGAGGTATTATCCCGAATAGGAAGCCATTTACTTATGCCCACGTCAGGCTGGTCGTGGCTTATCACGGCAAATGACAGACATAATTGGAGCCATGGGGGCATGAGCGCCTCAGAAATGATTGTTCCCTGGATCGAACTGTCTCTTGAATAAGTCCGCAAAATCTAAGGTCTCCGTTTACGTTTATCGCTCAGTCATTCAGTATCGACCAGACCACTTGTCGGTCTGGCGGATACCATTCCACTCGCGCATTCATGACATTTGGCCGCTCAAGAATGTATTTAGTGAATTTACGATGATAATCAGGTATGTCCATATTGCTATCAATTTCATTAATATCTATCCAACACGGTTCCACTTTCGCCGCTTCATGTGGTGCAATACTGAATTCACCAGTCACGTTATGGGTTAAAAAGAAAAAGCACACAGAGTGATACGAATCCTCTGAATGGGCAATGAAAGAGACGACGCCCTTGAGTTTCAAATCAGAAACTTTCACGTGCAATCCAGTCTCCTCATACATTTCTCGGGCGCAGGCTTCTTCTAATGTTTCACCTACCTCCACATGTCCCCCCGCATGAATAATGCGTTTAATTGTGGCTTGGTCCCCCTTTAACCGCCTTATCATGGCTAATTGATTGTTCCGAACAGCTACACAAGAAACTTGAACCCGGATCCCCCTTACCAATTGGTCCATCACTCCCGGTGAATTCATTTTAAACGAATGAAAAAAGCATCTATGTTATGTGGTCACAATCTTCCGATATCTTAGACCACTTTGTTCTTCCCCAGGTAAAGAAGCTTTTGGATTACCTATACCATTATAACTGAAAACTCTCTAAATGAAGTGTTGCAAACAGAACAACGCCCACAGTTGCCGCCGGCGGGAATCAACCCTAACGGATCGGGTCCGACACATCCGAAATTGGGAGCGCGCCAAATTCCTCGATGGTGTTTGCCGGAATATCCAATCTTAGTCTTGCGGTGCATGCCCCATACCATTTTCACCGATAAATGCATAGAGCCCTTCAAAAATGGGGTAGCTTTTCTCTAAAGCTTCGCTATCATCCCGACAAGTTTGCCGCAGTCCACGGCAAACCCAGTCCAAGCCCACTGCTGCTGGTTCCAGCGGGGCAATCTGAACCGTGTCGGCCTCATCGATAATATACGCCATACTCTCCAAAATCGGGTCTTGGATGCCATATTCCCGAATGATGGTATGAAATGTACAATGCCCTCGCCGATGGGTAAGCCGCACTCCAGGAACGTCAAATAACTCCGCGTCTTCCACTGTCGTTGGGACTGATTGTTCAGGAATAAATGCAAAATGGGCGTGAGGATCAATAAACCTTGTGATCAACCACGCGCTCGCCATGCGATCTACGCCTACATTTTCCCAAGTGACCCATTTCATGATGGCTCATTCCTCCTGCTCACGTCGCAAAGTGTCATAGATACGCTGGCCTAAAGGACACGAAAAATAATCGCGGCTCCGCACTTGTTGAAATTGCCGTGATAAAGCAAGCCGATCACCCGTACTTTGTTGAATCTCCTCCCAAAGTATCTGGTACTCCTGTTCACTGGCCGCTAAAAATCGGTCGACAAGCATCTGTTCTTGGCCGGGAAGCGTCAAGCGGGCCTGCCACAACATCGCCTCGCCATGCAACTCTTCGATTTCAGAAGCAAGCCATTGAAATTGCTCATGGGTCCATGCCGTATACGGCAACACCCACAGTGCATCATGCAGCAGAAGAGCACCCAAATTTTTCAATTTACGCCACACATAAACTCTCCCTGCGCTAGGCGTAGACGGTATTCGATAGTGCAACAAAACCCATTGCCGCAATGCGAAACCTCCCCCCGATGGCCGCCAAATTATTGGTCCGCGTCCTCGAACATTGATTCATTTTATCACTCTCATTCACCCCAAAACCTTGACGATTACTTTAGACTCTATTAAAATGTAACCATAGTTACATTACTAAGGAGGACGACGGAGATGAAGTGGATTACGCGTGAAAATGCCAATGTAGATCGGGTGGCTTGTCCCTGGTTAATTAAACGCTTTGTGGATCCCCAAGCGGAGTTTATATTCGTTCCCGCCACAGATGTGTTGACCGTCGCCGAACGAGAAGGTGCAATCCCTTACGATGTACCCCATGTGGAGCTTGGCCATAAAGACGGTCGTTGCTCATTTGAGTCTATTATGGCCAAGTACAACCTTGGGGGAGATCCTGCGCTCGCCGCGCTAGCCCACGTGGTCCATGCCGCAGATGTGGCCGACGATCTAAACCAATCCCCGTTCGGCCCGGGTCTTAAAGCAATTGCACGAGGCTTTGTGGAGTTGCTTGGAAAAGACGACCATCGGAAAATTGACGTAGAAAGCCCCATGTACGAGGCACTGTACAGATATTTCCAAAGGGAATTTGCCCAATAACACCCACTGGGCGAGGATGTGGCCGCGGTTATTGCATTCTGCCGTCGAGAACGCAACCTGCAGTCTATTCCAGTAAACCCCATCGGTGATTGTTGTCGATACACCCTTCCCATGCAATTAGCTACCGAACCCTGGCCAACCAATTCCGGTACCGACCGTTCCATCAGCAGTTGTACGCAGCGGCTACCGAGGGGGCCTTATCAAAAAGATGAAAGAAATTCAAGGGCGAACAACGGGTCTTGTTAGCCGATTATTGATTGCCCGTGCCTTACGCGAGAATGCATTTGGAATGATGGCCATCGTGTTGCCCATTGGATTGCGAAAAGAAGGACTCCCACTTCCCCTGGTCGGCCTACTTTTCACAATAGCTTTATTGGGATCGTCAACGATAACCATACTGTTGGGGCGTTTCATCAATCGGGTGGGGCGACGGCGTGTACTCCTCACCGCCAGTATTTTGTGGGTAATCACTACTCCTCTGTTGTTCTACAAGAGTCTAGTGGGGCTGGTCTTAGTGGCACTTCTGGGATCGCTCAGTCCCAACGGTAAAGAGGTGGGACCATTTCTTGCGGTCGAGCAGGCAGTGCTCTCTCGGCTGTATGGGGGTCCGGACCGCTTGCGAATCTATTCCTGGTTCAATTTAGTCGGATATACTTCCACTGCAACTGGCGCCTTGGTTGCTGCCACACTAGGTTGGGTGGGGAGCGCCGAAGGGCTACCCTGGTCATTTCATTTAGCCATCGCTAGCTACGGAGCAATCGGGTTGGTACAGATAATTTTATATGCAGGTCTGCCATCCAAGGTTGAGCATTCGTCACAGGCACATAACGACAACGTATCTAGCCCCCCTCTTAAACCTTCACGTCCTGTTCGCCGCCTTGTCTATACATTATCAGCACTCTTTGCGCTCGATGCCTTTGGCGGCGGATTCATAGTGCAAGGCCTCTTAGTTACCTGGTTCCACGCACGGTTCGGATTCAACCTAGTGCAGTTGGGCGAACTATTCTTCGGCACCAATCTGCTTTCTGGGGTTTCATCGCTAGCCGCGAATCTTTCGGCCAAACGGTATGGTTTGCTGAATACCATGGTGTTTACCCACCTCCCCTCTAATGTGTTGCTGGCTTTGATACCACTGATGCCCACGGCGTATTTGGCCGTGGGCATGCTGCTGTTCCGCCATCTGTTCTCCCAAATGGATGTGCCAACACGCCAGGCGTACACGATGGCCGTGGTAAGTCCCGAGGACCGCGCCTACATGGCATCATGGACCAATGGCATCCGCAATTACGGAACCGCACTAGCCCCCTTAGCCTCTAGCGCACTATTCGCGCTATCCTCTTCAGGGTTGCCCTATTTAATCGCCGCTGGGTTAAAAATCGTTTATGACTTAACTTTTTATGGCGTCTTCCGTCACATCCCGATAGACCACGCCGACGAGCAGTAACCCATAGCATCTCAGATCTCACGTTCGAAAGAATGACGTCGAAAACACTGCCACTTAAAACTTGGCGCCGGATTACGCCCAACATAACTTTCATATTTCCATGCCGTCAATTGCCGACTGCGCTCCATAGTTCGCCGATGTTAAGGTGCCTCGATATCTCCTTGATGCTCATGTGTCGTGCCCCCATTTCAAGGCTAGTATGTCCGTAGTTGCGATGCCGGATGTTGGGATCCACCTTAGATATTCCTGAAGTGGCTCACACGAAGTGAAAAGAATGGCTACAATAAAGGGCAGTAACGTAGATTCGGGGTATGGCTTATTATGTCAGGAAACTAAAGGAGTTCCTCAATGAAACGAATTGTAGCGGCTTTGGGATTAATTTGGGTGGTCTATGTTTTATTCATGCATTTTGTTCTAGTACCCCCGGGTCCGGGTGCTCCGCCCCAAGATATTTTAGGGTACCTTCATTACAACTTTAATGCCATCAGCATTACCACTTATTGGGGCATCGTTGTCACGGTACTGTTTTTCCTGTTCGGGAGTTGTCTCGTAACCACCAGTCGCGGGCACGACGAAATTGCTAATCGTACGTTGACCACGCTGGCAACGGGCGGCCTTTTGGCATATGTTATCCTCTCTTTGGCAAGCCAGGCCATTTTGCTGAGCATTAGCTACTATCTGCCCGAAGCCCAATCCCCGATTTTGATATTGGCTGGCTATCAGGTTTATTGGGCCATTGACCCAGCTGTTGTCGCACTCTTGACATTAGCGATATTCATGGCCGGTACAGCCTTTATAGGACTTAGAAATCGTACGATGATACGGTCATTGTCGTGGTCAGGGTTGGGGTTGGCGGCATTGACCGCATTGGGCACCTTGTTTATATTATGGAGTCCGCTCTCGGTGCTCATCTCCATCGTGGAAATTTTGGTGCCGCTTTGGTTTGCTGCCGCTGCAATTTCTCTTATGATTGAACTCCCCAAACCCGTCCCCGGTGTACCCGTGGACAGCTCAGACATGGAAGAACCCAAACCTGAGGAACCTGTACCCGAATCATAATAAATTACCGGGTGTTCAGTGAATGAATCCTGACTTCGCTAACGCCCGGCTAACGAAGGTTACTTCGTCGCGGGCTGCCATCCGGGCGAACCCTCGCATCGCTAACTGGTCCCTCTCATCTGGATGCGCTAACAACCAGAGGGTTCCCTCAACCAAGTCCTCGTAGGGAGCAGCATATACCGCGTCCCGCAGGTCGTCTTCGATCTCTGTGTCGCAATCACATTCCGCCACTACCGCCTTATGGTTGGCCAAAAGATAGCTGACACGCACAATTTCAAAAATGTGTGTGGGGTAGTAGTGCATATTTAGTACCACTTTAGCACGAGAAATGAGCTCGTCACGTTGAGCACCCCAAATGTTAAAGCGCGCGACCACCCGAACCCCTTGGGCTTTGAGTAGTTCCAAAATACGGAGTCTGCGGTCACTCGGGGTGCCAAAAAACAGCACGTCAATATCCTGTTCAGACGCCAACACAGTCCGGCTTAACTCTGGTACGTATCCAATCGGCACCCAAACCACCTGCCCGACACCTCGTTCACGCCATATTCGGCAATTCTGTCGGCTATAGTCCCAAACTCGATGCCGGAGAAAAGCCTCTCGAACCGATGGCCCGAACACCTCAACGTCATGAGGCAACTGCTCAAGATTATAGAGGATAGCATTGGGGGGAAGCGTAGCCAATACACTGGGAGAAAGCACATGAGGTCCCAATACCACCACGTCTTGCGACGGGATAACCCGGCCGACAACCGAGGAATGATAGCCCAAGCGCTCCAAAGCCAACGCCAACGACTCTGCAACTTCTTGAAGGGCTACTGTAGGTCTCACCACTATCATTGATCATTCCCCCGGTGCAATCTAACTTAGAGATCTCAACCCCAGCGTATGATAGGCCCACCAGAGTGTTCCAATATTGGGCTCCACATTTTGGCAACTCCATACCGTCTGGTTTTGCCTCCATGGACGCCTCAATCTCCCCAAAAAAGTTAGGGTAGATTTGACATGCTTGTACACGGCAAGCTTCCAGATAGTTTTTATCGGCGCATTATGACACGCGGGATATGCTATGCGCTGATTTACCATCTGCTATTGCACAAAGTTACGCTAGAGCTCGATCACGAGGACATGGGGTGAACTGGCTTAGTGCCATACGCATTAAGGAACTACCGAACACGCCCGAACGCGAGATACCGGTGCCCCAGACGATCGGGCCGACCATCTCGGATGGTGCAATCTGGGGGTCGTCGCCTTCAAGCGCGTCAGGTACCTCATCCCGATCAACCTGATGCGATTGCCCTATGCGGGCTTCTCGGCTGGGCGGAACAAGAATCCGGGCAATGCAATTACAGGACCGTCACATTTTGACTTTAGGTATTACAGTGTAATTCTTTGGTTTACATATTGTAAATTAGTGCAACCCGCCGTTACTTCACGACCCCATCCCCTAATTTAGATTCCGATAGGGTGGAGAGTGTTAGTGCCGGATTCTAGTGCTCCAAAGGCCGAATCCATCGGCTCAATTGTACGGTCGCTTCGTATAATCCATAGACGGGTAGGATTGCGGCGGCAAGCGTCAGCGGGTCTTGCGAGGGCACCACGGCGGCCGCCAACACGGCGCTAGCAAACAACGCCATCCTTCGACCTTTACGAAGTTGGTCCATCCGAATCCACCCCAGTTTGACCGCCACTCCCATCCACGTTGGAATGGTAAAGAGCAAGCCAAATGCCAAACTAAAGGTGGTAACGAATCCCAAATAGTAACCAGCTCGTAAAGATTCCGTAAAGACAGTCGAAGCAAATGTCAATAAAAACCGCAGAGAAGCCGGTATTAACAACCCAAAGGAAAATCCTACCCCGATCCAAAACAAAACCAGTCCCACGGCCAGTGCCTGTCCGACCCACCGTCGGTGTGCCATCGGAAGCACCGGCGCTAGGTACATCCATAACTCGTACACCCAAATCGGAGAGGTTAAAACCACGGCAACCGCTAATACCACATTGATCACCGTAAAAAAGGGTTCGGTTGGTGATAATGTCAACAACATGGGATGCGTCACCGCTTTGCGTCCCACCTCTGCCCAGAGCCACGGCCATAGCACCATGTGGAGCAGGCGTTTCCAAACAGTCGCTAATCCCGCGGCAGCCATTAACGTGCTCGCGATAGCCCGCATGAGACGGCGCCGCAATTCGTCGAGATGCGCAGTAATAGACATAATGCGCTCGGGATTGCTATGGCCAGTGTCCCTTTGACGTGCATTAGGTCCCCGTAGTGGTATTGCCATGAAGGCACCTCTTTCCCAACAATGTTCTCGCCGCCTTCCACACCGCCGCAGTCTGCTCTAAACCATACAGACCACGGCAATATACGATCCCTCAGGAACGATTAATAGTTTCCGTATCCCAGTCCATCACCTGACGAGAATAGCTCAACGCGGCATGGGCTAGTCCCTGGTACCCTGTACCATCGGGCATCTGTTGTGACAGGCGCCCGAGAATGCCGCATACAGCATTTCCTACCGTCTTTTTCCACTTGCCCACTGGCTGACCGGCAATTTCCCATTCGAAAGGTAAGGGAATTAACACCGCCCAAAGCGCCAACAAAACACTCAGGTGATCCGGCCGGATCGGATAGGCACGTCCCGGGATATATCGTTCTTTCTGCCATGGCACTTCCAAGGCAGCGGCCAATATCCACAAATCCATGGTTCCATCAGCCAGTTGGGTTTCAGAGTCGTCATAGGGACTGGTGGGATTTTTCCCATAGGGGATTAATAGCCACGCTTCATATTCTCGTGCTAGTTCCGCAGTGTTCAGAGCCGGCAGTGCGTCCTTGACGCCGGCATCCTGCAGAGATGTCCACACCCGATGCATCTGACCCCACACCTCATCGGATGGCGGCCCATCAAAGATGGCCGCCCAAAACCACAAGAGTTCTGAGACGGCTCGGTCATCCTCACTCGGTATTATCATCGGGGAATCCATAACACATTGCCTCCTTGTCTAGACGACTAATGGATTGAGTGGCTCTGGCGTAGTTTTTTCCAGTGCCACACGGGTGCTGAAATAGTCGGCGCCGCCACCCACCGGATCAACCATGCACGTGCCCCAGCCTTGGGAGTCGGTCAACTGTGGGTCCCGTCGCATCAGGGCATTTAACCGTACTGGCGTTATGAGATGGCTATCGCCATGAAACGTGCGCCCATTAATGGTCCAGTTTCCCGCATCGTAATGCCAATGCCCATAAGGTTGCGGAAAACTGACCACCCCTAACCGCACTCCAGGCATAATACGTATGGGTGCTTTGATCCCGTCGGGATAGGTTGCCGACCATACCCTGACCCAGTCTCCGTCTTGCAGTCCCAATCGTCGTGCATCCAGTGGATTGATGTCCAAATATCCAATAGGCATCAACTCTACCAGCCACGGATCCGCCCAGGTTCGCGCCTTGCTATGAATGGGCTGCTTATAACTCGACAGTAAGTAAGGATATTGTTTTGGACTATCGACATCATCTAATACAGTGCCGTCGAAGAGGGTTACGGGATGCCATGCGGCCACCGGATTAAACCGACCCCCGGTGAGGGTGTTATGGGTTTTAACCAGAGTAGCGTTATAGAGTTGGCAAGGCTCTTTGCCTTGACCGTACTGGTAGGTCATGATTTGGGGAACCGGCGCTGGCAGATACCCAACATCATAATCTTCGAATCGTCCGCCTCGCGACAATACATAACCAGCCTTTTGCCATTCAGCCGGAGTCAATGCCGCACTATATTTGCTCTGCCATCGTTGCGCCGCTGCAATTTCCCTAGCCGTAGAAGCATTGGGTACTGGACCGGTCAACACCAACTGCTGGCCCACCCGTGCATGATAATTGGGGTAGTACGCCACGTTCGCTACCATCTTAAGGTAATAGTCTTCCCGACGAGTTAACGAGCCCCCCTCCATGAAGGCATGCGGACCAAAACCAGGCATCTTAAGCGTCATGGCCACGTCGATAAAAAATTGCTCCACTGACATGGACTCACCACTGGGAGTTTTCGCTGTCAACGGTTCGATGACTGGTTGCCGGATGCCAATCACCCCGGTGGGCACGGTGGGAAAGCCTGGCAGCATTCCCCAATTTTCAAGATAGGTGGTGTCGGGGACAATATAATCGGCATATTGCGATGACTCCGAGATCAAAATGTCACTGGCAATATAGAGCTGCACCTTGTCCAAATCCTTAATCATCCGGAACCAAGGCAGTGATTCATCCGGATGCCCCCCCATAGCAGGTGGCGCAGAGAACGCAGGATTGGCCTCCTGCTGAAAAAGAATCTTTACAGGATATGGATATTGATACCAGGCTCCAGCAAAAATTTCGTGCCAAATCCCAAAACCAAAGGGATACCAGGGACGGGGCGTGGGAAATGGATTGCGGCCCGCGGCAACGGCGTCCTGATATAGCGACGTGTCTTCGTAAAACGATCCTTCTCTGGATATCTTTACTCCTGCTGGCACGGTCTGTTTCGCTCCAGGCCATTTGGCCAAATCGTACGGTGCCCCTTTGTATCCGCCCATGAAGTCTGCCGGCGCACCCCCGACGATATATCCACCCGCCCTGTCAATATTCCCAATTAAAAAGTTCAGGGTCATGACGCCTCGCCCCGCATAAACGCCATTGGTGTGCATAGCCGGTCCGCGGTAAAAATCCGCGGCCGCTTTTCGGCCATGACTGGTAAATGCATCGGCCAATTCGTGAATGGTGGATTCAGGAATGCCCGCATACCGCGCATATTCTTCATATGAATGCGATGCCGCCTCAGCATACAAGACCTGAAAGGCCGTCTGACATGCAATCCCGTTGACGGTTACTGTAGTCAAGGACAAACGTCGAGAGGGCCATAATTTCGCTCGAACACTTGATGTCGCCAGCATCGGTTTTCCTGACGTCTCATCTAATACCACCGGTTGCAGAGCGTTCGCATCGGTAGCTGGCACCAGTCCGGCTTGGGCTGCGGTCACAAATTGTCCGTGGTCCGCACGGACCGGATCCCGAATAACTAACCAGCTCGCATTGGTAAAATCAAGTTCCCCGGCATTTTGCGCGGCTTGGTAACTTGGATAGGATAAAAATGGCGCGTTATATCTCCCGTTTTCCACAATATGGCGAATCATCCCCATCACCAAGCCGCCATCACCGCCAGGTTGAATCTTCACATGACGGGCGGCCCGCCCTCCTGAATTGGGTGTGTTGGGGTCCACTAACACAAACTGCAAAGTTCCTTGCGCAGATGCATCTGCCACTTTTCTGGCAATTGTCTGCATCGGAAAGTTTGCATTGTAGACGTTGACCCCGAAGAAGATAATGAATTCCGATTGATCCACATCTGGTTTCATCATGGCGATTTTGCCATTTAACGATTGCATCGTGGCCACATGATGATTCAGATCGCAAATTCCCACATGGGGTAGAGCATTTACCGATCCGTACGAGGTAACGAACCGCGTCAAAAAAGTAGACAATCCCGGTTCTGACCTTCCCCAGTAGAGAACGAATTGGTTCGTGATCGGTCCGAGATCAGGATGTTTGGCATCAAGAGGGATGTTAGGACCCTGTCCGTTTTTCCATAAATCGTTAAATCCTTCTACATAGCGGTGGGTTTCCCCGGGGACATTGCGGAACAAATACCCGCCTTGGGTCACTTCCTGGATCAGTTGATCCCAACTGATGGTCTTCCATTGCCCAGAACCACGCGGGCCAGAGCGTTTTAAGGGGAAAAATACCCGATACCGATCATACACGGTTTGGCGCCCAGCCTGGCCACGGGCACAGAGCGAATGCGCCACGGTAGCGTGCAAGGACTCTTCCACAGATGTTGCATAGGGCAGTTGCGGCTGCGTGGTATTTGGGTGATAGGGATTTCCATCAAGTTTGAGAAGAACGCCATTGAAAACCCGTGCTTCTAACCCGCAGTCACTGCGACACTGTTTGCAAACACTATAACGAACAGCCACATCTTTCCATAATTCCGTTCGCATCGGATAGGTATATGTGCCGCGACGATGAAACATGCCGCCTAACCAGGGCCATGCCCCCCACACACTAGTTAACGCACTGGCGGCCCCGACGGACCCCACCACAAAGGCCCGACGAGAAACTTCTTTGTCGGTCAAACTCATCTTAGAGTCCCTCCTTCTCAGCTATGGTGGCATGTTGGGGTTTAGGCCTCACCCGCGTTGCCTGGCTATGGTGAACCCAATGCTCCATCCAAGACTCATCCCAAGGCAACAATAATAGCTGTAAGGCGATCAGCAACACCGCTATCGCAAAGATCCCAATCACCGTTTGCACACTATCATGGCCGAGCCATGGGGGGCTATATTGCACTAAGCCTTGCGACACTTTGGGTTGTAGTTGCCCGCCAATCACGGTGTCGTAGCGCATTGCATACACACTAATGAGGACCAGTAAACTGGCCACACTGGCCCACCACCGCGAACGACGAACCGCAGGAAAAAAGGTCATAATCAAAGCGACTGTTAAAAAACCCAATTGCAGTCCCCAATACATAAATGTCAACGGTCCTCCCATGAAAATTGCGTGAAACCCGTCATAGACCGGGCCACTAGCATACGCTTGAACTCCAGAATTCAAGAAGTCCACGATATCAAGGAACAAGTCGACAAAGATGGTCCACATCAACAAATTAGTCAGTCCCGATACAATTTTGGGATCCACCTTTTTCCGGGATACCAGACCGCCCACAATGCCAACATAGGCAATAATCATCAAAGCAATACCGGAGACAATCGCGGAGACAATAAACAAGGGCATCATCAACGGATTACTCCATAAATGGCGAGCTTTTAACGCGCCAAAAATGAAGCCGATGTACCCATGAAAGGCGAATGCCAAGAATATGCCAAACCCGGCTAGGAATAACAGCACAACGTGCTCTCGGTGCAAGGCTTTAGGCGACACATTGCGCCACCCCAAGGTCAACCATCGATGCCACGTCCGCCGCCATCCCGATGCGTGTTCGGCCATATAGATGTTACCTTGCCGGAAAATGAAATACGTTTCGGCCAAGGCCAATAGTACATAGGTGGTCCAAATCAAGGTAAAGAGTCCCATCGGGGCATACGGAACATGCGGTCGTGAGTACAACTCCAAAAAACGCGAGGGTTGTCGTGCGTCAGCCAAAGGAGCTAAAGCGGCTATGAGCAAGAAGGCCAACGTAACAATTGCGGCTAATTTGGCCAAAGGTTCAAATTGCTTCGCACCAAATACCTTCGACAGTGATCCCACAATAAAAGACCCTGCTACCAGACCCGACAAGTAAGGGTAGATTACAATAAGAATCCCCCAATACACATGTTCCAGCCCCAGCAACGAACCCGACTGAAGAGGCATAATGAATACTCCTTTCTTCACCGAAACTACTTCACAGCTAATGTGCTATCGGCATTGCTGGTGTAGGTAAACACCATATGTTGAATGGACGGATCATCAATTGTCGAGATTTCACCGCTCATGCCGATGTAAAACACTTGAGGATTGGTGCCGAAATCAGGGTGCCTTACCACATGCGGGTACTCTGCCAGCAAATGCGATACTTCGCTGTCGGGATCATTGGCGTCACCAAAAATACGAGCCCGACCAACACAGGTAGTGACACAGGCGGGCAGCAACCCTTCATCAACGCGCTCGACGCAGAACGTGCACTTATCTGCCGTATGGGATACCGGGTTCAAGAAACGGGCGTCATAAGGGCAGGCGTTGACGCAGGTTCCGCACCCGATACAGAGCTCAGGATCTACCAAAACGATCCCGTCTTCCCGTTTATAAGTCGCCTTTACCGGGCACACATCGACACAGGGAGGATCATCACAATGATTGCACAATTTGGGGACATTCATCACCCGAACGTCTTGACGGTAGCGTTCTCCGTCCACAACAATGTCACCATCGGGATCTGGAACGGTATCCCCGGTTTGGTAGACATCCACCCAAGTGCGATAGACGCCAAGGGGCACATTGTTTTCCGATTTGCAGGCCACCACGCAGGATTGGCAACCAATACATCTTCTCAAATCAATTACCATCACCCAATGATGTTTAGGATGTGATTGGTCAATGCGTTGGAACTGATCATGATAAATGGGAAGATGGTCTGGATTTAGAATGGTCTGCCAATTGTCCCACCCATCAGGTATGTCCAGGCGGGCATTATCCCACCCTTCCCAACTCATATTCTTGGCAGGGTTCACATGGGGTCCTACCGTGGGCTTGCTGATTGCCCTTGCTTTATGCGGTAAAATTAGAGGCAAACTTATGCCGATCCCGACAACTACCCCTTTGAGCACGGCATCTTTTCGGGAAGCCGACACATCGCTATGGGCAGCATCTGATACTGGAGAGTCTTCCGTAGCCATATCGGTCTTCTCCTTTATTTAGATGAGTCAATCGGCGAGGTAGCGGACGTGGTAACTTCTTTCTTGTCAGGCACCTGTCCCAATTGCGTCATTGCCTGGCGAAATTCCCGGATTCCCTTCCCTAACGATGCCCCTATTTCTGGCAGCCTACGGGGCCCAAAAATCAGGAGCGCCAAAATGAGAATAAACACCAAATGTACCGGGGTTAATAAGTCATCTAACATGGTGATTCCCTCCTTATTAGAAGATTGGTCTAGGAATTGACGTCGTATTTAATGAATCTCTTATGAAGCCAGTTCTGAGTCTACTGGAACCGGAGAAACCTAACTAGGCACTAATGACCCCCCTATTCTTTCCCAAAGGGCTCAACTAACCATGACCATCCGGGCCTCGTTTGCCGTCTCTTTACTAACCAGCCTGGTTAAATAGGGCCAGTAATAACGGAACCCAAACCGGCAGATCTGCACTACAGGCGGTAAACCGAGAGGTACGCAACATAACTCCCCCCTGTCTCACATGAGCAGTGGCGATTTATGAGCATTTTTCATATTTGGATCCTGTATGGATTCGAGCGTATTCGAGTTCAAAATTTTGGATCCTGTAGTCAAAGCTATGGTTGGTATTGCAGTGTTATCATTTAGCACCGCCATCGATATCGATATCGGTACGTTGCGGGGCCGGATGCTGTCCCCGCCTCTCCGGCACCGATACTGACTCATCCCATCGAATCACCCTTAGAAATTACAACACTTAATGGTGGACCCGGTACAAGAAATTTTAAATTACCCTACCGGGTTTTACGAAGATTGTTTAAAAACCCTGCGGTTTTAGCCAGGCATCTCAAAGCTCATTATCAATCTATTGGAATCATTGCCCTGGAGGAACAATGGAACGATGGGTTTCTTCGGTGCGGGGGCTGTCTTGTCCATGTTTCCTGACAGCCATTGGATTGCTTGCATCTCCCACTACCGTGGCAGCGCTATCTTCGGGCAAGGAACTGATATTGCGTGGTCACCACTATGACATAATATTGGCTAGAGAATTAAACATCAATGCGGAGTTGCCCATAGTTGGCCCGATCCGTGCTTATGTGCCGGTGGCCTAATTTGGGTAAACGCCGCGTCCAGGCAGGAATTTTGTCCCTGTTAGGCGAAACGTAAGATATTAATGGCAAAGGGAGGACTCTCATTGCGGTCAATGTCAATGGCTGTCACTGACGAACGCATCAGGTTGTTTGTTGGCCGATCACGGGAGTGCAACGCACTTAATGCTTGGCTTGCCACTCCAAACGCCCCCACCCGCGTCATTGCGTTAACCGGAATGGGAGGCATTGGCAAATCCACGCTTTTAATCCGTTTACTGCAGTTGGCCCAAGAACACGGGTCCGTTTCGGCCTGGGTAGATGCGCGCACCTGCTATCGTACCCCAAAGGGGTTTGAAGAAGCATTGCCGGGTTCATATAAAGAATGGGCGGCATCCGATTCCCCACGTAAAAAACTCGTGCTGGGCATTGACAACTTTGAAGAACTTCAAGTCCTGGAGGGATGGCTGCGGGAAATTTTCATGGGCAGTATGCCAGATGAAAATGTATTGCTCATTGTGGCTTCACGAACCGACTTAATGCAAGCCTGGTATACGGATTCGGTATGGCAACCTTATATTGATGTATGGCCGCTAACCGAGTTTTCCGAAGCCGAGGTCGATGACTTCTTGAAGCGGCGGTCAGTTGCTGACACCACCCGCATTAAGACCTTGATCGGTTCTGCAGCCAATCATCCACTAGCGCTGGCCTTGGCCATCGATGCCATGGCCCGGTATCACAAGGATGATTTCGCCACCATTAAAAATCTGGTGGCTGAAACCTTAAGCGGCCGATTAATTCGAGAAATTGCCAATGAAGATTTGCAGCCGCTGATTGATATATTAATCTTGGTGGCGGAATCCAACCAAGACCTATTCCAGCGCGTGCTGCAACGGCGTGTGCCAGTTAGGCACTATCATGATTTAATGCAATTATCTTTCGTACGGCGCACTGGCATGGGAGTGGGACTACATGACTTGGCACAAACGGCGTTACTCCAAGACTTCAAATCCCGAAACCCCGGGGAATTTGCCTTGCTTCGCGAGCGCATTGCCCGTGTGCTGTTATCTGATTTGAGTGCCGCGCGCCCCGCTCAACGCGGTCCAATAGTCCAACAGCTGTTATGGATTTGCCGCGATATTTTTTCACCACCCCGAACTTATGCAGACCTGGTTGGGGCTTCGCCAGATTTGCTACCTACCGGTTTTGAACCCAAAGATGCCCCCCTTCTGAAGCAATTTGTCTCCGATTGGGGCCGCCAAAGTTTTCCGCTTCCAAAAAACCTCAGTTTGCAGCTCTTAGACGATGTGATAGCGAATTTCCCCGGTACCATTCGGGTAGCCCGCGATTCCTTCGGCGAACCGCAAGCCATGTTCTGCAGCCTGCCTCTTTACAATCAAACTCTAGCTCTGTTGGAATGGTACCATCCCTTGTTGGTGAAAAACCTGCTGGATCTGGAGCTCGGCATTACCCAATGCTCAGTTCACGATGCTACAGCCACATACATGGTTTTGGTCGGAACCAATACACAGCAATCTCGTTATACAGCCCAAGAACTCATCGGCGCTATGGTCCGCGATCAGTTTACCATTAGTGCCGGACTCAGTTCGCTGCTCTTAGTCACAAACCCTGACCTAAAAGATTTTGCCCGTTCGCTAGGATTTGTTGGCCGCGTCTTCTCGGTAACCGACGACTCACCGGCAGACGAGGAGTTATTTATACTCGATATGCGCCATGGGAATTTCGCGACCTGGATGAGTCACATCATCGGAATTAGCCCGGTATCGAGAGACATCAACCCAACTGATCTCCAAGAGATATTGTCGAATCTTCACAATCCTAACATCTTGTCCCAATCATCGCTGGCAACGTTGTTAGGAATGGACGGACTTACGCTGTCCCAACACATTTACAAAGAACTTACCGCAGAGTCCGCGACCAGTCCGTTGACAGATCGCGATTGCAAAGTGCTCCGCACTACATATCTCCCCCATCGGTCATCATCGACTCAATGTGCAGCAGCACTGCACATCAGCCGGGCTACCTATTACCGGTACCTTAACGATGCTTTGACCCACCTTAGCCTGCGCTTTCAACAAGCGATAAATTGAGACTTTTTTGAGACACCAAACACCAGCAAATGTATTATGTTTATTTTGAGCCTACACCAAATGATAATGACATCATTGATGATAATAACTAAACAGAAGAATCAGGAGACCTTACGGGTCGCCTGATTCCATTTATTTGTCCTCTATAGTTTTAGCAAGCGTAGTGCCAGCGGCTTGGCTTTGGCGCAGCGCGTCCTCTACCGCATCTACAATGTGTTGATATCCGGTACATCGACAAAGATTGCCGCTTAAAGCCTCACGAATTTGCTCCCGCGTCATTTCTTGTTGTTGATTCAACAAATATGAAGCGGTGACCACAAACCCCGGTGTGCAAAAACCGCACTGCAACGCGTGATGATTGATAAAAGCTTGCTGCACCGGATTGAGTTGTCCCTCGGGGGCCAATCCCTCCACCGTAGTAATCTGATGTCCCGCCGCTTGCATCGCCAACGTCAGGCAGGAGCGCACCGGTTCACCATCCATTAACACGGTACAGGCACCGCACACTCCATATTCACACGCCAAATGCACTCCTGTTAAATCCAGTTGGTTTCGCAAGACATCAGCCAACAACCAATGCAGAGGGGCGTCCACGGTTACCGCCCGTCCATTGACTTCAAATTCCACCGTCATGCCCATGCCTCCTTCGTCCCCACCGCCCTAGCATAGGCCTGGCCAATGGCCTGTGTCATCAGTTCGACAGCCAAACAGCGTCGGTAGTCGCCGCTGGCCTGCAAATCGTCGGGAGGATCAATGAAATTTTCTAATTGCTGAGCCGCTTGGGAAAAATCCCGGAGGGTCCGAGCGCCCTGTAAAGAATCATTGACGGCTGGGCATGTGATCGCATTAGGAGCCACTCCACCTGCTGCACACTGCGCCTTGGTAATGGTTCCCCGTTCATCCACCGTAACCACCGCAGCAGCTGAGGCCAAAGCAAAATCCCCATGGCGCCTGGCAAATTCGCTGATGGCATATCCGGTATTGCTCGCTAAACCCGGAATCTTTACTGCGGTAATTAATTCGTTTGGCTCCAATATCGTCATGTAATATCCCAAAAAGAAGTCCCCAATGGGGATGCTGTGCTCTCCCTCAAAAGATCGGACAATGAGAGTACTATCAAGAGCCGTAAGCACTAATGGAAGTTCCGCGGCTGGATCCGCATGCGCAATAGAACCGCCCAGGGTTCCTCGGCTACGAATGGCAAGGTGGCCAATATACTGAGCCGCCTCACTCAAGAGCGGGGCATGGGTTTCAATCAAGGGATGCTGCAGCAGTTCCCGATGGCGGGTTAACGCGCCCACGGTTAGTGCCTGGGTTTCGGAACACCAATCCACTCCCGTCATTTCCGGCAATCCGTTAACATCAATAAGGTAGCGCGGCTGAGCCAAGCGCATATTGAGCAAAGGCATTAAACTTTGCCCTCCCGCCAGAACTTTCGCCTCTTCACCCCATTCCTGCAACTTTAGCAATGCATCATCTAGCGTAGCAGCACGGACATAGGTAAATGGTGCGGGTTTCATTGAATTCCCCCTCTGGAGACCTGGTAAAAGAGGTCAGTGGGCGTGACGGGCAATGTGTCAATCTTAACCCGCCACGGTCGCAGGGCATTCTCCACCGCCGCGCAAATGGCTGCCATTGGAGGCATTACCCCGCCTTCTGCCACTCCTTTGAAGCCTTCTGGATTCGTCGGATCGGGATATTCGACTTCGGTCACCTCAAAATCTGGCATCTCATCGGCCGCCGGCAATAAGTAGTCTAAAAACGTCGCATTAAGGGGCTGCCCTGAGTCGGGATCGATGATCAAACTCTCATACAAGGCCGTCCCTATCCCTTGAACGGTTCCCCCAATCGTTTGTCCTTCTGCCAACAACGGATTAACTAGGACTCCGCCATCGTGGCAAATCCGGTAGTCCCGAATCTCAATCGCCCAGGTTTTCACATTAACCGCAACCACCACACCGTGGGTTCCCATGCCAAAAGCTGGACCAGCCGCCTCGAAGTAAGACGCAAATTCCAGTGTCACATTTTGGCCCGATGCATGGCGGGCTAACCCCGCGAGCGACAACGAATGGGCCGGGACCCCAGTTACTGTAATGTGGCCACGGTCCCAATGCAAATCCTCTGGGGCAGCTTCAAAAAGCTGGGCAGCGTACTCCAATAGTCTTTTGCGAAATCCTGATGCTGCTTGTGCCGTCGCGTTGCCTGTCATCATCATGGTGCGGCTGCCAAAGGTGCCAATACCCCGTTCAATCGCATCCGTATCACCTTCCACCACAACAAACGCTTCGAAGGGCAAGTTTAACCGATCAGCAGCCACTTGAGCAATGGCCGTACGGTGTCCTTGCCCCTGACTGGAGGACCCGGTAGCAATTTCTATCCGTCCATCCGCCAAAAGACGCATTTTGGCCCCTTCAAACCCAAATCCACCCGACATTTCCAAGTAATTGGCCACGCCTACACCAAACTTCCAGTCTCCTCTTTGCACGGGATCCCGAAAGGTGTCATAATTAATTGTTGCTACCACCTGATCCATGGTCTTTTGATATTCGCCATAAGGCAGCGTCATGCTGTCGCCCCGTGCCGATATCCCATTTTGGTACGGCAATTGATCCGGCGTTAAAAGATTGCGGCGACGAATTTCAACCCGGTCCATACCCAAAGCATCTGCCGCATGATCTAACAGACGTTCCATGACAAACGTTCCCTGGGGACGCCCTGCCCCACGGTATGGCCCAACCGACACTTTATTGGTGTAAACCACTTTCCCCACCGCTTCAAAATGGGGCACGCGATACGGTCCCATAATACAGATAGCAGTGGTATCGGGCACGATAATTCCCGAAGGGGTATAGGCACCCTGATCTTGAAAAAAGTGATCCACCACGGCGACAATTTGTCCGTTGCTGTTGACACCAATCTTAGCATAATGCACCTGATCGCGCTCTTGATTGGTGCTCATGAATTCTTCGCGACGATCGCCAGCCCATTTAATTGGCCGCTTTAACTGAACCGCCAAATATGTAACCAACACATCTTCGGCATAAATGCGGGTTTTCAGCCCAAATCCACCCCCCGTATCCGGGGCCACTACCCGGATCCGATTATCGGGCATCTGCAACATTGCTGCCAACGAATGCCGAAACCCATGGACCCCTTGGGTTCCCGCGTATACCAACAAACCCTCTGTATCGGGATCAAAGATTGCCACAATACCACGAGGTTCCATGGGGTGTCCCACTACCCGCCCGAGACGCAATGTTACCTCTACCACCTGGTCCGCAGCGGACAAGGCCGCTGAACCGGAACCCACGGTGTAACGGACTTCCGCCGCAAGGTTGCTGTCGGAACCTTGGTGAATGGGTGACGCATGCTCACTCGCGACAGGATCGATGACAGGCAATAGCGGCTCGTAACCTACCTCGACAAGTTGCGCCGCATCTTCCGCAATATAGCGATTTTCAGCCACCACCACAGCAACTGGTTCACCCACGTAATGGACCCGATCAATTGCCAAGGGTGTAGGCATTTGCGCCCGTAGCCGTGGATCCGGCATCCCTTGGGGCAATCGACGCATAATCGGTTCTAAGTCTTGAGGCCCATACACGCCCACTACTCCAGCCAGATTTTTTGCCGCCGCAAAGTCTAACCCGGTAATTTTGGCATGGGCGTGAAGACTGCGGACAATAGCCAAATGCAACGTTCCGGGCGGAGTAATATCGCTGACATATCGGCCTTTCCCTGTAACCAATCGCTCATCTTCAACGCGAGTCATGCGTTGTCCAATATAGCCCATGACTCCCCTCCTTTCCATCTTCACTTATATCTTCACTCAGAGCAGAGTCTGGATCAACCGAATGAACGCTGAGATATCGCCAACAATACCGCATAAAGAGGCACAGGGACGTGGGGTGCCCTGTGCTTAAGGATATTGTCTTGCTTACGATATTATTTGGTGTCGACGGGGACCACGGTCGTAGGAAAATGACTATGGGTAACCAGCCAACGCGGAAAACTGCCAAACATACCCTCCATCAATGTTGAACCGTGATGCCGTCCAACCACGATTGCGTCCGCATTCCAAGTACGGGCAAAAGAATCCAATGCTTCGGCAGGCCCACCTTTCCCGTCGGCCGACTCCACCACATGCCATTGAACATCGCCTTGAAAGCCTTTGGTTTTGTCTAATGCCTCAGCCTTAACACCATCCGCTGCTATGTCCCATTCTTTGACATACTCGGACACATCAACGCCGATCGACATATTGTAGCTAACCCCGGCGGTAGCCTGAAAAAACCCCATGAGGTCTTTAACATCGACGATAGCCAGCGAACCGCCTGGTTCCACAATTCGCTGGGCATACGCCAAGGCTGCCCAACTGGCATCAGACCCGTCGAGCGCCACGACTACACGACTCAACATTCAGTCACCTCCTTATCACTGCCTGCACTTCTATAATGTCCCAAACTCCGCGAAAGTAAAGTACCGACCGGTCCGGTCGAAGGGCCCTACTGTCATCAAGGCATCTTAAGCACACACCGATACCGAATGGGAAAACCCGGCGGTTGATTGACTAATACTTGCGCTGTGAATCCCACTGACTGATAAAATCCCAGAGCATCCTCATCCGTTTCCGCAATCCAATACAGCGCAGGAAACTTTTTGACCATATCCCCCACCATTTGAGATCCGATTCCTTGTTGGCGATACTTCGCACTCACCGCGATGTGGGTGATGTGGTTAGTCACACCATCCAGTTTGAGGCCAAAGATCCCTAATAATTGTGCATTCCGTCTCCAATTCCATAATTGATAGGGACTACCAGCCAAATATTGTTCCCGCCAATATGCCATCTTTTGAGGCGTCACTGGTCCCATCGCCAAGAGAAGCAAAGGCTGGCAAACCTCGAATTCGGCTGAGTTATCCACGACTCTCGATTGCAGCAGCAATTTTGGCACCTCTTAGCATTTCTCGCTTAAATATTGGCACAGCCGATGCGGGTTTGTTATGCGAATACATTATCATCTTTCCCTATAACCGTTCTAAAGGACTTATCCACTTCTGATCCGATTGTTAGGGCCACGAAGTAAGAGATAGGGTGCTGCAGGTTTTGTCGCATACTTTGCCCGATAGAAAGCGCACAGCAGATTTTTTGGCTCGACTCGCTGGCGACGAAGTTGTACCGATTTTGGACCACTGCTCGGGTTCACGATGCGGATGCTACTCGACAAAAAGTCATGAACCCATTGCTCACGTGTGACGCATCACCCATTTCCATTTCAAGTAGCCGGAGACCTTCGGGCGACCGGATAGCGGGTGTTTGGCTCACCTCTTGCGAGTAAAGCTCACGGAAGTCGGTTCCTCGCAAGAATCCCCCGCCTTGAGGCGTGGGGAGTGTCAAGCCAGCAAATTCCGAAAAGGACGCCGTCCCCATTCGTGGTTAGTCTACCAGGTGCCAAATGCCACCCAGGCCAATGGATAACTGCCAAAAAATCAGCTAGTTGCACAAAATACTGTTTTGGGTTCGCTATGAGCCGCACCTAATTTGACCATCATGATTTAAAAGTTTCTCTGTATAATGTTGTATAGGACGTTTTCGCTGACACCTTTCCTTGTCAGCACCACTAAAAACTTAGGAGGCGGTTGGATGGATAGTGAGGAGTATGCCACCCAACTATTTGTGCATGAAGACCCCGTCTTGGCTGGGGTGCGGCACGACATCATCGATCGCGGTATGCCTGCAATTTTTGTTCCTTCTCACATCGGCCACTTGTTATCCTTACTGGTTAAACTAAACAACAGTCATGACGCGTTGGAGATTGGGGCGTTGGGCGGATATTCCGGAATCTGGCTAGCGCGTTCACTTCCGGACGACGGACATCTGACATCATTGGAACTAAACCCTGAATACGCAAAAGTTGCCCAACACAATCTCGAACGCGCCGGGTTGGGATCAAAGGTTCACTATGAAATAGGGCCCGCCCTGCAGTCATTGGATAAGCTGCAAAAAGCCGGTCATCAATACGATTTCTTTCTAATCGATGCGGACAAAGAAAACTACCCAGGATATCTCGCTTTTGCCATTGAAATGGCCCGACCTGGTGCCATTATTGCAGGTGACAATGCGCTCTTGCATGGACGCGTCATAGACTTTGATGACTCATCACCAAGTGCTGTGGCCATGCGGCAGTTTAATGAACAGATGGCCACTCATCCGAGACTCACCGCTATGATGATCACCATGGGAGATGGACTTTCCATTGCTCGAGTCAACCATTAATAGCCACCAGCAAGCAATCGGCCGGGCCAATGCGGAAAGTCGGTTGCTTGATATTACGGAAGATCGTTGGCATTACTGATAAAAAAATCCATGGGAAAACCAGTATGCCCCTGCAAAGGCGTACATCAAAAAAATGAACAGCACAAAGATTTTTAGCGACAAGCTTTTCACATGTGCCCACCCCAGATATATAGGAAAATCTCCGGATAATAGCCGGATCGTGCTATGAACCGGTATCGACACTCGATCAAATGCCAAAGCGACCACAGCCACCACTGTTCCGTAGACCGCAACCGCCATCCACAACACCGAAAAACGTGTGGTAGCCGGATTGACCAATCCTACCAGCCCCAGGACCATGATGATCCCCGCAGTCATCAATATCACGTCCAAGGAATTTCTCGGAACCTTGGTAAGTACCACCACCCATTGATGCCACGGCCACGTCCAATGATTTTTCCACTTGGTGTGTTCAACGGTCAAAAATATGATCGGGTCTCCAAACTTTATCCAGCAATAACCCATGTACGAGAGAAACCCGGCGGCAAATCCACTTCCCCAAAGTACCGAGTTCCAAAACCGCAGCCAATTTCGAGAGTACAGCGCAAGCATAGCGCTCACTAGCGGAAAAATTCCCCACAACATCGCCGTTCCGTGGGTTAGGCTCGCCATGAAGGCCATCGTAAACGCCGTCCCTCGTTTGCCACGAAGAAATGCAGCCCACGACAACAATGCCCAAAACAACGTCCACGGCTCAGGGTATAAGGTGGTAAAGTAAATCGCTGCCGGATTCAAAGCAAAGAACCAAAGTGCCCAACGGCGTTCAGCTTGGCCAATGTCCAGTGTCTGCATAACAGTGTCCATAGCCCACAGAACGCCTAGAAACACAAACTGCATCACGACAATCCAAAACCACAAATTGGGAATCAGGTGGATGGTTAGTGGCAACCAGGGGAAAAATGCTGTACTAACCGGCGTATACCCACTAAGCGCAATGTGTTGGTACCAAAGCACATCCCATTGAAACCAAAAGTGAGCATTTTGATACCATTTTTCATTTTGGATAAGGTAATTTAACGAGGGATGGACGCCTGGGAACATCACGGTGGCGATGAGCAAAATGGCATCATGGGCTCCCATGATGATTAGATAGTTTGGCCAACTGTCATATTTGCAGATCGATTTTGTCACGATATGCAACCTCGTATGCACCGCTAATACTTATACCTTTTCATTGATCATGAGCAATTTCCCGATAGGGTCCTGCCGCCACCGTGCGTTCATTATACGTCAACCGCGATAAATTGACTCAATCGATTGTTTGGGGCATCGCGTGGCCATTATACTACAGTTACTAAAGTCACTGATGAATAGGATGAGCTGTTTGATACTTGAGCAAGAAACTTTTGCATCCCGCCGGCGGTTTAGCCACCTTGTGGCTTTTTTACTGTACACGCTCTATACCGTGCTGATTTGGGGCCTTCCCATTCTTTCCCATCTCACAAATCGCTTGGTCGGTACTACCGCTGATCCTACGCTGTTCATTTATGCCATTAAATGGTGGCCTTGGGCCCTATCGCATCACATCAATCCATTAATCGACCATTGGATTTGGGCCCCTACGGGACAGTTTATGCTTTGGGTGACGTCGGTTCCCGCCATTAGTGCCTTCGTATGGCCGGTAACCCATCTGGCTGGCCCAGTCGCCGCCTACAATATTGCTATGCTAGTGTCGCCGCTGTTGGCAGCCTGGTCCATGTATCTCTTACTATCATTATTAGTAGCTCGGTGGGGATGGCGCTTTTGGGGAGGCATTTGTTTCGGCTTTTCCAGTTATCAAATTGGGCAAATGCTGGGTCACCTCAATTTAACCTGGGGATTTTATCTTCCCCTACTAGTGATGTTGTCAGTGAAAGCTTATCAGTTCTCCGAGCGCGGTAAACGGCCCTCTTCCGGTGTATCTTTGGCCTTTATCGCTTTAGCTGTTCTCTTGTTCTTCACCAGCACCGAAATCTTCACAACCCTAACATTCTTTAGCGTTGTTTTTGGGGCGGTTACCCTAACGGTCTTCCGCCGTCATTTTACTCCCTCACTGAAGTTCCTGTTAAAATGGATCATCGTCAACGTGATTATAGTGTTCATCATTTTGCTTCCCGTGGTTAGCTACCTTTTGCAACATCCCTTTTATCATGGCGCACCCTTTAATCCAAAGACTTTTTCTACCGATTTATTAAACTTTGTAATTCCTACCGGCATGACAATAGGAGGCCCTTTAACCCTCGGGATCAGCAGCCATTTTGTTGGCAATTTTTATGAAGACGGAGCTTACTTGGGCATCCCCATGATCCTTCTAATTGGCATTGCCATGAAGCGATTGTGGGCGCTGCCGTGGATCCGCATCCTCATCTATACCATGTCAATCATTGCCGTCTGCTCTTTTGGTCCGGTTTTGCACGTCGATGGCAAAACCACAGTGGCAATGCCTTGGACACTCATGATGCATATCCCTCTGATTCGCGATGCCCTCCCTGCCCGGTTTTCTCTTTACACCTCGTTCATCGCCACCATTGTCGCTGCCATTGGTTTAGATCGACTAGTCGGCGGCCTCGTACCCGACGAAACCCTCACGTCTAAATCTCCCCACCTCACCCTATTAATCGTCGCGATTTTGGCACCGGTCATGTTAGTGCCTAACTTGCAATTAGGGAAAGGATATTTGTGGACCCCTTACCGCATCCCGACATTTTTTACCCAACCCGCCCTTTATCAAAAATATCTGCCCGAGCGTAGCACCGTCATGATTTTCCCCTACGGCATGTTTGGCGACGCTCAGACCATGCAGAGTTCTGCCCACTTTTGGTTTAAATTGGCCAACGGATATATGGGCGCCCCACCCCCACCATACCAAGGCCCTATGGTGGAGACACTATTTTTTCATGACCATCCCGCAATCTTGCCGTCATACCCACAGGACATGGCCCGGCTTGTGGCCCGCCAAAACGTTTCCCGCGTGGTGGCACTGGACAACTTGGCACCCTACGCGCGTCGGCTACTCAGCGCTGTTCCAGATCTTACACGGATTTATCATGGGCATGGCGTCGTCGTCTGGTCGTTAAGTCAGAAGTGAACCATCGTCACATTCGAGGTGCAATGCGTTACTGCAGGAAACGGCGATGGGCACATTCCCGTTGATGATCGTTAAAGCACTACCCTAAAGCGCTTCATCATTGGCCTGGGGGCGCGAACGACGTGCCTGGAACTTCCAGGGCTTGCGCGGCTCCACGCGGCATCCAATTCAAATTGATGATGGGCCCGCCCAGCGCAACGTCCGCCCATCACCAAACGTCTCGAGGCTCAGTTCGCGAAATACCCACGCATCGTGTGATGCATGGTCACCGTCATCTTTTTTCCCCGCGTTTGCCGTAAATGCGAACCGAGAACGATTTTTGTAAGCTCACAGGGATTAGTCCACGACAATTTGAGAGTTTAGCGAAAATGAAAGCGTGTTAATATTGTAGCTACCACAAACAGCACCACCGTGGTCGCCCAATGTGCTTCGGGGCCAAACGGTTCCCCGCGGATCACCCGAATCATCGGGGACCTCAATATTTGCCGGGTTTTTTCCCCGCTTACCGTGTAGCCGAGGCCCCATTCCGCCAAATTCCACCCCGCATGGGCTGCAGTTGCAACCCAAATTCCCCACCACCAAAATATCATGCCGAGAATTAATCCCACTAAAATCAGATTCAACACGGTGCCATATTTCAGGGGGCCATTGGGGCGATGAGCCACTGCAAAAATTGCCGAAGACCCTAACCAGGCAGGGAGAAAACCTACCCAACGGCTTGCCACTCCCAAGAGCAGCCAGCGAAATAAGCCTTCTTCAATAAACGCCATAACAATAATCAACACGATTAACCCTAAAAATTGTCCCCCTTGCAAGGTCAGGTCGGGCACCTTCTGGTCAACCTGACGGGTAAGGCTAAGAATCACAGCTACTGCCAAAAAACTCATAAAACCGCCAGCGAATCCGAGCCCAATCATATATTCCAATGCCATGACCTCCGAGTCATTATCATACCAACAAACCCGCTTCTGCAATGGCCCTTATAGCTCCATAGATCTCCATTGCACACAGGAGACCACCTAGGGGTATATATATAATCGCAATAAGTTATTGGCCTTACGGCCCAACTTTTTAGGCTAAAAGGTCCTATCTACACTCATACCCATACTGGTATGATGTTTTTATGTGGGAAACCGCCGTCAATTTTTGCCACAATTCACCCTTCCCAAAAGGAGTGTCCGATTAATGCGCATACTTATCATCGGTGGGGTTGCTGGTGGAGCCAGCGCCGCCACCCGCGCCCGACGACTGAATGAAGAAGCCAAAATTACAATGGTCGAGCAAGGCCCTTATGTCTCTTACGCAAATTGTGGCCTTCCCTACTATGTTGGCGGACAAATAAACGATCCGCAAGACCTATTGCTAGAGACGACAGAAAGCCTCTGGGACAGATTCCACATTGATGCACAAGTAAACACCCGAGCCGTCGATGTCGACTTGGCCCATCACCAGGCTCGCATCTCCAACATATTCGAAGAATCTCAGATAGTCGAGTTCGACCGACTCATCTTAGCGCCTGGCGCCTCCCCGGTAATCCCTCCAATAGCAGGCCTAGAACGGCCTGATGTCTTTATGCTCCGCACCGTGCCCAATGCTTTGAACCTCAGACAATACTTAGATTCGCGTAGTCATATTCAGCACGTAACGGTCATCGGTGCCGGATTTATTGGTATGGAGATGGCCGAGGTACTACATTCCCGGGGGTATAAAGTCACTGTGGTGGATAAAGCACCGCATATTTTGCCGGTGTTCGATCCTGATGTCGCCCGTTATATCGAACATCGCCTATCGGATCTTGGCATCGAACAAGTATTGGGCACAGCCGTTAGCCGTATCAACGGAATCTTTGGACACCCAACGATCACTTTGGATTCCCAACGCCAGATCAAGACAGACGCTGTGGTCGTCGGATTAGGAGTACGTCCCTCGTTGAAGCTAGCTCAACAGATGGGGCTCAAATTGGGGAGCACAGGCGCGATTTGGGTGGATCCGTCGATGAAAACTTCGCACCCGCTGGTATATGCTGCCGGTGATGCAGTGGAAAAGCGAGATCTGGTGACTGGACTGCCCAGATGGTGGCCTCTGGCCGGAATTGCCAACAAGGAGGGGCGAGTGGCGGGCACTAATGCTGCCGGTGGATCGCAAACTTTTCCAGGAGCCCTGGGGACGGCCATCGTTCGTATTTCTCCCTATTACTTGGCCATGACAGGTTTAACCGAGACAGCCGCCAGACAAAACGGCATCGCCCACCAAATACTGTATACAGTTCGGGGACATCATGCCGGATATTATCCGGGGGCGGAAGACTTATTTACCAAAGTGGTTTACGATCCGTCATCTGGGCACCTTCTTGGTGCTCAAATAGCCGGACAAGAGGGCGTCGATAAGCGCATCGACATTTTTGCCACCGCGATTCAAGGGCATATGACGATGGAGTCTTTGGAATCTTTGGACTTGGCCTATGCTCCCCCTGTGGGCTCCGCTAAAGATCCCGTCATCATCACCGCGATGGCAGCAGTCAATCATCAAAGCGGACTGGTATCGACCATCAACCCGAGCGAGCTGGCCGAGTGGATTGCCGCCGACAACAATCAGCCATTGATTTTGGATGTGCGGGATCAAGACGAGGTCTCAGAAACGGGCATGATACCCCAAGCGCGTTGGATACCCTTAAATACCCTTCGGGAACACTTGCCGTCATTGCCTAAGGAATCTCCCATCGTACTCTACTGTCGCAGCGGGCATCGAAGTTACATCGCAGCGCGAATTCTACGGCAGCACGCTTTCCCTCAAGTATTCAATTTAAACGGAGGCATCACGGCATGGCAACAACAGCAAATGCCTCGTCTAACTAAGGCGTAAACACCACCTTAATTGCCCCCGACTGATGGTGCAATGCGGTTTCCAGCGCTTGGCGATAGGCGGACAGGCGGAACTGATGAGTTACCAAATTGTCCAGGGGAAGTGGCGTGTCCTGCAGCCAATTGAGCACGGCACGAAATGTCTCTGGCCCGTCTTCTCCGTAGCCATAGCTTCCAATCAGTCGTAATTGCCGAGCCCAGATTGGGGTCCAGTCTATCGCCACTTCTCCGGCGCCGCCTATGAGCAGCAACTGTCCATAGGGGCGCGTGACACTTAATCCTAAAGCCAATGAGCTCCGATTGCCCACCGCGTCAATGACCAGATCAAAGCCTTTGGTCCGAAACGGCGTTGCTCCGAACTTGACAGGCATAGGGGGGCCGGTCCACGGATCCAGTTGGCCGCCTCGCAACAGCTTATCGTCATCTGGCTCATCAAGCACATTTCCGGCGCCCAATTCCCGGGCCAGTGTCGCTTGGCTCGGATACCGTCCGCGCACCACCACATGAAGGTCTGGATGTAGATCATGCAGCAGCGCCGTCGTAAGTAAACCAATCGTACCTGCTCCAACTACCAGAACCGTATTCACCTCATGCCAGTCCACTTGGCGCAAGGCTGTATCCACTATGCTGGATGGTTCCGTCAAGACAGCTCTTCGGGTACTCATTGCGTCCGGAACCGGAATCACTTGACTGGCCGGAGCCCACATACGCTCCGACCAACCACCGGGAACGCGACGGTTAAATCCCAACAACAGCCCAGGCCCCAACTCCTGATGTGCCCTATTTTCACACGCATCAGGCCGATGGTTGCGGCACGAGTCGCATAGGTCCAAACCGCGGGCGGCACAAGATAGGCTAGGATCGACTACAACCACAGTTCCCTTTGCCCACGGTGCTGCATCGTCATCGACTTCTGCCACGATTTCATGCCCCAGGACTGCAGGGAACGAGGTAAACGGCGCCAAGTATGCAGAACTCGATCCCGTGAGCAAACCTAAATCGGACCCGCAAATCCCGGACATTATGGGTTTCAACCGAATCCAAGGCACTTTCCCGACCGGAATTTTTGCACTTTGGGGACCATAATGCAAGGATCCCATGGCCAGTGCTTTTTTTGTCTGTGGAATGCTGCGTTGAAGACCAAGCCGCATAATATTCAAAGAATAGCGCAATGCAACGAAACGAAATTCAGAACTCAAGACATCGGCACCTCCCGGATGAACTGACCGTCAATCCAATTCAAAAATGTCAACGCTCCGGCCGGTAATGGTCACCCCATGGTTTTGCAAGCCCACCGCCGCCTGATCAATACGATCACTCACTGCCGAGGCTAATTCGATGGTACCGCAGGGATATTTCCTATCGGTTGGGGGTCTATCCACCAACCGGGCATTCCCGCTTCCTCCTCATCATAGTCTGTTACCAGAAAAATATCACGCCCAATCTCATTCAAACGTCCCGTAGCGCTTATCCAGAAAGTTTCCTCGTCGTGCCGAGCACTTAAATTGCCTTGCGGACGTCGAGGGTTCCGGCGAGACCTAGACCAGATTAGGCGGTAGCCCTTGCCGGCTTCGGTTCATCCTGCTTCTTCAAACAATGCGGGTGCCGCTCCACTTGTGGTACAGGTTCATCATACCGACAAAATCGGCATCTGGGGTACAGGGATGGACTGGATTGGAGGGCATAAAGGTATGCCATTTACGAAGCCGACCAAAAAATCACAAACGGGCCTACTGGTTACGCGGCCAGATCGTGCAGTGAGTGTGGGGCTCGCGTTTCGCGAGGGGATTTTGGCTTGGGAGCGCAATTCGGATTACAAGTCGCAAATGTGCCCACACTGTTCCTCGGACTGTCGGCAGATGGGTTCTCGTAAGTGGGGGTCATCATGTGAGGAACACAGGCGGGCTTTCCCCTATGCGCTAACTTAGACAGATAATTTTTCCAACCAAAAGAATTTGGATGGGAGATAGCGCAGTCATCATGGTACTGATTCTTGAATGATGAGGGGACCGATGATGATACCGCGCTCTCGAACCCTGAAAACGAATGATCCGCTTGAACAACAATGGGAGATCTTGCTCCACATCATGCCCCAGGGGGGCAAGATGCCGCGTGGACCATGAAGGCGATGATCCGACGGCGAACGATTGTCTGGGTGGAAGCTTTGCTACGCCTCGTAGTAACCGATCGTCCGACGGTTCAAGAACCCGGGAGTCCGGGCACAACCTGGCGGATCCCTGCGCAAATGGAACCGCGCGCGAGGACGCTGGGAAGGGATTGCATGGACGGACACGCAGACGAGGACCCCGAATCCTGGATGCGGCGGCACTGGCGACGCAATCATGTGGTCTTGGGGGGTTGTCAGAATGCCCAACCTTAAGCACTCGCATGGATTGGTCGCGCAGGGGGAACACGTGATGGCGCGATGCGGGTGGAACGCCTTACAGTGGGAAACGCGTGACGGGACACCAGGCAATGTATGGTTGTGACCCGTTACGGGCGTTTGAGTCGTCTAAAGTCTTGGGTGCACTCCTCATCGATGCAATCCGGAATCCTGAGCGGTCTTTTTTCTCCGACGGATGTCCCCTCAAAACCGATAAATCGCGCCGTTTGGCGGTATCCCCCAATGGTGGGGAATGACCGCTGTCGGATCGTCCAAGGATTTTTCGACCTGCGGGACTGGAGTAGCCCAGGACAGCACGGAAAACGTTTGGCATGAACGATTGTTGCTGCTTGGCTATAGTGTCTAGAAATTGATGCGTTCTACTGTCCGGCTTTTGCTGGTACGAGTGACCAACCGTATCCGATGCGGTGATCCGTGTCCCATAGCAATAATGGTCGGGGAGAGTGG
>JAJZZP010000070.1 GCA_021797515.1 Bacillota bacterium | reverse complement strand
TGTACGACCTGCTGTTTGAATTCGGCGGAATACGTTTGACTCATTCGTTCCTCTCTCTCCTTTTATACTCAATGTTAGCCTACCAGGAGAGATCGCGATTGTCATGTTTTCTTAGGGGGCTTAAAAGATATGAAACAACCCTCCTGGCTGCATTGGCAGCCGCAGTTTCACTGGACGGATGACAAAATCCGGGTGCACGCGTTGATTGGCGTGTTGGCGGTGGCGCTCGCCCATCTGCTGCGCCGCGAAGTGGCCCGGGCTGGGATTGATCTCAGCCTCCCCCAATTACTCCACGATCTCACCGAGGTGCAAGAAGTCTTATGAGAATACCCGCCTCCCAGTACCCCGGGCGTCCGGTTAACCCTCACCGATCGGACGCGCCGTCAGCAGCATATCCTCGACCATCTCAAGATTCCTGAACCGATGGCGAAACCCGTTATATAATACACCTCTACCCTCGAAACCCCTTGCGGTGCAAGGGGTTTCGCTCTGCGCGATCAGATAACTAGGAAACTCCCGCTAGGCCTTTTCCGATAATAATGGAAGTAATCGACAGCATTGTGCAAAATCCTGTTCGATCACCACCGACGTATGATGGGCTCGTTTTGCCTAACCTGGCAGCATTGGGGACCACCTAGGGGTGCGAAACGTGGGATCGGGTGACATTTGGCAAGCGGATCCCAGGTTTTGGGGGCGCGAATAACGCCCCCCTGTCACGGATTCAGGCATTCACTGCGCCAATGTTTCTCGGAAATCAATTTTGGTCACCCAATGTTGGAGATCGCTGGACAGACCCGCCCGACTATCCAACCACCTCACGAGCTAACGGCGGATGGAGAAGTGCATGGCAACCTCATCTATAAATTTACCTTTATCGATACTTCACTAATCTAGTATTAGTCATGAATACAGTTCGTTGCTAATATATCAGAGAATTCGCATTGCTCTTTAAATACCAACGCACCACGGATTTGTCGAACCTAAGAGTTGCCGTGCCTGACGAATGAAGATTATTCATTGTGACTCACGCATTATTTCAGAAGAGATTATGTTGATAGTGCCCGACATCATCCCATTTTGACAATTAAACGGCATTTCGCCCGTTAAACTGTAGTTCCACTTGTGAATCGGAGGAGTTGATGGTGAATTGAAACCAACGCAGACGCAGGACTTGACGTATCTGCAAGTAGAGGAGTGGGTGATCGATTTTGCTACGGTACGAAAGACTGATGTGGCGTTAGTGGGAGGCAAGTGCGCCAGTCTTGGCGAGTTGATGTACATTGGCGTGCCCGTGCCTCCTGGATTTGTCATTACAGCTCCAGCTTTCGAATATTTTTTGCGTTATACCGGTATCCAACAAGAGGTGCAACGCATCTTGCTGGGCTTAAATGCTCACGATAGCGTTGCCTTGGACAATGCCAGCCAGACGATTCGCCAATTGATTGAGGCTGAAACGTTGCCCCCTGAGTTGAGCGCCGCACTGAAGCATGAGCAGGAAAAACTTGAAGCCAAAATGGGCCGCAAAACAAAAGTGGCCGTCCGCTCTAGCGCAACGCTTGAAGACCGCCCGGACGCTTCTTTTGCCGGGCAATTGGACACGTTTTTATTTGTCGAAGGTATCTCGGAACTCGAAGCAAGTGTGAAGAAATGCTTTGGATCGCTATTTACGGCCCGAGTACTCGCTTATCGCCTGGAAAAGGGATTGGAGCACGTCGACGCCTCGGTCAGCGTCGGTGTGCAGGCGATGGTTGATTCCGAAAGCTCCGGTGTCATGTTCACGATCAATCCTACCACGGGTGATACCGATATGTGTCTGGTGGAGGCGTGTTGGGGAGTCGGCGAGTCCTTGGCGCAAGGGCATGTTACCCCCGACCAATACGTGGTTGCTAAGGGTGGGACGAGCGCATCGCCCACAATCCTTGAGCGAGTGATTGCGCAAAAGGAACGCATGACAGTAAGTGGCGATTTGGGTTCGAAAGAAGTGGAAGTGCCGCGAGCTTTGCAAGAGGCTCCCTGCTTGCAAGACTCGCAAGTCAAAGAACTAGTGGCCATGGGTGAGGAAATTGAACGCCACTATGGCCGAGCGATGGACATCGAATGGGCCGTGGATGCCGAGTCACAGCGGCTTTATATCCTCCAAGCCCGACCAGAAACTGTTTGGTGTAATAAGCAACCGTTAGTCTCATCCAAGCCTATTCCCACCGCTAAAGCCACCATATTAAAGCGCGGGAAAGGTGCAAGCCCGGGTGTTGTGACGGGGAAGGTCCATATTGTGAAAGATCTTTCTGAAATTCATCTTTTTAAAGCTGGCGAGATTTTGGTGACTGACATGACTACAACGGAATGGCTACCGGCCGAACGGATTGCGGGAGCTCTGATCACCAACACGGGGGGAGTGGCGTGCCACGCGGCGATTATCAGTCGCGAACTGGGTATCCCGTGCATTGTTGCCACCAAGGATGCTACGTCAGTGTTGAAATCGGGATCTGTGGTGACGGTCGATGGCGAGCGTGGGATTATTTACGATGGAGTCGTGCAGGTGAGCCAACAACCCGAAAGTACCGAAGTAGACAACGGTGCGGCTCGGCCGCTCGCTAACGCTGATGTACCGGTGACGGCGACAAAAGTGTACATGATTCTTGCGAATACGGATAAAATCGATCAACAGAAATCGTTGCCCTTTGACGGTGTCGGTTTGATGCGGATCGAGTTCATCATTGCGGATCACATCGGCGAACATCCCATGGCCATGTTGCGCGATGGGCGTGGGCAAGAGTTTGTGGACCGCTTGGCCGAAGGGATCGCTGTGATGGCTGAAGCAGTCTATCCACGCCCCGTTCTCCTGCGTTTTTCTGATTTAAAGACCAATGAATACCGCATTTTGCGCGGCGGTATGGATTTTGAGCCAGAAGAAAATAACCCTATGATCGGCTGGCGAGGTGCAAGTCGCTATATTAGTCCAGAATATGAACCAGCTTTTCGCTTGGAATGCCAAGCGGTGCGCAAGGTGCGCGAAGAGATGGGTTTGAAAAATGTTTGGTCCATGCTACCTTTTGTGCGCCAAACTTGGGAAGTGGAGAAAATTTACAGTGTCATGGCTCAAGAAGGGTTACACCGTGGCCGTGATTACAAGGTCTGGATCATGGCGGAAGTCCCCAGCAACTTTGTGCTAGCAGATCAGTTTGCGAAACTGTGCGACGGGTTTACCATCGGCGTGAATGATCTGGTGCAATTGATGTTGGGTGTTGATCGGGATTCTGCCATATTGGCTGAGATGGGCTTGTTTGATGAGATGGACGAGGCTGTGCTGGCCGCCATGAAACATCTCATCGTCACCGCACATAAGAATGGACGCGAAGTCTGCGTTTGTGGTCAGGCACCCTCAATGTATCCCCGGTTTACTCAGATCATGGTCGAACAAAATGTCGATATGGTGGGCGTCAATCCAGATGCAATCGTAAAAACGCGCCGAATTATAGCGGAAGCGGAGCAACGTGTGTTGATGCAGCGCATGAAGGCGCTACAAGGTAAAGTCTTTGGCACGGATCCTACACCGGGATGGACAGGGTAAAACAAAGGAGGCAATCATGGGAAAAATTCGGGTGGCGATCAATGGCTATGGAACGATTGGGCGCAGAGTGGCTGACGCGGTGACTCGCCAGCCTGACATGGAACTTGTGGGAATTTCCAAAGTGCGGGCGGATTATAAGACAGGGTTTATTGGCTATCATGACTACACACTCTATGGTGACTCGCCGCAATGTGTAGACCAGTTGGCCAAAGGCGGGTTTAACCCCAAAGGCACGTTGGAAGACCTTCTTGAGCAAGCGGATATTGTCGTTGACTGCGTACCTCCTAAGTTGGCCGCGAGCAATAAGCCTCGCTACGAGGCAGCTGGCGTGAAGCACCTGTTTCAGGGGGGCGAAAAACCGGAAGTGGCACCTTTTTCCTTTAATGCTTTGGCCAATTTTGACGCTGTAATTGGTGCAGCGTCGGCAAGAGTGGTTTCTTGCAATACGACGGGTATGACGCGGGTATTATATGCACTTCACTCGGCTTTTGGGGTCGAGCAAGCTAGGGTGGTGATTGCACGCAAGGCGACGGATCCCGACGATCCACTGCAAGGTCCAGTCGACGGCGCTGTATTGGATCCGTACCCCGCTCAAGTCCCTGCGCATCATGGTCATGACGTCGCTGAGGTCATTCCTGGCCTCCATGTTTTCGTTATGTCGGCGCGGATGCCTATGACCCATGCCCACTTCCATAGCTTGATCATTTCCCTAAAAAACAAAGAGATCACGCGTGCTCAGGTAATGGAAGTACTGTTGCAAACGCCGCGAACCCTGTTTGTTAACTCGACAACAGGCGTCATTTCGACGATGAATGTGTTTGACATTGGACGCGAGTTGGGGCGCTCCCGCGGCGACATCTATGAGGGAACCATTTGGGAAGATTCAGTCACCGTGGACGAAGGCGACCTTTACATGTTCATGGCTGTGCATCAAGAGGCGATCGTGATTCCGGAGACGGTGGATGGCATTCGTGCACTTATGGGGACTAGCAGTAAAGAAGATTCTATGCGCGTTACCGATGAGACGATGGGAGTGGTTGCAGGACGTTTGCTGGATGTTCTCTCTCGGAAAAAAATTGTGTTGAGTTTTTAGGGGCAATTCTAAAAAAGGAGGCCAAATGGCCTCCTAGATGCCTTAGATAGCTTACAGTAAAGCGTGAGGTTGATCATGCCATCCGGGGCCCTTGTGTGGTCACTGATGACGGAAGATTACGATAATTTCCGAACCTGTTCACGATAATGTTTATATCCAAAACACAACCCGAAAAGGAGGAATCACATTGTCTACTTATAAAGAGCTCGTGGACGAAAATGGGCGCGTTTACCGTATTGGGGAATCGCCCAAAGCATTGATGGGGTATGGGCGAATAGTGATGATTGTTCTTCCTTGGGTTGGAATGATGTTAGCGTCAACCTTGGAATATGGGTGGGGAGCCGCATCAGCAACCGTGGCTCACGAATATCATTGGAATTTAACGACGGCTTTTTGGAATTACTCTGTGTATGTCCTATTCGAGGCGGGTGTTTCGTACTTCAATGGCTACTTGCGCGAGAACAATTTATTAAAACCGAAGCATTCTATCTTGATCGGGGGAATCCTCGTGGCGCTAGCGTATTATTTTTTGGCACACTCCGTAGCTCCGTGGATTGCCTACGCGGGTTATGCAGCTTTGGGTGGGATTGGTTCGGGCTTGGTTTACTCGACATGTGTAGCTATGGTCTCGAAGTGGTATCCTGAGAAAAAAGGATGGCGTACGGGCTTTGTGGACGGTGGCTGGGCATACGGCGCGGTGCCTTTTATTATTCTCTATGGTGCAGATTTCAACACCCATGACTTCTTGTTCATTCTCTATCTGACGGGAGCTATCTTGGGGGGCGGGCTGATACTCATAAGCTTTTGGTTTCAGGATCCTCCTGCCAACTGGTGGCCTGACCACGTGGATCCCATCCACATGAGCAAGTCTTTAAAGAAGCACCCACCTGCAAAGCTGCAAAGTACAACCAGGGTGATGTGGCGGACTCCCCAACCCTATTGGATGTTTTTAGAGTTTATGCTGATTGCTGGCACCTCTCTTTTTGGCGTGGGATTTTATTACCCCTTTGGCTCCGCAATGCACCTTGGGCCCGTAATTGTGATCGCGGGCGCTACGGGTTTTGCCTTTACGGATGGCGTTGGGCGACCTCTCGTTGGGCTCCTTGCGGATTATCTAGGTCCGCAGCGGGCCATGGTTTGGGTCTATGCGACGCTTGGCATTTCTTCCATGCTGGTTTTGTGGGCTGGGGAGGCGCACAATGCCGTATTTTTTGTGATTTCGGCGCTGATCGCAGGGGGCACTTCGGGCTCGCTGTTTGTGCTTAACCCGCTGATGACGGCGAATTATTATGGCGAAAACCACCTTACGCAAAATTATGGGTCGATCTATGCGGCGAAAATCGTTGGAGGCTTTTATGGCGGTATCGGGGCGGCGTGGCTCATCGGTATAGGCGGCTACCATACTGCGTTTATCATTGCCGGAGCAATGTCTCTCATAGCTGCTGGTATCGCCTACTGGTTTTTGAAACCGCCGACCCTCGTCCAACTGGCAAACGCCGAGCGGGTCGTAGGATCTGTGTCCACTAGTGAAAGGCATGAAGCGTGAAAGCGAAGGTTGCGGTAGCGGGTTTCGTCTTGATGTTGGGGTGGTGGCTTTTCCGGCAAACTGGTCCCAGTGGCCACTCTTTGGTGTTTGATCATCGCAGACCGCCTTGGGTTTTGTTGGGTTTGTTTTTGGCGCTTTTGATTCTGTCACGGATGATAACATTTATATTGATGATCGCCAAAGAAAAATCGGCACGACGGACACGGAAATGAAGTAAGGTGTCCTTAGGTCACCCCTCGCCTCGGTCGAACCAAGGCGAGGGGTGACCCCTGGTAGAACTTTGGCAGGTCCACCGCACGACGGGTCCTGGATCTTATGGGAAGTCGCGTGAAGACGGGGATACGGTAAATCGTTGGCATCGCGTTGGCTTTTCCAACTGCGGGGTCAGGGGAAACGTGGCCGTCATGGGAATCGCCCCGCTAATTCCACGACGGAAGATCGCCGTATCTGAAGCCGCATACTTTTCCACCCCGTGTACAGGCTGGTCGCAAATGGGACCCGGTTTCATGATGTCAGAGGTCGTCACCTGCTCCGCCGAGCAACGAACGTCTTGATTCAGCGCAATCTGTTGCATCAAAAAGCCTAGACGGGTTTTGTCCAGTGCCTCGGCGGGCGTGCTTACGAAATATGGTGCATTATGGTCATTATTCCTTAACCTGACAGCATTGATAGAGTCCCCCCGTGAACGGGTATTTGCCACATAGAAGGCCTTATGCTATCGTCTAACGTGCTGAACCCTCATTGGGTGATTATTCTGCAATTATACACGCTTAGCGTTGACAGGAAGTTCGCAATCGGAGATAAATTGTATAATA
>JAJZZP010000085.1 GCA_021797515.1 Bacillota bacterium | reverse complement strand
CGGGGAACCGAGGAGTCTGTTCCGCGTGCGTGGCCCAGCCAGCAACAATGTGGGATGCCCAAGACGCTCCAGGTCAAACTGTATCGCGGATGCGTGATCCCACAGAAGGGACAACCGTCGCGAGAGAACGTCGGAAAGACTTCGACGTCAACCGCGCAAACCCCTCCATTTTCATGCCGCGGGGTGCCGCGATAGCGGCATGGGGAACTGTATGTCACCAATGCCCCTAACATTGACCGCTAGACTCTACGATCCTGATAACTTAATGTTTCAGGTTTATTGATTGGCCACAAGATTTATTGAGCCTTGTATGATCAACAAAACCATCTAAACTCGTTTTCGACCTGACTTAATAAGCACAAAGGTTTGGTTTTTTGAGCTTCTATTCTGCCCCATAACTCAAACATTAAGCCCCACGCTATGCGTGGGAGAGCTAAATAGGAGAAGCCGTGAGGCATGATGTTGAATGTCCCTCCATTGCTATACTGAGAATGGTTTCGCCAGCCAATTCTCAAGCAAAGGAGGACGGTGCCCATGGGTGCCAATAGTCTATCCCACACCCGCTGGGATTGCCGTGATCATATCATATTCATCCCGAAATATCGGCGAAAGACGTTCTTCAAAAGAGGTCAGAAAGGAGATCGGGGACATACTGAGGACGCTGTGTGAGTACAAGGATGTAGAGTGGGTGAAAGGGAGCATTAGTGCGGATCACGTGCATATATACGTGAAAATACCGCCAAAGCTAAGTGTGTCAGAGTTTATGGGCTACCTCAAAGGGAAAAGTGCACTGATGGTCTTCGACCGTTTTCCGCAAATGAAGCAGGGGCGAGGGCGCCAGTTGTGGGCACGGGGGTATTACGTGAGCACGGTAGGGGTCAACAAGGATGTCATCAGAAAGTACATTGAGCAACAAGAAGAGGCGGATATCATCGAGGACAAGGCAAGTCAATAAACCCCTTTAGGGGTAGCCAGAGAAGAGGCCGGCGAAATCACGCCTTCAGGCGTAGCAAGCATCATGCTCTTATAGAGCCAAATTCAAACCACCCGTTGAACGGATGGTGTCGTGACTTAAACCCCATTATTCATCTCCAATCGAAACACTTTGCACATTCAATCGATATTACGACCATGGACTAAAGGAGATGCCTGTAAACCATTAACAAACTTGGCTTATTCAGTAGCATTAGCATTATTTCATGAGGATTTATCCTCGAAACAACATTTACATTAGCCAACCATACAGTGTTGTCTTCATCCGCTCAATCATAATAATCCACACAATTATTCTGTCTCTAATCCTCTCAATTGACTCTCTTTCCTTTACCAAAAGGAACACAAAAGTCTTAAATCTACTCTTTTTACACAAAAAGGGACTATCCGCGCACATCTCTTTTACGATTTTTAGCACGTCATCTCTTTTACAGAAATGGCTGGGTTCCAATATTCCATTGCAATCGTTTCTGTCACGTGACGATACCCCATTGGCGGCGCAAAGCTTTATAACGATTAAATGCTAGCACAGGTCCCTATGCCGCAATTTAGGCGATTGCCTTTGGTTCAGCAGCAGGGAGAATTGGGCTCTGAGCGTTATGCGGTGTTGCTCGCATTCATTGGCATTGCTCTCGCAGTTGATGAACCGGGAAGAACCTTCCGCTTAAATCGATTAGCCGAAGGACCAGCTCGGTTCATTGTTTGATTCCAATTTTTTTGGTGACGTACAAAAACCACTTTAGCGATGTGCCGCGACGTTTTAACTACATTATTTCCTCGTCACGAACGACGTGACATTCAATATTAATTAGACCCGTGACATGCGTATGATCCGCCTGGCCCTCCGTCTCACATGGGTGTTCCTCAACGCCCACTGCGCTTCACTATCTCGTGCGTGATCCGGGTAGTACCCTTGTTGCCATGGGCATAGGGAACGTTACATTTTATGAAACGCATGGGCAAACGAAGTTCTGTCACCGCTTCGATAAACTTGCTCACAAAAAAAACCTTTGAGAAAACTTGCAATAATGTGTTAAATAAACTATCATGATTCCTGGAACGGCTGGAGAATAGGAGAAAGTCCGTGCAGAATTTGTGCATGGGCTTTTTTATGTTGGTTAGGCTGGTTCATGAGGAGTGCAAGGGTAGAAATTGAGGAGGAGGCGAAGAATGAATGACTCAAGTGCGAGGAAAGACCGGTTGGCGTGCGACGGTTTGGGGTGAGTTGTTATCAGAATATCTAGGGACTATGGTATTGCTCGCTTTCGGTGCCGGGAGCGTTGCCGTGGCCGTGGTGGGTTTAACCATGAGCGGTCGTACCGTGGTGATCTTTCAAGGAGCCGGCGGATGGCTGTTAATCACCTGGGGATGGGCTATGGCGGTTGTTATGGGAGTCTACGTGGCCGGGGGCGTTTCGGGTGCGCATATCAACCCTGCAGTGACGTTGGCAATGGCATTAAGAAAAGTCTTACCGTGGAAAAAGGTGATTCCCTATTGGATTGCGCAAACGTTGGGAGCGTTTACGGGGGCTGCCATTGTATATGTGGACTACTATAAAGCGATTAATGCCTGGAATTTGGCCCACCATGTTATCTCACGGGCAGCAAGTGGGGGTTTGACCACATTTAGTATTTTTGCCACGTTTCCGGCGGCCTATTTTCATGGCAATTTGTTTGGACCCTTCATCGACCAAGTCATTGGGACTTTTTTTCTCATATTGTTCGTGCTAGCCATTACGGATGTCAAGAATCTGGGCGTTCAAGGAAATATGGGCCCGTTTGTTATTGGTATGGCGGTGGCAGCGATCGGCATGTCTTTCGGAGTGGATCAGGGCTACGCAATCAACCCGGCTCGTGATTTTGGTCCGCGGCTTTTTACATGGTTAGCGGGATGGGGGCCGAACGCTTTTCCGGGATTAGATGGGTGTTGGTGGGTACCCATTTTCGGTCCCCTCGTCGGGGCAGTGATTGGGGTGTACGTATATCAATTCTTTATTGAGTGGACTCTGAAGCATCGGCAGAGCACGGGCGAATCAGACGACACGACGGAAAAGGGAAGTTCACAAGGGAGGGTATCATGACCGAACAATATGTATTGGCGCTCGATCAGGGCACCACGAGCAGCCGCGCCATCTTATTTGACCAAGAAGGTCAAATCGTGGCCTTAGGGCAAAAAGAGTTTCGTCAAATCTATCCCAAGCCAGGTTGGGTCGAGCACGATCCCGAGGAAATATGGCAATCGGAATGGGAAGCCGTGCAAACGTGTCTGAATCAGACCCATGTGCCCATCGAGACCATTAAGGCCATTGGGATTACCAATCAACGGGAGACCACCGTGGTGTGGGACAAGATCACGGGAAAGCCGATCTATAACGCGATTGTCTGGCAATGTCGGCGGACGGCCAGTTACTGTGACCAACTTCGAGCCAGCAATCTTACCGATACGTTTCGTCAAAAAACCGGACTGGTTATTGATGCCTATTTTTCAGGAACGAAAGTGGCGTGGATTTTGGATAATGTGCCGGGGGCCCGTGAGTTGGCCGAACAGGGACGACTGCTGTTTGGCACAGTAGACAGCTGGTTAATTTACAAACTGACGGAGGGAGCCACCCATGTGACGGATTACTCCAATGCCTCACGCACCCTTATGTACAACATTCATGACTTGCGGTGGGACGATGAACTGCTAAAAATTTTGGGTGTCCCGCTGTCCATGTGCCCCCAAGTGGTCGATTCTTCAGGAATTTGCGCAGAGACCAGCCCCCATTGGTTTGGACAAGCGATTCCGATTGCGGGCATTGCCGGGGATCAGCAAGCGGCCCTATTTGGTCAGGGGTGTTTTAGTCCCGGCGCAGCAAAAAATACGTACGGCACCGGATCATTTGTCTTAATGAACACGGGAGAAGTGCCTGTGAACTCCACCCAAGGGTTGGTTACAACGATTGCCTGGGGGATCGGAGGACGGGTGACATATGCCTTGGAAGGATCGATTTTTATCACTGGCGCTGTCGTACAGTGGCTCCGGGATGAGTTACACTTGATTGGCAGTGCACAAGAAACCCAAGGATTGGCCCTTTCAGTGGACAGTACGGACGGCGTGTACATGGTGCCGGCCTTTGTGGGCTTGGGGGCTCCCTATTGGGATAGTTATGCCAGGGGCACCCTGGTAGGTTTGACCCGCGGCAGTAATCGGGCTCATATTGTGCGCGCGGCATTGGAATCCATTGCCTACCAAACGCGCGACGTACTGGAAATTATGATGAAGGACAGCGGCAAATCCATTAAAACGCTGCGCGTGGATGGCGGAGCCATCACGAATCAATTCTTGGCGCAATTTCAAGCGGACATCCTAGGATTCGAGGTCGAACGTCCGCAGGTCAAGGAGAGCACAGCACAAGGAGCAGCTTTCCTGGCGGGTCTGGCCACAGGAGTATGGCCGGGATTTGAGCCTCTGGCGGCGACATGGCACCGTGAAGCCTTGTTTTCTCCGGCGATGGACGGTGTCACGCGGGAGGAACTCTATGACGGATGGAAGCGAGCCGTAACGCGAGCACAAGGATGGATTGAACCATAGCCGCGATAGGGGGGAAACTCTAATGAAGAAGCTGCTAGACAACGTTGAACAATTGGTGGACGATGCGTTGGAAGGCCTCATCTGGGCTTTTCCAGAATATTTGCAGCGCGTCCCCGGTACCCACGTCCTCACGCGAAAGAAGGCCAAGGCGGAAGGGAAAGTGGGGATTGTGTCCGGTGGAGGGTCCGGTCATGAGCCGGCCCATGGAGGGTACGTCGGATATGGCATGTTAGATGCGGCGGTGGCCGGGGAAGTTTTTACGTCGCCCACTCCGGATCAAATCTTGGCAGGAATTCGCGCAGCTCATCACGGTGCCGGTGTCCTCTTGGTGATAAAAAACTATACGGGGGACGTGATGAACTTCGACATCGCCAAAGACTTGGCGGCGGATGAAGGCATCGAAACGGCCAGTGTTATTGTGAATGATGACGTGGCCGTGGAAGATTCCCTTTATACCACAGGACGGAGAGGCATTGCCGGAACGGTGTTTGTGCACAAGATTGCCGGGGCACTGGCAGAATCGGGTGTCAATTTACAGGCTGTGCAGAACGGGGCTCAAATGGTGATTGACAATGTGCGTTCCATGGGTTTTGCTCTGGCCCCCTGTACGGTGCCTGCTGCGGGAAAACCCACCTTTACCTTGTCAGAAACTGAAATGGAAATGGGTATCGGGATACACGGCGAACCCGGTACACACCGGCAAGACATCAAGCCAGCGCGTGAATTAGCGGATTTCTTGCTGGAGCGTATTTCCACGGACCTCAAACTTGAAAGCGGTAGTCACGTGGCTTGCTTAATCAACGGGATGGGGGCCACTCCCCTTATCGAATTGGCCGTACTGGCGAAAAATGTGGGAGCCTGGTTGACGGCCAAACAGATCTCAAAGGACGTGGTCTGGATGGGTGAATATATGACGTCCCTCGAAATGGCCGGAGCTTCCGTCACCCTACTTCGGCTGAGTGGGGAATTGAATAAGTGGCTTGCGGCTCCTTGTGATACTCCTGCCTTAAGGCAAGGTGTTGTTTATGACCGTTGAGCAGTTCTCTTTGCTGTGGCAATGCTTTGCACAGCGGGTCCGCCAGAATCAAGGACACTTGGACGATTTGGACCGGGCCATCGGTGATGGGGATCACGGAACAAATCTTACCCGGGGACTGGGAAATGTCGAGACTCTGTGGAATCAATCCCCAGATCAAAATCTCAATTTGCAGGCTCTTAGCAAAAAGGTCGGCATGACTCTCTTAAGTACAGTGGGGGGCGCATCGGGAGCTCTTTGGGGATCAGGATTGATGAAAGCCGCGCAGGTCTTTCCCGCCTCCTCTGAATGTGATGATGAAACGTTTGTGTTGTGGATGGATGCTTTTGTCGGCAATATCGAAGAGCGGGGAAAGGCCCATGTCGGGGATAAGACGATGGTGGATGTGATGCGGCCCGCTGTCAATTGGTTGAAAGCCATCCCTCAGGACAGGTCTCTAAGAGCACGATTACATGAACTGCAGGAGTTGGTGCAACAGTACTCGCAAGGTACCAAGGATCTGCAAGCCAGGCGAGGCCGAGCTTCTTACCTAGGGGCTCGCTCCATTGGGCATGTTGATCCGGGGGCGTTTTCCTCTGCATTATGGTGGGAATGTCTTGATAGTGTGTTAGGAGGCTAAAATGATTGGGATTTTGCTGGTATCGCATTCCAAGCGTTTGGCGGAGGGTTTAGCGGAATTGATTCAAGCGCTAGCAGGCAACACTCTCACCGTCGGCACCGTTGGGGGGCAAGAGACACTGGGAGTGGATGCAACTATGGTGGTAAGCGAATTTGAACAACTCAAAGCCCAGGGATGTGAGGCGATTTTGGTATTCGGGGATTTGGGCAGTGCCTTTATTGCAGCCGAGACGGCACGAGATCTGTTTGTTGATGCGGGGGATATTAGAGTCGCCGATGCGCCGTTTGTGGAGGGTAGTGTAGCAGCCGCTATGGTGCTCGCCACGGGCGGCCGAATCGACGATGCGATAGCATCTGCGCAGGAAGCGTACCAGATTCATAAATGCTAAGGAGGATAGAAGAAGCTGGAGCGGATGACTATACTACCGACGGATAAGATTCACCATTGTTATCGGTGAACGCTTCGTGCGCGACAATGAATTTCGGCGATGGCCAGATGATGGCTGAACCTCCTCCGTGAATGGTCGTATCGTAAAGGAAAACGATCCGATAATGGGAGGAGGTTCGCCATTTAGGGGGCCCATGAAAATTAATTTTCAATATGCAAAAGAAAGGTTCCATGGGAAACGGAATGACATCATTAACCCCACTCGCAAACATGAAAGTTGTTTCTACGTGCCGCCTTATGGTCCAACTCACCCCTCCACTACTGGTCTCCGCTAGATATGCGAATGCGGGTGGCTTTAGGCCAAGCTCAATGGACACCACTACGGGTTTAAGATTAGCCAATACCTCTCCGGATGTCGCAGCGTTTTCGGAACGAAACGCTGCGACATCC
>JAJZZP010000123.1 GCA_021797515.1 Bacillota bacterium | reverse complement strand
GAGAAAAAATTTTTTCTCCGCACGAGACCCGAAGACGGCGGGTGAGAACACCGGGACTCACGCGGCGCACCTGACATCCCCAGGTACAATCATCCGTGGGGCCCAATCCAGGGGTGCGAAATACGAGTTTATCATTAGGTACTCTGCTTAGATCGTGGGGATCAGTCTCGGGATTGATGATCGGAATGTTTCTGGTTGGTTCAGGCGCCGCTATTGAAAATGTCCTGCTGCCAAGTTTAGTTAAACGGGATTTCCCTTCTCAAATCGGATTAGTCACCGGGCTCTACTCGTCGGTAATGAATATTATTGCGGCATTGGCGTCTGGCATCAGTGTTCCCCTGTCCCAGGTTGCCAATCTCGGGTGGCGCGGATCTTTGGCGAGTTGGGTGATCCTCTCCCTGGCGGCTATGGTAGTGTGGCTACCGCAATTGAAACGTCGCCACGGAATGGGAACCCATCGTCCAATGGGCGCATGGCGTTCAGCAGTAGCATGGCCGATTATTTTTTTATGGGACTGCAGTCGCTATTGTTTTATGTTAATGTGTCGTGGCTGCCCACACTTCTCCATGATCGCGGCCTGATGCAATTTGTCAGCTTTCCTTCCACGGTTTTAATGCCTATTATCTCCGTTCGTCGTAAGAATCAACAAGCACTAGTCGGCATCATTTGTCTGCTATTTACCTTCGGCTATCTTGGCCTTCTGCTACCTGGCACCCGCTTTGCATGGATTTGGGTGACTCCAATTAGCGTTGCCGGAGGAGCCAGTATTAGTCTAGCCTTGGCATTCTTCAGCCTCCGTTCCCAACATCACGATCAAGCAGCTGATTTGTCGGGCATCGCACAATCCGTCGGGTATTTGTTGGCTGCCGTTGGCCCTAACTCCATCGGCCTCAACCACCATGCAACAAAGACGTGGACTCCGCCGTTACTAGCGCTGCTAGTAACGGTTCTGCTCATGCTGGTGTTTGGCCTGGGAGTTGGTCGTGATATTTATGTTGAGTCCCGATTCTCAATTACTTCGGACCCTAAGCCGTAGCATCCGATGCAAAGTTAGAGGCCCTGAGTTCCTGCCATCACAATGGATAAACCTGCTTCCCAATCAAATGCCGCGTGGTCATTAAGCCAATTTTGCCGAACTTCTACAAGGCTAACCAACTCATCCCATTCATTAGCCTGAAATACGTTTTTCCACTGCGGATCCATTCGCGCAGAGTGAACCAGTTCTAGTTCTCTTGCGCCGTGATCGCGGATACGCTCTATGCGAGAGTGATGACGCGAATCGTCATCAGCGGCTACGTATCCCCAGGCATTAATCCGCAAGTTGATAACACCTTCCTGGGCCATAAGGCCCCAAATTGCGGAGGGCGGCCACTCGGGATCGCCCAATCCCAAAGGTCGCTGTCCCAATGATTGGTAGAGGCGGTCCCGTAGTGCCCAATATCGATGCGCTCCGGGGTAGGATTCTTGCGTCCCTAGGGAATCCACACCCTTGAAGAGAATTCCAGTTTGTCCGGTAACCGCTTCGGCAACTGCAATGGAGCCCCCTGGGCGAACAACTCTCATCATTTCTCGTATCGCCTGCCGTGGTTGGTGAAGAATGCCGATTCCGGTATAGCTTATCGCGGCATCGAAGATTCCATCTTCAAACGGCAGTTGATACGCATTGGCTACCAGGTACCGTACTCCCGTATGTCCTTCTCGATGCGCCTTATCCTCGGCATATTGGATGAATTCCTTGTCCAAATCGACCGCCGTCACTGTTCCAGGCTTGAGTCCTGCGGCGAGATACGGCGCCAAGGTCCCCGGGCCGCACCCCACCTCCAAAACCCGCATTCCTGGGGCTAATCCGAAATATCCCAATAGGATGGGGCGGCATTCGGGTTGAAACCTGCCTTCACGGCTCATTTCGAGATTTTGAATGGACTGAATTGCAGACCAAGAAAACTCCATGATATCCTCCCCGTTATGTCCCACTAATAGAGCCCTTTGTTAAGCCTTGGCTAATATGATGGAGCTGCATCTTCACGGTAATGCCCAGAAAACTCAGTCCCGAAATTGCTATAACGGCGATAATTGCAATGACCAAAGCGTATTCAACCATGGCTTGTCCGCTTTCACTTTGGCGATACTCTGCTAACGCACTACCCAAGGCAGATCTGAGCGAATCAGGCGTGCCATCCCAGATTTTAGGCACATTCTGCTGCCCCTTCCTTTCACCCAACCCAAAAGTGACTTCTGTATAGGAATTAAAGCATAACCCGCATTCATTCTACCAAGACTTTCATTCTACGACAGTTATGTTTCGGAGTGGTCGGGTATTAAACAGTCGGAGGTGCGCAATCCCTTACTGACCTTGGTCTTCAGTTCTAATGTATATGGGCCAGCCCATGCAACACCAAGCCACAAACTTCACGATGATACGAGGACACAAAATAAAAACTCACCGTCTGCCAGGCAGCGGCGAAAATCGTAATTTTCTTCTCCGAATCTCAAAATAATGGTGCCGCAGGGCGGAATCGAACCGCCGACACAAGGATTTTCAGTCCTTTGCTCTACCGACTGAGCTACCGCGGCAAAAATTTATGGCGGAGGCGACGGGATTCGAACCCGTGATCTCATGCGTGACAGGCATGCGTGTTAGGCCGACTACACCACGCCTCCGTATTGTTATGGTGGGCGAAACAGGGTTCGAACCTGTGACCCCCTGCTTGTAAGGCAGGTGCTCTACCGCTGAGCTATCCGCCCATTAAAAGGTGCGTGCTTGATTATATTTCATAGCTCAAGCTGCGTCAAGCTTCAAACCACAGCGCCTATAATATCATGTCACTTAAAGAAAGGGAAGACCACAAAACTGGAAATCACTAAAATAGAACACCATTTTAACCGTTAATCCACCATGCATAGGTACCTTGATGTGAACCGCCGGAAATCGTCACTAAGGCCCAGTGATTGCCAAGAAACCCAATGAGATGATATTCGGCATTCGGATATGGCAGGGATATTTCCCAGTGGTGTCGGAAACCATAAAGCAAGAGCTTTTGCTGTCCGTCTAACGATCGGCCAAGAACACCTGCCATATCCCCATTAGCGGAAAATCGCGGCGTTCCCTGCCATGCTAGATCTGGGCGCGCACTTTCTGTCTTTTGCCCTTTGTGCCATAACACCACGTCATTGGGCGTCATACCGAGCACAGTAGCATGATTGGGAGCAAGCGCCACGGGGTTCAGTGCTGGCAAGTTGTTCACTAGACCGTGACCCTGCCACACAACCCTACCATTGCTTAAAGTCGCTAAAATGGTTTCCTGACGCGTGAATCCGAATTGTAATATTTTCGTCGAGGAATTGGGCAAGATAGTCGGCAATAGGTTGTGGTCCCCGTCCCACAGATAGATCCCCATTCCCTCGGGACCAATTCCCAAAAGCGCAGCCGCATGACTATCCTCAGCCCAAAGCACACGGGTGACCGAGGACATTTGGGGATCGAGCGGCGCAAGCGTTCCGATCGCCGGGCTCGACACATATGCTTCCTGGGTTCCCTGATCGACCCATATTACCATTTTGCCATTAGGTGCCGGATATACTGGACCCCCAATGCCCACCAATGGTGTTTCTCGATCACCCATGGCCAAGTGCCACACTCCTTCACCCGATGGCTGAGAAATATCAATCCATGATAAGTGGACCGACGTAGTCGTAATGTGGACGCCGTTAGCATGGAGCCGAAATGCTTGTTCTGCTCCAATCAAATAATACTCGCCGTCACGCTCCACCAGTCCGGCGGGAACCCCGCTCACCTCCAGCCATGTCGTGCCCTGTACCTGATGGGATAGGGGCAATTTGGCAAAGTATATTTGGACCACTGCAAACACTAGAAGAAGAAGCAGGGTCATGGGTCGCTTCATGGGTATCCTCCCGAAACCGTTTGGTCCTACCCTATGCCCGTCCGAAGAATTTATGCCCTGCGTCTTCGTTTACCAAATGCCCTAGAATTCCTTCATAACCTCAGCCGAACAGTTTTTGGATAACGCCATTTCTCTCACATTTCGTTCGATTTCCTGGTTACTCCTCAAAACGGGTGTCGCACCCCGGTAAAACATCGTTTCAGTACCCGTTCTGCAGGTTTTCCGCGCGGGGTATAGCCATTGTCGTGCGGGCCTCCTTGCCAATTGGGATTAGACGGGTTAGCCCACCAAAACCAAAACAGACCGGAAAGCCACGGTTCTCGATACAAGGACTCAAACGTCGCTCGGTAAAGACGCGCTTGAAGTGCCAAATCAACGGGAGACGATGGAAGCCAAGTACCGGGCTCGGCGGCCACACCATGTCCTGAAAAATATCCCAATTCGGTGACTAAAAATGGCTTATGACTCAGTCCACTGCTGACCCGCCAACTCTCGATCTGATTCGCCAGGGAAAACCAACTTGACGCCAATATCGCTGTCGAGGGGTTCGGGTTAGTACTTAATGGAAAATAGGCATCCAGTCCCACTACATTCAATTGGTTCCAAAACGTCACCTCGCTATAGTGAACATAATCGGCACCATATGTCACTGGCCCATGATAGTACCGATGAACCAAGGCAACGGCATGATCCCAATAGGGTTTGTAAGCCGGCACTGCATCCAGGCTATCAAACTCATCGCCGATCGCCATAAGGTCCACGTGCTGCGCTTGGGCAATTTTTGCGTAGTGAATGAGATATTGGTCATAACTGGCAAACCACTGGCTTACTAATCGAGGTTGGAATACCGCTTGCCATGCATTGCCTTGGTTTGCGTTGACAAAGGGGTCGAGAAATACTCGCATTCCCATTCGATGGGCTAACCGAATCAGGTGTATCAAACTAGAGTCGGTTGGTGTTTCCTTACGGTCAGGAAATATATGCACCGAGGTATCCGTATTTTGATACCATCCCAGTTGAATAGATAGCCAGTCCACTCCATCATTACGCATGCGGTGCAATTCCGGCCCTATTGTTGGATTGTCAAACACGTCGGTAGTGTAGCCGGCTTCGGTCATTCCCTTCATAAAGACGTGAGGAGGAGGAAGCGGCTGGGCTACTAAAGGACCACATCCACTCAACGCCAATACCAGACAACTAATCCGTGTAATTCCCGTTAACCGTGTCATAACTTACTCGCCCTTTTGATCTTCCGACTTTGGAGTAAATTATGTCCAACCTTCAGGTAAATCCTCCCGATTAGCGTTCAAGATGTCGTGTAATAAATGCTCAGCTACTTTGGCGGAATGAACTAAGGGATTAGCAATTAACCCAGCCAACGCCAAATCCCGATTAATTCTTACCGCCGCTTCAATGGTCAACGTCTCATAAACCTTCACCTGTTGGATCAGCCCACGCACTTGCAACGGCAATGGTCCAGGGTACAATGAACATGCCCCTTTGCGGTTGACTTTTGCAGTCACGTCTACTACAACATCCGAAGGCAAATCGGCAATGGTCTTGCCGTTTAACCCATTGACCACCATCAATCGGTTCTGATCATTGGCTATGGCCACCATGGCGGTCACCGCGACTTCGCTGCAGTATGCACCACCCCGGCGAGACAGTTCCTCTGGCAAGGTCGTGAGAGACGGTTCTTGATAACGGGCAAACAGGTCCTGCTCGATACGCAACATCTCGGCCGCACGGGTCCCCAAGCCGCGTTCCTCCCGTTCTTCTTCTTTACGTATCATTTCAGCGGCAAACCAATAGTACCGCAAGTAATCGTTGGGAATCATTTGGATAGCCTGGTCGGCTCCCCACTCTTCGGCGGGGACATTAGCCATATTAGACGCTCCATGGGAACTATGCAGAGCCCTTTGGGTGACGTCCTTTCCCTTAGTGTAGACCCTTCGAACAAAGCAGAGATGATTAAGTCCCATATCGAGCACAACCTGATCCGGGTCTGCTTTAAGTCAGTGAGCCATCTCGCGTTGCACGGTAATCGGCACGTTGCAGAGTCCAATGGTTCGCATGCCAGTGTGCGAGGGGCTTCGCGCCATGCGAAGAAAACGCTCTGGAATCGCTGAGACGGGAACGGGCAGGGCACAATGGCGGTGAAAGGGTCCACAAACAAGCGGCTCGCTTGCTCATTTCTATACCATGTATACCGATGGGTGGGGGCGCTTACCGTGCCATCGTACCCATGCACCGGTGTCTAGAGCTTCCTCCTGAGAGTAATAGGGACGTCCGTCATGATTAGACGCGCAAGGGAATCCACTGGGCCAGTCCCGCCGCCACCCTGGGCCCGCATTTCCCTGGGGGACCGGTACTCTAACCGACGATGAATGCGAATCGTGTTGTAGTGATGGATCCACTGGGTCACGACGCGCTAGGCTTCTGCGTACGTCATAAACTCTTGACGGGCCAAACATTCCCGTTCCCATGGGGCATGCCACGATTCCATAGAGGCATTGTCATGCGGACTATGGACCGGGATCCGTTCATGTTCCAGGCTTAACGTGTGACACTGCTGCTCAAACTTCGCCGCAATGAATTGCGGCCCATTCTCCGTCCGAATGATCGGCGGTTCCCTCCATTCCGCCTGCCGTACGGCGACGGCCTGAGCCAGAATCCGGGCGGCATCTGCCGCTTTACAGGTCAATCTGAGGTGATACGCAATAATACTGCGATCGCAGACATCGATGATCCCTTGCCGAGAGAAAAATCGGTCTTCCCCTACGATGGTGCCCTATGTCAAGTCGGTCTGCCACAGCTGATTCGGACGCGTAATCACCCCATTGCGCGGCAATCGCCGCGGATAGACGGTTTTCCGCTGTCGTTGAGGCCACAGGAGTGCCATCTCGCGACAGAGGTGGTACACTTTCTTTTTGTTAATGGTAAGACCGTACCGCCGTCGCAGACGCCACGTGAACTTCTCGTAGCCATAGGCGGAATTCTCGTCTTCCAAAATTTCAATAATCCACTCCATCACCTGTCCATCGGGCACCTTCTGTCCCTGCTGCGTCAGACTGTTCCGAAAATTAAGGACAGCCTTTACTATGGTGGGGGTCATAGCAAAGCTAGCCTAGGGAGATCGGCCGGATGCGCGTCTAGGCAGAGACTGGGCGCAAGCCGGTGGCTCGGGTTACTGCGAGG
>JAJZZP010000129.1 GCA_021797515.1 Bacillota bacterium | reverse complement strand
AAAAGGTGCGCAGGACTCTTCCTCGCCCCTAGTACGGGGCAACTATTGTCGGAGAGCCGGATGTGGGAAAACCACAAGTCCGGTTCGATGAGGGGACGGACCCCGTAAGGGGTCCTCCTACTCTACGACTGGGCTTCCCACGCTAATTCCCTCTCTTGTATTGATGTCCTTACAAAACCCGGGCACACGGCATTGACACGAATGCCATATTGCGCGACCTCAAGGGCCACACTCTTGGTAAATCCGATCACTGCCCATTTGGAAGCTGCGTAATGGGCCAATAATGGCAATCCTTTAACCCCTGCCATCGATGCCGTATTAATGATGACTCCCCGTTGCTGCCTCATCATGATGGGCAACACGGCCCGCGTCATTGAGAAAACCCCTTTGGTATTCACAGAAAAATTGAAATCCCATTCCTCCTCCGTCATATCGACCACTCGTTGCATCGTTGATACGCCAGCGTTATTGCACAACACATCCACCATACCAAATGCGTCTAAGACTTCCTGCACTGCGATACTGACACTGCTAGCGGATGTCACATCCACGTGACTAAAATGCTGGACTACCCCGGTATTTATCAAATAGTCTGGTGCCAAGAGATCTAACACGGCCACCGTGTACCCATCGTCATGCAAACGGCGGCTGATGGCCTCTCCACTACCCCGTGATCCCCCGGTAACTATTATTGCAATGCGTTGACCCTCTGCCATAGCGGCCATAGCACTGTGTCCTCCTATGTTAGGCTCCATTACTCCAACAAATCTTTCGTGTGTTCATAAAGGGGTTTGGGTGTAACGGAACGAAAAGTGCAATAAGCCGTACCGCCGGGTTGGACGCCTCAATGGCCGCAGTCGCCCCTGAGCCACTGATTCGGGCACGTGAAACGAATATTGGCCCAACATGGTGATGTGGTCATGGCCTAAGGGGGACAACCGACGGAGGTCCGCTTCGTCGATGGCGACACCTTCCTCATGCAAGGCCTCGACCGCGACCCCCACGTACCGCGTATTCCACAGAGGACAATCGCGTTCGCGACCAGCCCCAAGGCCTCAACTGGTCCTCTTGGCCCTTCCGATAGGCCCGATGGAGTTCACCCCGTTTGCCGTAAAAAACGGTGCGGGCGAGACTATGCCACGCTTCCCCGCGATTCAGTTGCGTGAGAATCCGCCGCCGATACCCTTCGCCATCGAGGTACGCCAACAGATGCCTAGTCTTATAAATCCGGCCGAATTCCCCAATGGCGCGACCTAAGACCGTCGGTCGTCCGCTGTGTTGCAGCGTTTGGATAAGAGCCGTGGCATTGACGGTGCCCCATTTCAACCATCAAAGACGACCTTACAGTCTCCTGATCTGCGATATCTCTGAGCACTTTCGGCTTTCTGTAGGCAAGCTCCTTGCCCTGAGGATTTGGCATATTATGGGCTCCTGTCCTTAACCTGACAATTGGAGTGCTTCTTCGTAAGCCACGCTCCGCAATGGCTTAGTCCGTCTGATCGGCCATGCGATGCCAGGAGCCTTCGAAGCCAATGCGCGTAGACGGTCAGCAAGTCGTCCTGGACGTAGCGTGGTCAACCAGACTTCACCATGAGCAATCTCTTCCCATGCCGGATCCCCTAACGACAGCGAGCCCAAGCCTGACCTTGTTTCGAGAGTTTGCCGCCCGAGGATGACACGGCCTTGGAAATCTTGACCGGTTTTGGCAGCAGAGACCTGGCATCGCTGATGGTGCCCATAATGATTCGCGGTGTCGGTTACTACCCGAACCCCATATTCTTCCCCGCTTGTTCTACCCTCATCTGCTTCAACCAAATCAGCACATTTCCTCAAGAAGGGGCGCATTCCCGGGGTGCCTTATACCGAGGAGCGTTTGGTTACAAAAGTTCCGCTGCCCGGGCTGAAAGGATATTGTAGTGCGCGCTTACGGCGGATCAAAGGCCCTCCTATGGCAGCAATCCCCAGAGTGCATGCCACAGTCACAAAAAAGCCAAGCAGTGGCCGAGTTTGATCGAGCACACCGAATCCCATGGGGACAAGAAAGACGGCAAACATCACTATAGTTGAAAATACCACATTCCGCTTTCGTGTCTGAGAAACCGTCGGCTTAAAGTAAATGACAAAGAAGGAAGTGGCAATCATGGCGAGAAAACACAGCACAAATCCGTCCACCATAATGAGAGGTGTGAGCACATGGCGGGTGAAAAGGATGACCGTCGTAAGAGCCAAGCAAAGAAGGAGCGACAACGGACTGAGGGAAATCAGACGCTTATACCAGTACGTGTCCATGCGAATGGGCGCAATGTACAGCAAGGCCAATGCAGATGGACTACCCAAAGCCAGCGCGGTGGCTCCGATCTGGGAGCCCAAAACACCAAACAACCAAAGATACACAGGACCAGGCATTTCGGCTGCCATCACCGAGACAAATATCAGAACACCGATAGCCAGAATAGGACGCCTGGCGAACGTCACAAACTCCCGCCACAGCAACAGCCTCGTCAATCCCTGCGGGAATCGTCCCGAATGGTATTCTTTACTGTCGGTGGAGATGACATCGCCCATTTTGTTCGCAAACGCCGAGGCATTTTTTCGTAAGGGTAACACTGCCATTATCAGCAGTCCGGCCGACACGCCCAGCAATGTGAGCACCGAGGTCCAGGCTCCGGACTTTTGTGCACTGATAGCCACCAGTACGGCTCCAAGACTATTGGTCAGCCTGGGATCATGTTGAGACACAAGGGCATAGAGCGGTGACGCCACCATAATCAAAAGCCCCACAGACAACACGCCGCCATTCTTGCGAATTTTGACGGGCAAACGGGATATCAGGAAACTATTCAGACCAATACCCAATCCCATGTACAAAGAAAAGCCCGTGATCCACAATACGGCCGCTACCAACACACCGCCTGTCAAGCCGTAATGCAAACCCAGAGCAATCCCGGTCCCCATCGACAAGACCGTCGCATTAAGACCTGCCGTAAACATCAAACTCCCCGCGACCATCTGTATCTTGTTGCGAGGAGTTATTGGAGCAATACCCAAGAGCCCCAGAGTACTCAGGGCAATCAGTTGCGTAAAGCTCCCCGCGACCTGCACCAAGCCAAAGAGAGATACGTAAAAAACAACAGGAGTGATGGCAGCGGCCAAATTCTGTGCTCCATGGATGACCATGACCGTCAAAAAAGCCACCTGAAAGAAGATGCCCATCAATAAAGGAAACAGTCCCTGAAACGTCATTATGTGCCGCTTGATTATGAGGAACTGCCATCGTATCAAGTAGCGGGTCATGCCGAGGACTCTTCTTGCGTCAGGCGTAGAAACAGGTTTTGCAAGGAATCGCCAGCTTCTTGCGCCAGCGTTGTGGGGGCTCCTTCCGCGACAATATTCCCTTTGGTCATAATCAATACTTTGTCACAGAGTTCCTGAGCCATGCTCAGTAAATGCGTGGAGATCAAAATGGCGTGACCCGCTTGGCAAAATTCACGAAATACCTCTTCCATTTGCTCAGCGCTGGCCGGATCCAGTCCGACCGTGGGCTCGTCCGCTAAAAGCACCAGGGGTTCATGAACGATTTGGGCAACCAGGGCCAATTTTTGCTGCATACCGTGAGAGTAGCTGTCTGCCCGTCTGTGTATGGCTTTGGTCAGATTAAATCGTTCCAATAACGGGATGGCTTTGCGTTCAATGACGTCAGGTGCCATACCATAGAGCCCTCCGACAAACTGCACATATTCCCATCCCGTTAATAAGGGGAGAATCATCGGTTGGTCCGCCACATAACCCAGCACACGTTTGGCTTCTACCGCATTCTCGGATAAAGACAGTCCATCAAAAACAACACTTCCCGAAGAGGGTTCCATTAGTCCGCACAGCATGCGCAATGTCGTGGTCTTTCCGGCCCCGTTAGGACCGAGCAGTCCTACCAGTTGACCCGCTTCCAGCGTCATGCTAAAATCCTCGACCGCCGTCATGGTGCCGAAGGTCCGTTTCAAATTGCGGGACTGCAACAAAATCTGACTCAATCTCTCCCACCTTTCATAAACTATTCTCTTCTATCCTAGCATATCCTTTGGTTGCTGAAGATATTGGCTTAAATAAGAGATCGTCGATTTTGCCTGCTTGTTTCGCGACTTTACTCCCGCGCTGAACGGTCACATCATAAAGAGGCGTACACTCCGAGGTACGTTCTTCAAAGACCAGTCAGAATTTCTTGCTTTTACTCAAACGAGCAAATTCCTGCTCCAAGCGCTCACGGAGAGCCGTGTCTGAAATCTGCCGCAAAAGGTCGTGGATTGCAGCCATATGTGATCCTCACTTGATCCAAAGTAGAAAATACATTCATGGGGTCAGGAACGGTTCGATGCCGCGGCATTGTCCGAATCTTTTGGGGGGATTACCACCCCGTTGGAACACAAGCCGTACATCCCGGAGGATCCAAATGCCAGACCGTTAATTCCTTGGAGCCGTGAAACCCTTGAATACGGTCGATTAAATCTTCCCCAGACGCGATACGGGCACCGCACCGAGGGCAATTCGCTTGAGAATCGTTACGCTCACAATCGGGGCAAATCGGCGACGTTGTAGGGGATTGCCGAGTGACCCATGTTTCGGTCCGTTCATACTCGCCGACTATACGGAGATGGCGGTGAAATAAAAACGCGGCATTGTTTTTGAGTGTGCGCAAGAATGTGCCCAGCGTTTTATTATCCGTGCCCCGTACTAAATTGGCCGAGACAGGGATGTGCCAAGCTCGTGCAATCGTCTCGGAATGATGCCATCCGTCGTGCATCCGCACATATTCTGTCACCGCACGCTGTGCGGTGGCTACGTCATCATAGCAGTGAGGACTGTCCCATAGGGCCCAGGGGGACGGTGTATAGGGTTCATCGTTTCGACACCGAGGACACAGGTCGTCTGCCACGTTGGGTGCAGCGATAAGAATCCCCTCGGGCGACAATTCATGCCGATGCACTTTGATGGCATAGATACGCTCTGCATGACGCAGACTCCCCCGATGAGGACGCTCGATCACAGGATCCCACAATGCCGCCACAGGCATGCGAAGGATTTCTGCACTATCCGCCAGCGACATCCATCTTCGATCGTGTAAGGCTTGCACCAATTGCTTCTCCAATGTCACGACAGCGTCTCTCCTTGCTCCTATCATCATAATCCGACATCTACGCGGCCTATCCCGATAGCGTATTCTGCAACGCACTGCGTCTCATGCATGGCAATATTCACACAACCCGACGACAATCAGGATTTTTTGTTAGCGCGTCCCTTTTTCACCGCGAACACCATCATCACAATCCCCATCAGTTCAAACGCGGCGGTTGACACCTCAAGAACGGGCCGCTTGTGGAAAGCCACCATATTAAATCCCATCACAAAGAGAACGATCACCGCAACCCTTAACAATGTTCCTGTATTCGACTGCCTCTTTTTTGTTGGCATGCGGTCACCTCGTTTCCTTTCGCCTTATTCTTCCCGCCTCGGTTCATCACCACTGCCATCATCATAATCAAGCGACTGCACGGCCTGTTGCAGCGCCTCCTGATGCGGCAGGGTATACCGCGCCATGGTTGGCGATGTTGGGATCCCCGTTTTTCTTGAGATGCTCCATTAGCCGCGCGACTGTCGGCAGAGGAATACCCTGGTCGTTGACTAGTCGGGATGCATAAATGTGCCGGAGCACATGATCGGTCAGATCCGGCCAATTCAACCGTTGCCCCCCATTCCGTCATCAGACACTCAATGGACCGCACCCTGAGCGGTCCCCCTTTTTGACTGACCAACACGGGCCGCGCCGGAGCCACCCATCCCAGCCCGGTCGCCCGTTCCTTCCATGCCGACGCATGCTTCCGAGCGAGGTTGCCGATCGGAATCGACCGAATTTGGTCAAACGTGCCTTGGATGTGTTGGATTTCGGCGACCCCTTTGTGGAGTAGCAGTTGCCCCCATACGAGTCCCGCTGCCTCTTCGACTCGGAGAATGGCGATGTGCTTATTGCGGGTGGCCGGTGCCGACCGATGATGGTGACCTCGAATCCCGACCGGATCCTCATCCACCGGCCAGTGCTGCAAGTCCTGGGGGCCCAGATCCCGAAGGGCAAAGGATCGTCCATGATACCATTGAAACCATTCGGCGTACCTGAATACCGCTCGACGATACGCGCGAGTGCTCTTCGCGTCGAGTTGTTCCGACTGCTGAAACCAGGAGGTAAAGACCGCGAGATCCTCCAAGAACGACCCATCCCTGGGACGGTCAATGACGGGATTTGTCGTGATTTTATTCTCTGTCGTTTTTTCAGGATCGTCCATGCGAGGCTATTCGCCAGATCCCCGCCGTTTTCCTGCTTTTTGCGGGAGAGAAGACGCATTCTCTGACAACTCAAATCAAATTTCTCGAGCCCGCTAAAGGGAAGGGATTCCCGAAGTCGGTGGCGCTCTCAAGCCTAGACTAGATGCTTAGACCTGAGGTGGCCCAGTTTGGGAAAAGTTCATCGGTAACATCATTTGCACAGGCGGGGTCTGCCATCGGTTCTCTAATGCGAGCAACTGCCGAATCGCTTTGCGGCGAGAAGGCCACTTATCAGTGTCTCCATCGGTCCGCCAAAATATGCCTTGGTAATCCCAAGTCAGCGCATCAGCTGAATACCATGGGTAATCGGCCAGTAATGACGGACTGCCCACGCCTAAACCATGGTAGGCATGAGGGTGTTCGACCCAAATACGTGTAAATAGGGCACGACGAACGTTGGTCGTCATCGGCACGGGTCTTCCGATGGCAATCAAGGGATAGACTTGCCGTTATTTGAGCAACGACCATGAATCATGTGGTTCCGAATCATATACCAACCGTATATATAAACTTGAGTTTCGGTGCGCCAAGATAAGTTGACCGTGACAATAGGCAATCCAAGCTTCTTCCAGACACGCAATCCAAACATCAGACAAAGGCATTAGTAATACTCCCTATAAATTTGTGCTAGCCATTAACATCAACAGCCTGTAGCAACGCCTACCATATCACTGAATAATCGCCTAAGACCTTGCCATAAGGATCAAATACCTACTGATGTTTGCTACACAATATATCCCTCACGCACGACCCGTATTTCGCACCCTGACCCAGAGGTAGACACCAAACTTTTTTGACTACCCTGACGGCACGGCGGCTAGCCGCCGTGGTTCGATTTCCAAC
>JAJZZP010000116.1 GCA_021797515.1 Bacillota bacterium | reverse complement strand
GGAAGTGCGTTCGACACACGGGGTGAACTGCACAGGCTCTTGTAGTTGGAAAATTCATGTTAAAGACGGCATTGTGACCTGGGAAACCCAGCAGACAGACTACCCATCGTTAGGCGATGATGTGCCAGAATACGAACCACGAGGATGCCCTAGGGGAGCGAGCTATTCGTGGTACTTGTACAGCCCAGGCCGTGTAAAGTATCCCTACGTACGGAGCGAATTGCTACGCATCTGGCGCGAGATACGTACCCAGGAAAGTAATCCTATCATTGCTTGGCGCAGTATTATGGAAGATCCGGCGAAACGGTTGGCCTACCAACAGGCGAGAGGAAAAGGGGGATTGTTGCGAGCTGGCTGGAACGAAGTGAGTGAGCTCATTGCAGCGGCCATGTTAGATACCATTGAGCAATATGGCCCTGATCGCATCGCGGGGTTCAGCCCCATTCCCGCCATGTCCCAAGTGAGCTTTGCGGCTGGCTCACGGTTCTTGTCGCTGGTTGGTGGTACCATGGTGAGTTTTTACGATTGGTACGCAGACCTGCCTCCTGCGTCTCCCCAAATTTGGGGGGAGCAAACCGACGTGCCGGAAAGTGCGGACTGGTATAATGCGAGTTATTTTATAATTTGGGGAACGAATTTGCCGATGACGCGGACTCCCGACGCGCATTTCATGGTGGAGGCACGGTACCACGGGACTAAAGTCATAGGGGTCAGCCCCGATTATGCTGAATACATTAAATTTGCCGACCTGTGGTTGCCCGCTAAGGCGGGAACCGATGCTGCTTTGGCGATGGCCATGACGCATGTAATCCTAAAAGAATTTTATGTGGAACATCCGACGCCATATTTCTTGGACTACGCGAAGACGTATACCGATCTGCCGTTTCTGGTCATGGTCATGGAGAAGGACGGCCGATGGATTGCGGATCGCTTTGTCAACGCAGCCGATGTAGGCGTTGACGTGCCGAAAGCCCAGTGGAAAACCGTAGTGTGGGACCACCACACGGCTCGCCCGCAGGTCCCTAATGGTAGTTTAGGGTATCGTTGGGACGGCCAAGGCCAATGGAACCTCAAGATGGAAAACCCTAACGCTGAGCCGATTGATCCGGCCTTATCGTTTATCGAGGATGCCGACCAAGTTATCGAGTTGTCTTTCCCACACTTTGACGCTCAACAGGCGTCACCATTGGTGCGCGGTGTCCCTGTTAAGAAAATTATGGATCACGATGGAAAGTTCTTGTGGATATCCACCGTGTATGATCTTATGATGGCGCATATGGGTGTGGATCGAGCGCTACCTGGGGATTATCCCGAAAATTATGACGATACTATGCCCTACACACCCGCATGGCAAGAGTCGATCACAGGAGTGGATCGACACTTGGCGATTCGCGTCGCTCGGGAGTTTGCGGAAAATGCCGCGAAGACGCGGGGGCGGTCGATGATTGCGCTAGGCGCGGGAACAAACCATTGGTATCATAGCGATTTGATTTACCGTTCCATTATCAATCTTGTATTGTTAACCGGCAGCCAAGGCGTAAATGGAGGAGGGTGGGCACATTATGTGGGCCAGGAAAAGGTGCGCCCTCTAGAAGGATGGAGCACACTGGCCTTCGCTCTTGACTGGATGCGCCCCCCCCGGCAACATGCGGGAACCTCATTCTTTTACTTTGCGACCGACCAATTTCGCTATGAAGAACCTGTAGCCCCTTTGGACGGAATTCCAACGGACGGCAAATATCGCAATGCCCATCCGGCAGATATGAATGCGTTGGCTGCGCGATTAGGGTGGTTGCCGTCTTACCCGCAGTGGACGCAAAACTCCATTGCAGTAGTTGAAGAAGCGAGGAATCACGGAGCATCAGATCCCGGGGAGATTGCAAAGTATGTAGCGAACAGGCTTGTCGATGGTTCGATAGAGTGGGCCATAGAAAATCCCGATGATCCGCGCAATTTTCCCCGCGTATTCTTTGTGTGGCGATCGAATCTGCTGGGAGCAAGCGGCAAGGGACACGAATATTTTCTTAAGCACATGCTGGGCGCTACTGGACACGTGCTCGGTAACCCGGATCAATCATGGCAACCAAATACCATCAAACTCCCTCCAGACATCCCTGAAGGGAAAACGGATTTGTTAGTGGATATTGATTTTCGCATGACATCCAGCGGTCTATATGCGGACATTGTGCTACCTGCCGCCACCTGGTACGAAAAGCATGATTTGAGTAGTACCGATATGCATCCCTTCGTACATCCGTTTAATCCGGCAGTAGATCCACTTTGGGAATCCAAGACCGATTGGGATGCATTTCGCACACTGGCGGAAGCCTTCTCGGAGCTAGCAAGAGAGCACCTGGCCGAAGTCGATGATTTGGTAATGGTTCCCTTACAGCATGATACGCCTGGAGAAATGGGGCAGCCATTAGGAAAAGTGCGGGATTGGCGTGCGGGGGAGTGCGACCCGGTAGTGGGACAAACCCTGCCTAACTTAGTGCTGGTGCATCGAGATTATGCCCATGTCGTGGACCAAATGACCACTTTGGGACCCTTGGCGGACGAATCATTGGTCACCAAAGGTATCCGCATTGCGGGAACTGCAGCCGTTAAGGAATTGCGCGAGCGTGTAGGAGTATCGACACGGTCGGGCCCGGGATTTGGGAGACCATCGTTGTGGTCTGGTCGTCAAGCCGCTGAAGCGATTTTGACGTTGTCTGGCGCAACCAATGGACATCGGGCTGTAGAAGAATGGCACGCGTTGGAAAAGACCACGGGTTTGTCTCTAATGGGCGCGATTCACGGACGGGAGGACACTGTGTATCGGTTTGAGGATTTGACGGTGCAACCTCGACTGGCCCTGGCTGCCCCGGTGTGGTCAGGCTTGGAAGGCGAAGGACGGCGCTACTCCCCGTTTACGGCCAACGTGGACTATAAAATTCCCTGGCGCACTCTAACAGGTCGTCAGCATTTTTACTTGGACCACGAAGTCATGTTGGATTATGGAGAAGGATTGCCTATCTATCGGCCGCCCAATGATTATCCCCCATTTGCGGCACAAGATTCGGTTCCAGTGTTTGATGCCTCACGTGCCGTGACGGTGCGTTATCTGACGCCGCACCAGAAATGGGGGATTCACTCGACTTATGCGGACACTCCGCGCATGTTGTCATTGTTTCGCGGAGGACAAACCGTCTGGATGAGCGTTGAAGATGCCGCCGCTATCGGGATAAAGGATAACGATTGGATTGAGGTCTTTAACCGCAATGGAGCGATCGTAGCTCGAGCCGTGATCTCTCATCGTATCCCAACGGGAGTCGCTCTTATGTATCACGCCCAAGACCGCACCATCGGAGTGCCAAAAAGCGCTATTACCGAAGATCGCGGAGGAACCCATAACAGCGTTACCAGAATCATTCCCAAAGGAACCCACATGATTGGTGGATACGCTCAATTGAGCTTTAGTATGAATTACTATGGCCCCACGGGTCACCAACGTGACGTGCTGACGTGGATCCGCCCGCTAAAGGAGGTCGATTGGCTTGAGAATTAAGGCCCAAATCGCTATGGTGATGAATTTGGATAAATGCATCGGATGTCACACCTGTAGCGTGACGTGCAAGAACACATGGACGAATCGACCGGGAACAGAATATATTTGGTTCAACAATGTGGAAACGCGTCCGGGGCCGGGCTATCCCCAAGAATGGGAAAATCAAGACCGATATCGGGGTGGGTGGAAGCTGGAACGAGGCAAGCTCAAATTGCGGGCGGGAGGCGCCATTGCCAAATTAGCTCACATTTTTTATAATCCTGATTTGCCAGCAATTGATGATTACTATGAACCCTGGGGTTACGATTATCAAACATTGATCAATAGCCCTCCAAAAAAGCATCAGCCAATTGCCCGTCCATATTCCCTATTGACGGGCGAGGTGATGGAAAAACCGGTCTGGGGGCCTAATTGGGACGATGACTTAGCTGGGGGACCGGAAATTGCCCCCCGTGATCCCAATTTGCAAAACCTTGCGACGCATGTGGCATTTGAGTATGAACAAACTTTCATGATGTACTTACCAAGAATTTGTGAGCATTGTTTGAATCCTGCATGTGTGGCGGCGTGTCCGTCAGGCGCCATATACAAAAGGGAAGAAGACGGCATCGTCCTAGTGGATCAAGACGCCTGTCGAGGTTGGCGATTTTGCATTAGTGCCTGCCCTTATAAAAAAGTGTACTTTAATTGGAATACCCATAAGGCCGAAAAGTGCACGTTTTGCTATCCACGAATCGAAGCGGGATTACCGACAGTGTGTTCGGAAACTTGTGTCGGCCGCATTCGATATCTGGGGCCTGTGTTATATGATGCGGATCGCGTGATGGAGGCGGCTTCGGTTACCGACGAACACGATCTTTATCCATGGCAACTCAGCGTGTTCTTAAATCCGCACGACCCTGAGGTTGTAGCCGAAGCGCGCAAGGCGGGTATTCCTGAAGCCTGGATTGAGGGTGCACAACGATCACCCGTCTACAAAATGGCCGTCGAATGGAAAATTGCGTTGCCACTACACCCGGAATATCGCACGTTACCCATGGTATGGTACGTTCCGCCGCTAAGTCCCATGATGAATCACTTAACCAACGAAGAGGTCATGACTGCTGATGCGTATCTTACTGCGGTCGAAGATATGCGTATTCCCATGGAATATTTAGCGTCGATTTTAACGGCAGGCGATGTCGGTCCTGTTCGACAGGCGCTGCGCAAATTGACAGCCATGCGGGTCGCCATGCGGGAAAAAATCGTGGGCGATACATTGTCTTCAAGTCGGCTTTTACAGGAAGCAGAAATTACGATGGACCAAGTAGAAGAAATGGTGCGCCTTTTAGGAGTGGCCAAATATCGAGAACGCTACGTGATTCCTACGGCTAACCGAAATCAAGAAGAAAACCCTGAATATTTGCAAGGAGCGTGTAGTTTAGAAGAGTTGGCCCCGCCTGAAGGAGTTGTGGCACCGCTGCGGCTGAATCTTTTGGAAAGGGGGAACCACAACTGACCGATACCGAGCGGATCACGCTAAAACTCATTGCAGGATTCATGGATTATCCTGGGACTCCAGGTTTTAAGCAACGCGTCCAAGATCGCTATTCCGTTGCCCAGGACTACTGTCCCGAACTTGCCGCAATGCTGGACGCATGGCAAGACGATTGGAACCGACTGGAAGAAGACTATGTCAAGACGTTTGACTTGTCGGAGGTTGCATCACTATATCTTACAGCACATGAATTCGGAGACTCGCGAGAGCGTGGGGCGGCACTCATTCAATTGGGGCAATGGTTCAGCGATGCAGGCTACGGCGTGGCTTTGGGAGAGTTGCCCGATTATCTGCCTTTATTAATTGAGTTTTTGGCGGTGGGACCCGATTCAGTTGGCGGGGAGTTAAAGGATCGTGTGGCGGCTGTCGCCCAACAAATTGTCCAGGTATTAACCGACGGACACCCTTATCGACCGCTATTTGTCTTGCTAACCGGCGTCCTTGGTAACGGAGGCTCGACTTTGATAACAGATGTTGGAGAAAGTCCCGATCTGGAAGATTTGCCATTTCCTCTAGAATTTACGTAGTGGGGGGGAGCATTATGAATCAGTTTTGGTGGTTGATTTATCCCTATTTATGTCTTGTCGTGATGATTGTGGGCAGTTTGTATCGTTACGCCTATCGTCCCATGAGTTGGGGGTCCCGGTCCAGCGAAATATTAGAAAAAAAGCAGTTGCGGTGGGGTAGTCAGCTTTTCCACTGGGGGATTCTTTTGGTCATCGTGGGCCACGTGATGGGCCTCCTGATTCCTGTGGCCGTCTACCAAGCACTTGGTGTGTCGCACAACATGTATCATGCGAATGCCGATATTCTTGGCGGTATCGCAGGACTGATGACCTGGGTAGGGTTGCTGATTCTACTTGTGCGGCGGTTCGGAGACCGACGGGTTCGGAGAAACTCGAGTGTGTCGGATATGGTTGTGTTGATATTGTTGTTTATCGTTGTCACTACTGGTGACAGCATTACGCTGGTTTACAACAATATTGTTGGGCCTTATGGTTACCGGCATACCATTGGGCCATGGGTACGCGGCTTATTAATATTGCACCCTCACGTCGCTTTGATGGCCCACGTCCCGATGATATTCCAGATTCATATTATCTTGGCATTTCTGCTCTTCGGCATTTCGCCGTTTACGCGGTTGGTCCATATATGGAGCCTGCCACTAGCCTATTTACGTCGAGTGCCTATTCAATATCGAGCGCGACAGCAATATCGCCGTCATGTTTCATAAGATCGGCTGCATCTAAAAATTTCTAGTCAATGGCGATGCGTTTTCAAGAAATAAGGGAGGCGCAATTTGGCCTCACCGAAATGAAGGAGGGCAAGCACTGGTGGAACATCTTCAGCAGTACAGAGCAAACACGGATCCCGAACAATGGGTTGAGAAGTTTCGGGCTACACTAAAATCGCATAGCTTGGTGGAGTATGCTGTCGTTAATCATGAAGAGGATATGGCCATACGCGGGGCGCGAAATCCGCCGTGGGCTTACACTCTGATATTTGGGAATCCTCCGGTGGGAGCGACATATTTAGCGATCGCAATTACTGCTGTTGCCGATATGCCTGTGCGTTTAGGTGTGTACGGGGATGAAACGCAGACGATTGTAGTATACCGCACTATGATGTCCTTATTGGGAGAACATGATGAACGTCTGCGCGATGCAGGGAACCACGTCGATGCAATGGTTGCGAATCTGTGTTCAGAATCGGGCGCCTATCCGGTGGTTCGGTAGTGTTTGAAGTAACAGCACCACGATCCCATCCTCGAAGAGTGGTCTTTTGGTAGATCCTGGGTATTTGCCGACGGTGTGCAGTCTCAAGGCCATCATTGCCAGGGATATAGCGCAGACCACACGTTCGCTAAGATGGCCCTTCATGGCACCAGAGATGGATTTTTCCCCCCTAGACGCGATCGGGATTCGAATAATACCGTTCGAGGATCCCCCGATGCATCGCACACTTTAGTTCAGGGGTTTGATCGCAGATGCTGTTTCTCTCATTAAAGATTTCTTCCGGGTTAATGGATTCCCTTGGAGTCCGCCATAAAAGAGTGGCCACAACGGCCACTCTTTTATGGGCCTCGTAAGCCACGTGTCCGTCGTTATTCTTTCCCTAACTGACGAACCCTTT
>JAJZZP010000043.1 GCA_021797515.1 Bacillota bacterium | reverse complement strand
TGTCCAAGATCGCACGAAGCCGCCCGACCACGGACCGCCCTCCCGGCCCCTTCATCATCAAGTGCGCCTGCGGCACATAGTCGCAATATTCAACTCGATACTTTGCCGTTACCTTGCAATACTCCGCCAACTCTTGTCGGGTGCACATAATTGGGCTAACACGCCCAGTGCGATATAGACGCCGGGACTTAACCCCTGTTGGCGTTGGGGCACGTACTGATTCACGGCGTTCACCAAACCCAGGCTGTCAATCATGTGGAGCACCGTCATCACCCAGCCAAACGCCTTGGTCTGGACTTTTTGGGGGGCGAGCTCGGCCCGACAGCGATCGCGTACCTGGTCTGCTGTCCCGAGATAGATTGATTCCGTTTTGACCTGACTGGGCCTCGATCCGGGGCCCTTCCCTTCAGAGGGTTCCCCAAGGATTTGGGGGCATTCGGGTTCAATCGCCGGTAATTGCTGTGGATTTGGAGCAAGCGAATTTCTGCTGTGGCCACACGGTTTTGGGTGTATCCTTAACTCCCGGGAGTCAGCCGGAAGGGTTGGTCGGTATAGGTGTTAATAGGGCTACCATGAACAGTTTGACTGACATCAATGGTGTTGGGATTCACATCGCTTATTTGCATGGCGACAGGAAAAATGGAATTCGAAAACAATCCCGGTTCGCTAATCGAGCCCGAAAAACGAATTATATGGTCACCGCTTAATCCTGTTCCTTTGACGGACCCCTCAATCAACGAGCCGCCTTCACTAATATAGAGGCTGGCTATAACCCGACCCTCGGCGGTGCTGGTTATTTCAATAGTTTCTCGCGGTGTGACCGTATTGTTAGCAAGGGATTGCCAGGTTTGACCACTTTTCAGAAACAAACCGGATAATGAGCTGGATGATGTTGGACTAGCGGTGGTATTGGAGACAATGGGCGTGGTAGCTATACCCGAGACGGAGCCACATCCGGCAACGGTGAATAGCACAAGGATTGCTACGATGGATAATCGCATTTGCCCCATATGAGGAAGACCCCCGTCTCATAGTCTAGATTCCATCAGGAATTATCCGTCTCTGCTTAGCCTGGATCAAGACACGGAAGAACCATGTTCCAAAAACCGTTTTGTGAGCGCAGTGGGATAGTTTAACAGACTGCGGACCATCCTCTTTATGGCGATATGGTGTAATGCTTAGGTTTGTATGGCGTTCCCCATTTAGAGTTAGTTGAAATTGTCTGCATTAACAAGAAGCAAGAGTTCATGGGTTGACATGAGACCTGTGCAGCATATAAAATAGCTACGCAATGATGCGCGTACGTCACAAATGCAACTATGGATGGGTGCCCGAGTGGCTAAAGGGGGCGGTCTGTAAAACCGCTGGCTAGCGCCTACGTTGGTTCAAATCCAACCCCATCCACCATCGCGGGGTAGAGCAGCCAGGTAGCTCGTCGGGCTCATAACCCGGAGGTCGCAGGTTCAAATCCTGTCCCCGCAACCACGTTGCTCACGTAGCTCAGCAGGTAGAGCACGTCCTTGGTAAGGACGAGGTCACCGGTTCAATCCCGGTCGTGAGCTCCAATTTTTTTGCTGATATGGTTTTTAATGTGCCCGAAAGAGATAAATGAATACCAAAAGTCCAACCACGACCAGTCCTAAACCCATGAACATCGGAAGCTTGGACCGTGAAAGTGATTCTTGGTGTTCGAGGCGATCGCGGTTTCTATGGTAGTGTAACGATGAAAAAGCGATAATCATCACTCCGCCAGCCACTAAAAACAATCCTAAAATTCCTTCGTGATAAGGTTGGTGCGTTTGGATATGCAGGAACAAATCGAATTTGGAAACGACGAAACCAAAAGCCATCAAAGCAATACCAGTCCTCAGCCACGAGAGGAAAGTGCGTTCATTGGCCAACAAAGTGCGCGGATCGGGAAGCTTCTTTCTGATGATGACATCTCCCCTCAAGTCACTACCCTTTTACCGGATGGCTCTCATATTGCCAAGTTGTTTCACGGATCGGCTCAAGACCAGTGTGACCATCTCTTGTCGCATTATGCTCCTCAACAATTTCGAATGATTTATTGGGATCCACCGTTTTTTACTGGTCGCCACCATCAGGCGGAGCGCGGCGAGTTTTCAGATGAATGGCCGAATTTGTCTACATATCTTGCGTGGATTAAGAGCCATATGGAATTATGGATCCCTTATTTGGCAGAGAATGGATTTTTAGTCGTTCATTGCGATTGGCATGCGGGTCACTACATCAAGGTCATTGGCGACGAAGTGATGGGCTGGGACAATTTTCGCAATGAAGTCATTTGGCACTATACAGGAAGACGCCAATCGGCTCGACTTCGTATCAATTCGAAACATGATACCCTCTTCATTTGGGCTAAAAGTGCCGCGGCCACGTTTACCCCGGTGTTTGATCCCTGGGATCGCGACGAATATGTTCGGATGAAGAAACAAGTAGTGCACCGAGACGAAGAGGGTCATGAATGGATTTGGGGACATCGGGGTAAAGGACAGTCGCATGCGTACCGAATATATTTAGAAGAAGTAGTGGGACGGGGGCGTGCTATCGATAGTGTTTGGGATATACCCATCATTAACACCAGCGCGAAGGAACGCGTAGGTTATCCTACACAAAAACCTTTTCAATTGATGGCCCGTTTGACAGAACTTTGCACCGAACCGGAAGATTGGGTATGGGATCCAATGATGGGTTCGGGAACTACTCTAGTAGCGGCTATATCCAAAGGGCGACATGCGTTTGGTGGAGACAGCAATGCAGAAGCATTGAGGTTGACCCAAATGCGACTGGGTGACCTATCAAATTCATAAATAGGTCTGTTACCGCGAGGGCCACAGAAAATTTGACGCTGGGCCCTTTTTCTATATGGTGAGTAAACTCGGTCGGCAGCACCATTCTGATTGGTTCTACAAGACCGTTGAAAGGCACCACTTCAGCGTCTTGAAGGGGTTTTTCTTGCTCCGTTTTTGACCGATACCCTGTATTGAAAAAATTTGGCTATGTGCAATCTGAGGTTGGGTTTTCCCGCTTTTTAGTCCAAACCGCATTCTTCGGCAAGTTCGACCAAGGTTGGACTGTGAGGGCCGTACTCGACTGGTTGCGATTCTCCGCTGGTTGGAATTTTTGAAGACGGAACGGGCAATCGGAGTCCACTGTTCGCCTGGCGCAAGCAAACCCTAGTGCACCAAAGTGCGGATCGAGAGAGTGAACTAGTATAATATTCTGATATCATTATTTGAAAGAGGTTGTTGGCCACTTAGTTGGGTGACGACAGAGGAGGATGCGTATGCCTCAAGAATCCTTGCGGATCTTTCGTCGCTATTGGACCGTGCCTGCCTTTTTGACTGTCGGTTTATGGATTTATAGCGGGATGGAATGGCCATCCATGCCGCGTCGAATGGTCATCCATAAAGGCATGGGCGGCGTGCCTAATGGGTGGGCCCCACGGTTTTGGGGACTATGGGGCACCGCGCTACTGGAGGCCGCCGGCTTCGCCTTATTCGTTCTCTTGGTGGAACTGCATGCGCGCGGAACTATCGCCTTTAATGGGGATAAGCGTGGACAGTACGGCGGCGGCAAATGGATCCTGTGGGTTGTCAGCATCGTATGGAGCCTCGTGTTTTTCGGCGTGCAAATCCTCCTGGTCGGCTGGAATCGCTCCTAACGATTCCGTTCTCGAACGTCGCCCGGCCTCCAGATCCAGGCCTGCGCCATCAAGTGAGATGTTTACTGTCCGGAGGGAGGAAATGAGTAGAGCCCCCACAAACCGTCTGGTGATCAGCGACCCTGGTGGTCACACATCATCTATTACAACAAAGACGACCCCCGCACATTTATTCCCAAATGGGGTGGCTTTAACGTCAATGTCGCTCGGCCTGGGGGATAGCGGTTTGGCTCGGAGTCGTGGTGTTCATCGGGGTCATGGTCTACATCACAAGGTAGCGTGGCTCAACCACCATACGGGCTTATTGGGGGCGAGACATTCCCAGAAGGAACACCCTGTCATTGTCGTCGAAGTAAACCGGCGGCGCTATTTCATGCGGCTGTAGCTCTGCGGACACAACCGAAATGACGGAAGGAGTGGTTCTGTGAATCCTAGTGTGGAATTCGAGACAGCACGCCTGTGGTTGCGACAGCCCGTGGAGGCCGATATCCCCAGCCGTGTCGAGATCCCTCGCGATCCGGAAGAGAATCGGATGTATGGCGGAGACGGCAGTCCCAAAACGTTTTCGCCCGAAGAGGTGTGCGCGAAGTTGTCCGCCTTAACGGCGCAGAACAGCGCTCTCAGTCGGTCTTGGATACTGGCCGCCAAAGTCTGGCCCGACGGTACCGCTGTTCCCCAACCGCAAGGTCGGTACATCGGGCAAATCACCATTTTCGGCATCGACCCCGACCATCGTCATGCCCGTCTTCGCATGGGCATCTATGACCGCCGATTTTGGTCGCTCGGATACGGTCGCGAAGCGGTTCGGCGCATTTTGCAGCACACCTTTGACGACCTGAACCTACACCGGGTGGCTCTGCGTGTGGCCGCCTATAATGTGCGGGCCATTCGCAGCTACGAAAGCTGTGGGTTCGTCGTGGAGGGCCGTGAGCGAGAGTCCCTCTGGTTGGACGATCGCTGGTGGGATGACCTGTGGATGGGGATTCTGGACTCCGAGTTAAAAGCTGACTGACTCTAGCTACGGAGACGTTGCTGCGTTTACGAGGGCGATCGTCCATTAGTAGCACCCATTCGTATCTTCCATTTCATCTTTCAACCCTGTTTTGCACAATACGGCATACCCTGTCTCAAATAGAATTCCACCCTCTATTGCACACATCGGACACAACTCCGCCCGATACGTTTGTTACTGGTTCAACCACGTTTTGCAAATAGCCAAAAATTTAGCCTATCTGCGTTTCATGCTGGTGACCGTATGATTCTCGACCAGATCATCCCAGACCGCTGACGCCGTGATGGGAGTGCCTTAAATGCAAGTCGCCCCGCGAACTGTCTGGGAGGTCCTGCTATGAACGGATGCTATGCCGCGGCGACGGACGCGCTTGATGCCAGGGTTTTTGCCTGAGAGCGCTCAGGTCCCGAGCGCGATTGCGCGGCTGGGCGAAACTCTGGACCTGAGCGCTTTCGGGCGATACGATCGCGTATTGAGCGTCCGTATAGAGCCTTAGGGAGCGGACAGTCAAAGGGAGAACAACCGATTCAATTCTGTCCAAACAAGGTGAGATCCGACATAAAACCGTTAGGATTCGCGGTGGCGGGCGCGTTAAAGACGACGGGTTCGGGTGAAGTGCTGAGCATCGCCATTTGTTATGGAGATGAAGTGAAAAGTCACCTTGATGCGCTCCATTATGATCCGGTTAACGTATCGCGTATACTAGTGGCAAGTATGGTTGCGTTTTTGGACCACAGTTTTCGTCGCGAAGAGTTGATGATTGAGCAACTCCTAGACTAGCGTGGCCAAACTTTGCAGGAAAGGAGCTGTTTGGAGGCGACCTCGTGATTAGCGGCATCTCTGAACAGGTGTGGCAATGGAATTCTTGCGATTAATTGCGCCCTCTATCTTATCTGCGAACTTCGCTAAATTGGGCGATGAGGTAACGGAAGTAGTCGGTTATGGCGCCGATTGGATTCACGTAGATGTGATGGACGGACAATTTGTGCCGAACATTACGATGGGACCAATTGTCGTTGAGTGGCTAAAAACGGTCACTCCTAGCCCGTTAGACGTGCATTTGATGATTGTGTCGCCGGAAATCTACATCCCAGAATTTATCAAGGCAGGGGCGGGCAGTATATCGTTTCATGCTGAAGCTACTCCTCATATTCACCGAACATTACAGATCATTCGCGAAGCCCATGTACGGGCGGGGGTGGCCTTGAATCCCTCAACATCTCTCAATGTGCTAGAGTATGTATTGGATGATCTGGACTTTGTTTTAATAATGACAGTGAATCCAGGATTTGGCGGGCAAAAATTTATCCCGGCCACAGTGGCCAAAGTCCAGAAACTTCGAGAATGGCTCGATGTGACCGGCCATGCTGATGTGCTGATTGAGGTGGACGGCGGTATTAACGAAACAACCGCCGGGGTGATGCGCGAAGCAGGTGCCAACGTATTTGTGGCGGGAAGTGCCATTTTCGGCGCACCCAACCGCCAGACCACAATCAACCAATTGCGGGAAGCAATTGAGAACGGTGCACAACGGCCATAGCTACTATCGACCCCTCGCGCTTTCGGGGGACGGTCTATCGGGCGGCTAACTGGCAGGATATCGGGACGACCCTCGGCTTTGGGCGGCATTATGGGACCTATACCTGGCGTGGGCAGACGAGACGTGTAGCCGTCTTGCCCTTGGCGCCCCAGGCGCGTTCTTGGCTCACGGCAGTGTGGGATGTGGGCGCCTTGACCTCTGGAGGGGTTCCCATGGCGTTCTCGATCGTGGCGCTGGTCACAGCGCCACAAAGTCTCATGGTCCGCTTAGCGACTCTGCCGGATGTTCGCAAACGGCGGGACATTCGGCATGCGTATGTGACCTTGCTCACGATCGCGTTGCCCGCGATCGCAGCCAGCTGCACCAGTTTACTCGCCATCGGGCAATGGGCGGCCTTGCCACCTTGAAGGCGGCTCGATTTAAGGGCCGCTATATTCCGCCCAGTGAATCCGCCATTCGGCGCGCCCTCCAACGCAGCGACGCGGACGCTCTGGATCGCATTTTATCCGCATTGATGGCCGAATACGGTGTGCCGGATGCCATCGCTTGCAACGGCAAAACCCCTCCGGGGCTCCGGCAGTGAGACCGTCAAACCGCGCCATCTGGTCGCCGCGGTCATTCATGGGACCACCCGTGTCAGCGCCCAAACCGCCACTGCCGAACAATCGAACGAGATTCCCGCGATGGATTCCGCTCCGCGAACCCCTTGACCTCAACAGCATGCTCGTCACCGCCGATGCGATGCACACCCAGACGGGACTCGCAACCTCCCTAGTGGAGGAAAAACACGCAGATTATCTGTTCATCGCTCAAGGCAATCAACCCTCGTTGGGAGCCGACATTCGCACCCTCAAGCCCGAGGATTTTTCCCTCTCCGGTGGATACTTGGGACAAAGACCACGGGCGCATTGAGCATCGCGTCTTGCGATCCAGCACGGTCTTGAATAGTGACGTCCGCTTTCCCCATGTCTCGCGAGCCTTCGGAATGCGGTGCTGAATGGGTTGGATCTGAAAAAGAATAAAGAATGAAAAGAAAAAAATCCTTATTTGCACATTGTTGATGCAAAATCCTTAATCCATGTGGTAGAACGAGCGGTACCTTAGCGTTTTTCGCGTATTTAATGCAAGATTTAGTAAGATGTCGACCTTCTCCAGATGCTCAGCAGGCGGGTTCATCGTGAAGGAAAAGAGGTTCAGATATCCCTGGAGGGGATCTCGGTCGAAGCTCGTGTGAGCGTGCAGGAAATTCTTCAGTCGAGCAGGAACCTCGTTCACTCGGTTGAG
>JAJZZP010000145.1 GCA_021797515.1 Bacillota bacterium | reverse complement strand
TCACGGGGAATCGACGCGCAAGATCTTGCCAACGGCGTCCGATTCCGCTATAACAGAACCAACGAGTACGGGAACCTAAAAGTGGTCAGGATTTATTGGATTGAGTGGTCAGGATTTACTGGAATTCGTGGTCAAGTTGGTCGGAATACGCACCTGATCGGCACCACCAATAAATGTCCAACTGAGCGCCCCAAGAGATATGCTAAGCACGCCTAGAAAAACACTGCGGGGCGCCAATACAAACGTCATCACGGGAATCGTGGACCCAATCAGCAAACCAATCATGAGGCTCTGGCGCCGACCGAACCGATCGGCAAATGCCCCGGTCGGCACATCAGACATGAACGACACCAGATGAAATCCGGCTTCAGCAATACCGATTTGAAATAAGGACCAATGACAGTGGATTAAATATAGAATCCAAAGACCACTGGTAGCATTGAAAGACCAGAGACCGGTAAAGCAGTAAAAGGCAATCAGCGAGTTGTTTGGCCGATGTGACACGATAAGTCTCCCCCAAACGAAAGAATCTCGGGCGAGGCCGCCCGAGATTCCGATGAGGAGCTATCGCATATGGATGCGAGGAGGCCTCCCACGGTCTGACGAGCCCAAACCCGGAAAATGGCATACTACTCCCTGGCCGGGCTCTAAGATATGTCCTTGGTCATAAGGAAAGGCAATATTTCCTATCAATATCACCATGACATAGGCCTCCTTTCAACGAAATCATGCAGTTGAAATGGATTATATCAAACCATGTCATGGGACGCCATGTGCTTCTTTTGTGAGCTTTTTGCGCTGTGACATTTCGAACAGAGTGTGCGCTGACTGAATCCCATTGGCGAAGAGTGAACGGGTATAAAACTACGATCCGAACTGTTAATAAAGGGGCAGTTCGGACCGTGGGAACCGCGAAACACACGCGGTGGGATCAGCGTGTGTCACGGAAATTCGATGGAGCGGGGGGCCGTCTCGCGCTGCGCTTAACTGCAGAGCAGTTCGGGATGGTCCTGCCCGATGCGTCCGAACGCATGAACTCTCCCGCCGCCTGACCCTAACGGGGTGAGGCGGGGGTTTCTGAGGTCACCCTCTAGAAGTTCCTGGTTCTACGACCGCTGCGCCGAGCCGTTAGGCCACGTACGTCTTATGCTGGATCTCCCCAGGCGTCGATTCGGACCGTTCCGGCCCTATGTCCTTAGACTAAACCAAAAGTTTGGGCCTTGTCTAGCCCTGCGGGCTGGCCCGCTTGACCCCCTCTTGGCTTGCGCCTAAGAAGGGGAATGCGCGGGCGTTATGTTCAAAAGCATTTGCGGAATATTCTTACTATATTTAATAAAATTGGGAGTTTTTAGGTGCGGAAAACAAGTTTGAAGACCCTTCTCTACGGAATTGGGCTTAGCCAGGAGAGTCCGAACGTCCGACACCGCTTTTCCCATGGCGCCGCCATGCCAACATGACCAAGATGATGTCTGCTTGAAAAGCCGAGCACCAAAGACAAATTTGCCCCAGAGCCAATTCGTGTCCGATTGCCCACAATATGCCGCCAATACCTACTGCCATCCACAACGTCCGTAGTTTGCGAGGTGTGGCAGCACCCGCAATTGCCCAAATCACGCCCCAAAGCGCCAGCGGGAATGGCCCCAGCATGCTGCCCGCTGAATGCAGCACCGCCACACAATTAATTACCGCGGTTACCGGACATGCCACCGGAACCGGTCCGTAATGCACTGCGGTTAAATATATTCCAATGAGGGACCCAATGGCCACCCACACATATCGCATCCGGCTGATCATTACCACGCGACCATCCCTCCTGCTGCCTTTAAATATGCGGAAGATACGTGGAACCACGTGTTCATCCTATATGTTCTCACATATGAAAATCTTGACTTAGATTTACTCCAAATTAACCCAAGTGGCCTTGATTGCGACGTAATGCTGCAAAGCATCACTGCCCATTTCTCTCCCCAGTCCACTGGTTTTCACACCGCCCCAAGGACTCGTCGCATCTAATAGGTTATACCCGTTAACCCAAACAGTTCCGGCTTCAAGAGCATGCGCGACTTTAATGCCTTGTGCAATATCCCTTTCCATATGGCAGTAGCCACTCGGTCCGAAAGTATGTAAATGACGTGATTTATACTGACTCTCCTCTGCAACACTCGTAAAACCCGCCATCGACACCGGATTGGTGTCCCGCATAACGAACCCGTCTTTACGGTTCTTCGGTGTTTTTTGCGTACTTTCCTGCTCATGTAGAGCCGAGCGTTCAGGCGCATTCGCCCCTGAATCCAGCTCCTTAGTAACCTAAACTAATGCGTTCGCTAAGTCCACCCGTCCCGCGGCTCCAGTTCCCAATCGAACCGCGTATGATCTGCGAGCACCGCCTCGTCATCGACCAGATGCTGGGCCACCCATTGAGTAGCGTGCCGGACGTCCGGGTCGGGGTCTTGTTCCAACGTCTGCAAGACCTCCGAAGGAGTCTTCGGATGCTCGGCCACACGGGCCCGAACCTGTGCCGTCTTGTCACGGGACAAAGATCGGAGGATGTCCGCCGTCGCGCGAGTATTTTGTGCCACTGCGGAGCGTACCCGAGGATCGCGGTCTTGCGCTAGCAGGTGGAGAACCTCCGGTGGCATGTTGGGATCGAGGGCGACGTGGAATCGGAACTGCCAACGGTGGGCCCCTGCGTACGTCGCGAGCTCGGTCGCCGGCATGTGCACATTGACTAACGCCTGCCGGCGGACTTGGTCGTTCTTGTCACGGCCCAATACCACGAGAAGCTCCGGGCTGGTCTGAGGATTCCACGCGACGTCGCGGCGGACCACCCAATGCGGGTCTTTGGCCAATCGCGTTAAAACCTCTGGTGGGGAGTTCGGGTTTCCGCCCACCATTTCCCGCACATAGAGGTCGGTGTCGTCGGCCAATGACGCGAGAACACGTCCGGGTGTCTGCGGATTGCCAGCGACCATCAAGCGTACCATCCGATCCGCATCCCGAGCCATCTCCGCCAACGTCTCCGCTGGTGTTGATACGTTCCCGGCAATCCGCACGCGAACTTCGGCGTCTTCATGACCGGCCAATTCGCTAAGTCGCGTCGGCGGTGTTGCCGGATGGCCCGCTTCGTCCTCTCGTTGTGTCATGCGCTTACACCTCAGGATTTAGGATATCACACATCAGCCGCAGCGCTAGCGAACGTCGCCCGCCCAGTCATCTCGACCACGATCCCCTGGGAGACTCTCGCCCCCGTAAGCCCTCCAAAAGGCGCTGGGGCCGTTTAGCGAAAGCCGGTATGGGGCCGAATCCTTTCAAGATTCCGCGCAGTTGCTCTACGACCACTATCTGGAACACGCGGAGGCGCGCATTGTGCACACCACCGTCAAGGTTGAGGTGGCGGGAGAGTTCATCATTATCGACGCGGCCGCAACGGCTTTCCGTCAGGAGATGGATAAATCCGGACCGCTGGCCCGCCGGCAGTCGCTGCACTGGGACTCCCATCCCAAAATGAAGGACGCTATCGAGAAAAAGCTCTTTTCCGATGGGCCAACTTGGTAAAGGTCACGACTTCCACTAAAGCTCTCAACGAACAGCAATGCGCCTGCATGTTGGAAGTCAAAGAGCGGCTCATCGATGATATGGGTTCCTGCGCATACTGTGCGCAGGAACTGCTAGCCTACGTAGGCTACCTCTTGTCCATGTAAGTGCCACTGGGGTACCGGGGCCTGGTTGTTGCCACCAGGCAACCGGGTACTTCAATCCAGGCCCTACCGCTAAGGGATAGGCGCGTGCGACTAGCGCCGAGAGAGGCGCCAGATTTTTCTAAACGACGGCGATTCTTGTTCCGCAAAAAATGTTGCCGTTGATGCGCTATGCGTCGGCCTGGTAATCGCCCACCCGCGTTTCGGTATTTCGGCTTGTGCCGTCGAACCCCAGGGGATAGCAGTGTTCATGCCATCAATCCCCCCGGGATTCCCCGTCATGATATAAAAAGCACGCCGCAGCATGACCAGGTTCAATGTCAATCAGTTTCGGTGTCTGCACCCGGCAGCGGTCCATGACCTGGGGACATCGGGGAGCAAACGGGCATCCCGTGCGAGACGCCGATAGGTCGGGGGCTAGAGACTGAGTCTCAGGCAGTGCCACTGTCCCGCTACCAACCGACGCCGCCAAAAGCAGGCGGGTGTATGGATGGGCCGGCGTACGTACCACCGTATCGGCCGCTGCCATCTCGACAATCGTGGCACCATACATCACGGCAATGCGATGCGCCAGATACCGGGCCGAGGCCAAGTCATGGGTAATATACAAATAACTCAGATGGCGTTGCTCTTGCAGCGACTCCAAGAGAGTCAGTATTTCAGCCCGAAGAGACACGTCCAGCATGGACACCGGTTCATCCGCCACCACAAAGGCGGGCTCGCCCGCCAACGCCCGGGCAATGGCCACCCGTTGACGCTGGCCTCCGGAGAGTTCGTGCGGATACTTGCCGCGATAGATTACCGTCGGCGTGAGCCCCACTTGCGCCAATAAGTCCAACACCGCCTCACGGGCACCGCGGCGCGAGACCCCGCGCAGTTTCATCAAGGGACGCCGTAAATGATACTCAACCGTGTGAAAGGGGTTGAGCGAGCCAAAGGGATCTTGAAAAATCAACTGTGCTTTACTATGATAGCGTCGCAAGGACTGCCCGCGAATGGTCGTGACGTTTTGGTCCTTAAACCATAGCGTGCCGCTGCTAGGTCGCAACAGTCGAACCAGGGCCCTCCCCATTGTCGTTTTACCGCTTCCCGACTCTCCCACCAGCGCCACCGTTTCTTTTTCACCAATTTCAAGAGTCACCGACCTGGCTGCTACGATATCGGGCATTTTCTTTCGCGTAAATCGAATCGTAAGATTTTCTGCCCGAACGACTCTATTATCCGTCATTATGAGCCTCCTCGCGATCCCCCATGGCATGGCAGCGAATAAACGTCTTGGCCGATAGAACGGGCAATGGCGTCGACTTGCACAAGTCGAGGCGCTTCGGGCAGCGATCGTTGAAGGGACACCCCGTAACCAGGTCGGCAATGTTCGGGGGCTCGCCAGGAATGCCTTGGATGCGCACCTGGTCGCCCATCAATTGCGGAATGGCGGCAATGAGTCCTTCGGTATAAGGATGATGGCGCACAGATGTCGGATCATCCCCGCTTGACTCAGTAATTTCCATTAACTGTCCCGCATACATGATCGCCATGCGATGCGCCAGACTCGAGACCAAGCTGAAATCATGACTAATCAGCACCACGGACAAATGGCGTTCCCGCTGAAGCGCCGCGATTTCGTTAAGAATCGATCGCTGCACCACCACGTCAAGCGCCGTGGTGGGTTCGTCCATGATTAAAATTTCTGGATCCAAGGCCAACGCCAACGCAATGGCCACCCGCTGGCGCATGCCTCCAGAGAGTTCGTGCGGATAATTTCGGGCAATCTCAGGGTTCAGGCGAACCTGTTGCAGCAAATAATGCGTGCGTTGCTCAACCTCTTTGGACGTCAAATGAGGCCGATGGGCCAACAACGTATCGAAAAAATGCGCCTGAATGGAAATCACCGGGTTTAACGCGTTCATCGAGCTTTGGAACACCATGGCCACATCTTTCCAGCGCAGCGCCCGGAGCTCCTTGGTGGATAGCGCATACAGATCCTTGCTGCCGATCATGACCCGGCCACTAACCTTCGCCGTGTTTGGCTTCAACAAGCGCATGATAGCTTGAGCCAGAGTGGATTTGCCGCTCCCCGACTCTCCGACGACACCAAGAATTTCGTCATGATACAGCGTTAGCGAGATGTCCTTCAGGATAGACACCAAGCCGCGTGGAGTGCGATATGACACATTCAGATGCTCGATTGAGAGGGCCGCCGTCATCGTGTAACTCCTTTGTCCGCCTTGGGCAGACGCACCCGGTTCAGACGCAGTCGCGGATTGGACAGTTGGTCCACGCCGAAGTTCACTAATGCCAGACCCAATCCCACGAGAGCAATGGCCAGCCCCGGAGGAACAATCCACCACCAGGCTCCGCTCAGCAACGCCCCTCCCGAATTGGCCCAAAACAGCATGGTGCCCCAGGTCACCGCGCTCGGATTGCCTAGCCCCAAAAACTCAAGACTGGCCTCGGCTAAGATGGCTCCGATAGTCGCAAACACCAAATTCGCAACGACTAAAGACAGCATATTAGGTAGAATTTCGGCCACCAACACTCGCCATCGGCTTTCTCCCGCCAAGCGCGATGCACTCACAAAGTCTCTACGGGATAGTGTCAGCGTCTGGGACCGAAGAATCCGCGCCCCCCAGGCCCAGCCTGTTAATGCAATCACGACCGCGATAGTTAGGGGACCGGCTTGATGCACATACGCCGTGATCACAATAAGAAGCGGCAATCCCGGGATGACCAGCATAATATTGGTCACCGTCGCCATCAGGGTGTCAACCCACCCACCCAAATACGCGGGCAGCATCCCCAAGGCAACCGCCAAGACCGTCGCAATAAATCCCGAAGCGAACCCCACCGACAGCGAGATCCGTCCCCCGTAAAGAAATTGGGACCACACATCCTGGCCACTCGCGGTGGTTCCGAGCCAATGGCGTGCGCTTGGCCCCATCATCGGGGTAAATGCTGTAGCTGTCGGCGAATAGGGGGTGAAAATCGGCGCGAATACCGCTAAACCTACAAAGAATAAAAGAATAGCCAATCCCCACACCGGACGCTTGTCCCGTTGGACGATATCCATCCAGACCTGCCAGCGGGGCTGATGTTTTGGGGTGTACGTCGGCTGAGATGTGGTCATGGAAGACCCTAAGGGCGTACTCACTGCGCATCACCGCCTCGCGTTCGGGGATCAAGGCGGCCATAGAGAATCTCCACAAAAAAGTTCGTCATCAGCACCGAAAACGCGATAATCAGGAAAATGCCTTGCATCAACGGGTAATCTTCATTCTGGACGGCCGCCAATAATTGATAGCCGACCCCGGGATATGAGAACACAATCTCGGTCAAAAGCGCTCCGCCGACTACAAACCCCATGGCCATTCCGAATCCGGTCATGCTGGGTAAAATCGCGTTGCGTGCCGCATAATGCACCATCAAACGCCGATCTGACAATCCGCGGGCTTCACCAAACATCACGTAATCCTCCCCCAGGGTTTGAATCATATTGTTGCGCATGCCTAAGAGCCACCCGCCCATGGAGCTCACGACAATGGTCAGCGCTGGCAACAGCGCATGGTATAGCATGCTGAGAATAAAAGCCCAGGTCAAGCTCGGGGTCAGGCTTGTAGAATAGGAATGCGCCAAAGGAAACCAGTGCCACAAGTATCCCAACACAAACAATAGGAGAGTACCCAGCCAAAAATAGGGGATGGCAGCCGTAAAGGTGGCCATGGTTGGCAAGATCGAATCCCAGGCGCTTCCTCGATGCCAGGCCGTATACACACCGAGCGCTAGCCCAATCAGAACACTAAGCACCGTCGATACCCCCACCAGCCCCAATGTCCATGGGAGACTTTCCGCGATAATGCGAGACACCGGGACCGGATAGTAGGTAAGCGACAATCCCCAGTTGCCGTGCACCAAATTGCCCAGGTAAATCAGATATTGGTGCCACAGAGGCTGATGCGTAATTCCAAACTGTAATTTCAGCGCATGGAGGGCGCGTGCACTCAATTGGCCTTTGAACCGCCCAATCATCAGAACGGCCGGGTTACCTGGCATCAACCGCGGCAATACAAAGTTTATCGTGGCCGCCGCCCATAAGGACAGCACCAGAAAACCTAAACGTTGCCCGACAAAGCGCATGCAAGAGCCCTCCTATCTTATGTCCGCGGCTTCAAGTGAGAGAGGACAATCCCCTCGGCCGGATAGTTGTATGGCGCCGGCTGTGCGTAAGGGTTTTGTGCGCTGGGCCAGCCCGTGAAGCGCTTCGTGCTATATTCGTACCAGGTAGCGCCGTAAACCAGGGGAATGGCCGGAAGGTTCTTCGCGACGATCTTTTCCAAAGCATCGATGGCCTGATGCTGAATTGCCACATTGCTGGTACGACGGTACTGGGTCAGCGCCGCGTTGGTTTGGGCGTTAGACCACCCCTCGAAATTCCCGGGGTTTTTGGGTTGCAATAAGGCTTGATACAAGTAGTAGGGCGTCGACCCATTTCCACTCCAGGACATCGCCAGTTGATAATGGCCCGTGGTAATGTTGGAGTAGTAAGCCCCAAAGCTTAGCTGCTGCACCGTCACGTTAATCCCCACTTTTTTCAATTCGCTTGCCATCAAAGCGCAGTCAGCGTCCCAGTCGGGCCAGCCCGCCACAACATCCAGGGTAAAGGACAAGGGTTGGCCGCTCGGTGTCGTGAACACCCCTTGGGCGTTACGCTTGAATCCCGCGGCTTTCAACGTACTAATCGCGTTTTGGGGGCTATAGGTAAATTGACGGTACTGTTTGGCCAAGTTCGGCGCAATCCATGATTTTTGCGGAGGCAGTACCAAGCCGGTCGGCGTGGCCGGAGCTTCATAGCCATACTCCCCTACTTTATCCAATTTGGATCGGTTGATTGCGTCGCTAATCGCCTGGCGAACCGCAAGCTTGGAGAGAATGGGATTTTTCAGGTTCGGGTACAGCATATTGGTTCCCCCGGCGGAAAACCAATAGTGATGGTATTGAGGCGCCTTGCTGACGTAGACTTTCTGGATATTAGGAAAGAACAGATCGGTCCAATCAATGCCGCCGGCGGCCAAGGCCAGCTCGGCGCTATGTCCACTGCTATAGTCTAAGTACTTCAGCTCATGCACTTTAGGCTTGCCGCCCCAATAATGCGGGTTGGCCACATAGGTGTACGCCTGGGTCGCAAACGAATGGACCACGTACGGCCCGGTGCCCACCGGTTTGGTATTAGTCACCTTGGCTGGATTGGAGAACTTGCTCCAGATGCTCTTGGGTACAATATAGACATCCCCCATCACAAAATTACCGTACGGGACATCTGCATGTCGAAATTTAAATACCACTTGATTGGTACCGTGAGCACTCACGGAGCTCAGGTGGCTCCAAATCCCACTGGTATCGAGACTCGGGTACTTTTTTAAGATGTCGTAACTGTACAACACGTCGCTGACTGTCACAGGCGTTCCGTTGGACCATTTCACGTGCGGACGCAAGGTCACGGTCAACGTCCGGTTCCCCTGGCTCCAGTGATAGGACTGACCTAATAGGCCGTAGACTTGGGGCCCTACCAAATTGAAGTAGAACAGCGGCTGATATATCAATCCCAATGTACCGCTAAGCGCACTAGACGAGTAGGGATTAAAATTATCGGCAAACGCCCCGTTTAATCCTGGAATAACGGTAAGCGGTACGTTTTGCGCCGCAGTGGTCGTCGGAGCCGTGCCACAGCCCGCCAACGCGAAAAGAGTTGTTGCCGATAGTGCTGCGGCAGTCAATCCAAAGTGTAGCCGTCTCATCTAATAATCCTCCTTTTTTTGACAAGAAGTTTGCACCGGCACCATACCCAATCCCGGAACCGGCACCCCGTCACTCAGACAGGTTAAAGAAATAGGGTCCGGTTTCTGAGCATGGTCCCAGCGCACCGTCACGCGATCACCATTCACCGACACACTCCCGGCGCCGCTCCGGATAGTCACTTCGGGTTCGCCAGGCCCAAGACTTTGCAACAGCGCATATCCGGCACTGCAAGACCGGTGAATCCATAAGCTCATCTCCTCTCCCTGACTGATTTCCGCTGTCGTGAATTCCACCAGAACCCGGGCTTGGGGCAGCTCTACCCCCCCAAACGGCAGCATTAACCCCTGGCGCGCTTCAATTGACAGCGGCCAGGTAAGGGTCTGATCATCATCCATCGAAAACGTGACATGAGTATCTAAAGCGGTTTCGGAAAAATTATGGGCGAACAAAAAGTTCCCGGACGGTCCTTGGCGGACCAGCGCGTGGATCGAGGGGTCCTCGCTTATTAAGGTTAAAGGCTTCGCGGTTATCGCCGCCAGCAATTCCCGGATCATCCCGTGATAACGGTCATAAAGGCTAGGCCAGCCTACCCCCACGACCACCACCCGACCTTGGCCAATCGCCTGGCCAAAAATTAACACGTCGCCGCTAGGCGCCAATCTCCCCCAGACGCTTTGAGAAGGGTTGTCTGGAAAAGTGGTGTACTGGGGGCAATACACTGAATGCCATGAACCAATGTCGGCCGTCCCGTGATGACCAACCGAGGTGGGTTGGGACAAGTCCAAAGCTTCCAAGAGGATCCGGCAGGGTTCTGCATTCAAATCCTGGTCAGGAATTTCGGGACCCATGATCAAAATGCCGCCCGACTCCACATATTGCGCCAACCGTTCTTGAGAGTCGGCATCCATATACCGTGTCGTGGCCATCCACAGGCTGGGACACGTGGAGGGGTCTAACAGATTGGTCGGTCCATCAATCCAGGTGGCTTGCACCTGCACATTGGCAGCCACGAGGATCCGATAAATTCCATCGAAATGCAGCGTTTCACGCTGGCGAACGATGCGTTCAATCACGGGGCTTGATTTTCCATGCCTCCCAGCCTCTTCTGTCATGTAATACGCCGAATAAAATCCAATATGGATATCAGGTTGGACGTGACTTTGCACCAGACTTGCCCCATAACTTTTCAAAAGCGTCCCCAGATGCTCCACCACGTTGGCCGATAGGCGATATTCGCCCTTAAGCCCCACCGGTGCCTGCCAGCTGTGGTCCTTGCCAAATACCCCAATGTTGTCCGGGTTTTCGCCACTGGACAGCATATACCAGTTAATACCGTTAAGGCCGCACGCCATGCTGACACGGGCAGAAAGGTCCAAGTCCGACGCATTGAGGTGGGGACGATCTTGAAAACGACCGGCCTGAAATTCCGGGGAGAAAGCCGCCGCATCCACGTGGTTCACACTTCGCGTGTAAAGGGTTGCGAGCGCCAAGTCGTGAAAGTTGTCATAGGTGACGTGCCCAGGATAAAAGTCTCCTCCCAGCACCCTGACAGAACTGGTCGATACGCCGGACAACTGCGACAACCCAATCGGATAGTCCACTCCACGGCTGTAAAATGAATAGTCGCGAAACCCATGCACGTTAACCACATAGGGGCCTGGGAACCCATGCGTTGCCGCCATGTTAGTGAGATGCTCCGCATACTCCGCCCGATAGGTGCGCCAAAACTTGCCCCAGGTCCAATATGATGCCGGATCCGCTTGAGTAACTCGGCAAAACTCTTGGTAGCGATCTTGGACGAGTGGATGGTGATCCCCCATACCGCTGACCCAATGCAACATGCCGATTTCATTGTCGACTTGGGTCATGACAATGGGCCCCCCGGATCCCGAAAAATAGGGCCGGATGGCTCTGGCCAAATGCGCGTACCAATTATCGACTCGGCCCAAAAAAGCCGGATGCAAATACGACACCACGCCCGTCGGGTGAGGCTCCCCATCGGAACCCCGGGCCATTGCCTCTGGAAAGTCCACTTTAAACCAAGCGGGTATTCCCTCTTGCCGGAGTTCTGCCATAACATAAGGGCCCGGTCTGATAAAGACCGTCAAGCCAGCCTCCCAAGCCAGCGACAAGAACAGTATCAAATTGCGCTGCGGATGGGTTTGCCCCGTAAAGTCGAACTCTTGGGATTGCGGTTCGTGCCAAAGCCAGGGCACATAGGTACTAACCGTCGTGATCCCCATCTCGCGAATTCTCCCTAATTGGTCGGCCCACTGAGAAGGTGGCAGCCGAAAATAATGCAGTTCGCCGCCATAAAAGAAATGGGGACGACCGTCTAGCCAAAACGCCCGGTTTTTCATCTCAAGAGCCATGCGCGCAATCCTCCTCTGAGGCTAATGAGGCTAGCGTGGAAGAGCGCGGTACCAATGTTACCGGAAGGATTTCAAGCCCGCCAGTAGAAGTGCCGTTCAATGCGCCTTCCAACTTTTTCATGGCGGCCTGCCCGAGTTCATACATCGGTTGATGAATCGTCGATAGCGAAGGGGTCACATAACGCGCCAAGCGTATGTCATCAAACCCCATCACCGCGATGTCATGCGGAACCATCACGTGGTGCCCTTCCAACACTTGCAACGCCCCAATAGCCATTTCATCATTGGCCACAAAGACTGCATCCAGACTCCAGCCTTGCTCTAAGAGGGTGCCCATTGCCCGCATCCCCCCGAGCTCGGTGAAATCGCTGTGAATCACAGGAATAGTCACCGTATCGATGTCGGCAGCCCGAAGCGCACGAAAGAACCCCACGTGGCGAAGGCGGCTATCCTCAGAATCGACTGGGCCGGCAATCACCGCAAACCGGCGAAATCCTTGATCCAAGAGGTGATTACCCGCCAAAAACCCTCCCAATTCGTGGTCTGCCGCGACCGCACTGATGTAGTCGGATTGAAAATCCCGCGACAGCGGGCGATCCAACACCACGATGGGCAGCGATTCCTGAGCATAACGCAGTAGATCGCCTGATTTGATACTGGGGTCCAGCACAATCGCACCATCGACCCGGGCTTCATGCAACAATCTGACCGAACCTTGTCCTTCATAGCCTGAACACCCGGCCGCGATGGTGGTTAACCCTAATCGATCGGCTACTTCCTCAACGCCCCGAATAAGTTCGGAATAAAACGGCCCACTCAGGTTATGTAACAACACCCCAATGGTGTTGGTCTTTCTCACCCGCAAATCCCGGGCTGTTCCGTTGGGACGGTATTCTAAGCGTTCCACCGCCTCTTGCACGCGAAGGCGCGTGCTCTCCGACACACGATGCGGCTGAGAAAATGCTAGCGACACCGTCGACACGGATACATTAGCCAGTCGCGCAACATCCCGAATGGTAGCCATAGAACCTCCAAATGATGTCGAATCGTTTCTATTGATTATCACCCCCATTTTATCAAAAGTCAACGCATATTTCTGTGTTCTCGCAATTCGTTAGTTTTCCCGGATAATTCCCATTAATAACAGGATCATGTTGATAATACACAGCGCGGCAATACATTTCCCCCACATCTAAACCGTCTGGCAGCCTAGAAGTTCACAAACTACCGGGCCATTTTTCCTTTCGATACGATTCGATCCACAAACGTTATTCCAAGGGGTCCCCCACGGTATTTGCGACATTAGCGCATCGAGTTGCCATTATGTACGCGTTGGGAAAATCGTGGAAATTACCGGGGCGGCAAGTCTGGATGATGCAGATGGTCTGCATCATCCCTACATCCAGGGATTGATTCGCGCCCTTCCTCGATTAACTGACGACCAAGCCATGGCCATCGGAATTCCCGGCACTCCGCCTGATCCCCGAGATTTTCCGAAAGGGTGCGCTTACGCCGATCGCTGTCCTCTACTAGTAAGAACATTTGTCGCAATACTCTCCCCGAATTAGAGCAGGTTCGATCATCCCTAATCGCATGCCATGTGGTTCAACAACAGAAGGCAAAAACGCATGGCCGTTAATATCAATACCGACATTTTGTTGCACGTTACCGATTTGGAAGTCCGGTTTCCGTCACCATCGCGGTACACCAAGGCGCGCTGGATCGTACCTGTCAATCACGTGTCCTTTGACCTCCGACGTCATGAGACTGTGGGTTTAGTCAGAGAGCCTGGCAGCGGCTAGACCACTGCCAGCAAAACTTTGGTCCGATTATTAAGACCGTGGGCTGGAAAAATTGTATATAAAGGGGAGGATGTCGCCAAGTAGACGGGGTCTAAGCTTCACCAATACCACAAATCGGCTCAATTAATTTTTCAACTCAACCGGATTGTCATCATTGCCCGAAAACGTAAAGACGCCGGGTGGGCTTTTGATCGGTCCCCAACGCGAATCCCTTGGATTGTTACGTCGGGGGAGACTTCATGACAGCAAATTGAATTGGCGCCAACACCCACCCCGCATTCCCCTGTTCTCACAAGATACTTCTACTCGGGGGTGGCTTCGGAGAAGAGTGCGACAGGCCGTGCGGGCGTCCATCCGGTGGAAATTATTCGGAGAATAACATTTTGCGTCAGGCACCCACCGCATTAGCAACCCCATACCTTGGTTATTCCGAGCTCCTACTCAAAGGAGCCCAAAAAGGATTTGCGGTACCATAAATGGGATTGAGATCATTCACACGCTGATTCACTTCGACGGCCGCTTCGGCATCCAGCACAAACGTCACTTGGGGATGCATTTGCAAAAAACTAGCGGGCATACTAGTTGAAACTTCGCCAGACAAAGCTTGTCTGACGGCTGCCGCCTTGTCCCGCCCAAATGCCATTAAAATAATGGATTTTGCCTGCAAAATTGACTGAATCCCCATGGTAATAGCTTCAGTAGGAACATCCTCGGGCCGGGCAAAAAACCGGGTATTGGCGACAATCGTATCCTCAGCCAGACGCACAACATGGGTCTTAGTTTGCAGTGCCTGGTCGGGCTCGTTAAATCCAATGTGGCCGTTATGGCCAATGCCTAAAATTTGCAAATCAATGGGATGCACCTCTAAAATTTTATCATACCGAGCGCACTCTGCGGCAAGATCCGATGCCTGTCCGTTCGGCACGAAAGTTTGATTTGGAGAAATATCGATATGCCCAAAGAAATGATCATGCATAAACCGACGATAACTTTGCGGATGGTCCGCTGACAAACCCACATACTCATCCAAATTCACGGTGGTCACGTGGGAAAACTGCAACCCTTGGTGATGAAATGCGACTAGTTGCCGATACAGTTGCACCGGTGTGGATCCAGTCGCTAATCCCAGCACAGGATGTTCCACAGCGGAAATTAACCCTTCAATTATGGCGGCCACATACACCGTGGCCAACTGTTCAGTCTCAAACGTACGCATCTTCACCATCATTGCACCTCTGAATTGTTCGGATTTTTATCGTGACCTGGTTGGGAAATGGCGGGAAAACCCCTTGGCCACTGTTCCCATATCCAGACGGGCACCAATCAAGAACCAAAGTGCCGCATCCACCATCCATGGCGTATTGTCATAGACTGCTAGCACAGTTGGTGCTTTCCTAAACGCCACCGTATCCCGCCGAATTTGGCCAGAAACCATACGCAACACGGTCACGGCCTGCATACCCACGTCTTTTTGTAAGCGCCGCACGCACTACGGCCTCAATCGCCTCCATCTGCCGATCCCATCGATGCGAGGTCAATATCATATCGGCACCCGCCATTATCGCTTCCACCGCACCTCGACCTACGCCGACGGTTTGAGCAATCGCACCCACCTCTAGACAATCGGTCAGGATCATGCCGGAGCTTAGTTCATCTGGTAAACATCCGACGATCCCTGCTTGATGCTGTGGGGGCCAATACCAACATCCGATGCAGTCCCCGACGCTTTTCGTTGAGTCTACTGGCCACGTCGAGGAGCACGGCATCGACGGTCCCGCGTTGCTCAGCAGCGAATCCCGTCCGGCCTAAGTTGCCCGCCTCTTGCTGATTTTTCGTGGAGACCCGGGCATAGAACATACAACGCGTGTCCCGCGCAGGGCTGTGAACATCCTGGGGCATCGTGCGTAGGGGAATCAACCGCCTTTCCCGCTCTCACTTCCGTAGCCCGCCGATGCTCATTCCGAGCATCGGCGGGCTTTACCAATACCCACAAACCATTCGTCCATTGTTCTATCACCGACAATTATCAAACCAGATTGTCAAAGATACTCTGGTATTTATTGTAATCAGTTTAAATATCCTTTTCCGGCTAAACAGGCCTGTACAAAACAAAACACCTAATTCTCTAAAAATACCGTAATTTATCATTGCATCGCGAACTGCTGTTATAGTGAATCCAAACATTCAAATGATAGTACATTTATATCTTTCGTTTTCAACGATGTCAACATCCGAGGGCGGCTTAATGACCGAACTCAAGTCCGCACTTAAGCAATAATCGCCGAAAAACTTGCAAACGCATTTCCCCGTCGTCACTATCAGATAAAGGCGACGAAAGGAGTCTTACAAATGATTCGCACCTGTCAACGCGGTGACGAACTAGGATTCATCACCGCTTGGAATCACTCAATGCCAACCGATGGCATCTCCGAAAAAACTTTCATCACTCGTATCCTGGCTGATATCAACTTTGAGCGCGCAGGCCTCATCATTGCCGAAGAAGACAACCGGATAGTGGGCGGCCTAATGGCCGTCGTACGCAGAACACCTATGTCGGGTACAGATATAGAACCCGATACAGGTTGGATTACGACATTTTTTGTTCATCCCGACTATCGGCAGCGCGGAATCGGGCATGCCTTGATGGATGCCGCAGACACCTATTTCTGCCGCCACAATCGTAATACCATATACTTCGCGTCCTATACTCCCGGATATTTTGCGCCCGGCATCGACCGAATTCAGTATCCATGGGGTGCAGCACTTTTGGAGGCCTCCGGATTTCAAAAACTCTACCAAGCTGCGGCCATGGACAAAAATCTCGTCGGTTTCGAAATACCCAAAGACGTACGCGACGTAGAGGCCGTACGCCGTGCCGACGGCTATCATGTGGAGAAACTAACACTACCTTATGTGACCGAGGTCATCAACTTCAGTGACCGGGAATTTAATCCTGACTGGACTCGTTCTATTCGTGAAGCGCTGAAAACCGGGGTACCTATGTCCAACATTTTGGTGGTCCTTCGTGATGAAAAAGTGGTGGGATTCTGTATTTATGGCGCATATGACGGGATCAATGAACGATTCGGCCCCTTTGGCGTGGCCGCATCACTGCGCGGCACTGGCCTGGGAAAGGTACTCTTGTATCGATGTCTCGAACAAATGCGACAAGATGGACTTCACACCGCATGGTTTTTGTGGACCGGAGAGAAAGAAGCCGCTGGCCATCTTTATCTTCGCGCTGGGTTCACCATTACACGCAGATTTGACGTGATGAAGAAAACTTTGACGTAATTTCAAAAAAGAGAAGAGGTTAAGGACATGAAAATCATGGCAATCGGCGGTCACGCCGGAGATATGGATTTGACCGCTGGGGCCGCACTGGCCCAAGCCATATTAGATGGCCACCAAGTGGTAATGTTTCATCTAACTCCCGGCGAAAAAGGCCATCCCACGCTTTCATCAGCAGATTATGCCCAACAAAAGATCCACGAAGCCAAAGCATTTGCCTCAATAATTGGGGCCACCACCAGATTTTTGGATTACGGCGACGGTGAACTTGCTGTGAATGACGACGTGAAATTCAAAGTAGCCGACGTTATTCGCGAGGAAAAGCCGCAAATTGTGGTCACTCACTGGAAAAACAGTATCCATAAAGACCATGCCAACACCCATGCAATTGTCGAAGACGCGGTGTTTTACGCCGAAATAAAAGGTTTTACCCGGGCACTGCCTCCCCATAGCGTGCGTCAAATTTACTACGCAGACAATTGGGAGGACCCGTTTGACTACAACCCTGATGTGTACGTAGGAATTCGTGACGAGGCCTACGAACTATGGCTCGAAGCGGCATCCCAATATGCTTATGCGCGTGGAGAAACCGGCTTTCAATACTTAGACTACTACAAAGCGTTGTTGGTGGTCCGTGGTCGCCCGCATGGATTTCCCCGCGCCGAAGCGTTCGCCCGACCCGAATGGTCGAGGCAGACGCGCATGAAATCGTTGACTGAGGGGGCTTAAGCGTGGTTGAATTTGGCATCGACCAACTATTGGGTCCCTACCATTATCTTATCCAACACAGACGAATCGGTCTCATTAGCACATACCCGATGACCGACGGTCAGCTGCGGCCAGTGGTCGATCGCCTTCAAAATGACTCCGATACAAATTTAGTCCGTCTTTTCGGACCCGAGCATGGAGTCCTCAACGCCGCCAGGGAAGGCGAGCATGTGCCCTTCATGAAGGACACGCACAGCGGACTTCCTGCAATAAGCCTGTACGGAGACTCCAAAGCGCCAAGCATCGATACAATGTCGGACTTGGATGCATTGGTCATCGATTTGCAGGATATCGGTTCTCGATATTACACCAATCCAAGTACATTGTATTACGCGGTGGAGGTTGCAACAGCTGTCCGCATTCCTTTAGTGGTTTTGGACCGCCCCAACCCCATAGGCGGAACTCAACGAGAAGGCCACCTTTTGGATCCCGCGTTTCGATCGTTCGTCGGCATGCTGCCGATCCCGATCCGCCATGGCCTCACATTCGGTGAGGAAGCTAAATTGATTCAAGGAGTCTTTTTCCCGGATTCCCAGGTTGAAGTGGTGCCAATGAAGGGTTGGTCACGCGGTATGTTGTGGCCCGAGGTAGGCCTGCCCTTCGTCTCAGCCTCTCCCAACACTACCACCTTTGAGATGGCGCTCCTATATCCGGGTACGTGCCTCTTCGAGGGCACCAACGTCAGCCTAGGGCGTGGCACGACCCACCCTTTCGAGTGGATCGGTGCTCCTTGGTCAGACGGCCATCGCGTGGCGAACTGGTTCAATCAACAAAACGTTGCCGGAGTCATAGCCAGGCCGGTGTATTTCACACCATGGAACTCTATATACACCGGAGATTTAGTAAGCGGTGTGCAGATCCACATTACCGATCCACACCGCGTGCACGCACTTAAGACAGGGGTGACCCTTATCATGGCGTTTCAGACTTTGTACCCGAATATCTTTCGCATTGGATCCCAAGATGACGGAGCACATCGGCTCTTCTTCGATCTGTTGGCAGGAGGCAGCATTCTCCGCGAAGCAATTGAAAGCAACGCGGTAGAGCAATATTTCGATGCAGAGCCGAGCATTATCCATCAATTCGATCAAGATGTGACACCATATTTACTGTACACTGAGTAGGCGAGCAATTTGAGAGCGGTAGACATTTGCAGCGAATTCAACACATTTCGGTTGTTGGTAAGACATCGGACCAAATCCTGCCAAGGCTAGACAATTTGTGTAAACTAAAGTCGTCTAGTTTTGCACAATACGATCAAATTGGGGAATTTATTAAACAACGATAAATTAATGGTGTAAAATATGACTCATAAACTCAGCGACGAACGCTTGCCTATAGAAATGTATCCAAAGCCATATTTATAATTCCGTGAAGTATGAACTACGAAGTGGGAGGCTCGCCATTGAATACGTCGATTACCGACACCGGCAATCCGTACCTGCATGTACCAAAGTACTTTCGAATTCAACGAGAGTTATGGGATAACATTCAACAACGCCGATGGCTGCCGGGCGCCCCAATCCCATCAGAAACAGAACTTTGCGAACAATATAAGGTTTCTCGGGGAACCGTTCGCCGCGCCTTGGACGAACTGGACCGCCAAGGCCTCATCATACGCTCTCCCGGAAAATCTACGGTGGTCAATATGCCGAAGATCCCCTTGTTGGCCAGCGGATTCCGTACCGATATTGCCAAAAAAGGCTTAATCCCAGGCACCCGGGTGCTCACCATTTCTCAAGTCACGGCGCCAGGAGACATCGCGGATCTGCTGCAGGTGCCGCCCTCCACGCCAGTACTGCTGATTGAACGCGTCATTTCTGCTGACGGCGTCCCCATCATTGTCGAATCTGCCCACATCTCCCGTCCCAGTGACCCCGTAACTGCAAAAGAAGTCGAAACCACGTCGCTTCTAGAGTTGATCCCCCAGAAGTGTCATGTGTTTTTAAGCAAGGCGGTTGAGTCTTATGAACCCATCTTGCTGAGCGCTGAAAAATCGCACTTATTGCAAACCGCTAAAGGCGAGCTCGCAATTCGAGATCAAGCCGTCTTGTACGATTTGCAAAATGAACCGTTATATGTTTCTACCGCCATTGTACGGGGAGATAAGGCACGGATTGTGACCGAAACCTCATTCCAGGTGCATCCCGAGAGTTGAGCGGGTAAGCCCGCTCCAGTGCCTACGGCTGAACCCAATGACGCGATCGTGCTACAGCGTCTTGCCAGCGCTGATACTTTTGGTCCGCCACCGTTCGAGTCATTTTAGGTTCAAATAAATCTCCAGTGGAGCAGGTATCCGGCACTTGGTCGACGCTGTTCCAAATCCCAACTCCTAGGCCCGCCAAGTAAGCGGCACCAAGTGCCGTGGTCTCCGTCATATGCGATCGTAATACCGGAACCCCAAGAATGTCCGATTGAAATTGCATCAAAAATCGGTTGCGGGTTACCCCACCGTCTACCCTGAGCTCCGTTGGCTGGCGTCCGCTGGACACCGTCATCAGGTTCAGCACGTCACGCGTTTGGTAGGCGATAGATTCTAAAGTGGCCCTCACTATGTGAGCAGGACCGGTGTTCCGACTCAATCCGACAACGGCGCCGCGGGCAAATCCATCCCAGTATGGGGATCCTAGTCCAACAAAGGCCGGCACCACATAAACGTCCTCTACATCCTCTACCGACAAAGCAACTTTCTCACTATCCTGGGCACTCAAGATGAATCCCATGGGCTCTTTTAGCCAGTCAATGGCCGCGCCTGCCATGAATATGGAGCCTTCCAGGGCATAGGATGTTTCTTGTCCCACCTGGGCCGCCATCGTCGTCAGTAGACCAGGCAGCGTAGGCGTAGGGTTCGTCCCCGTATGCATTAACAGAAATGCCCCGGTGCCATAGGTGTTCTTAGCCATTCCTAGATATATACACCCTTGTCCAAAAAGGGCTGCGGTTTGGTCCCCAACCATGGCCGTGATCGGGACCTCAGTTCCGGTCAGCCGCGAATCGGTCATAGCAATAAATCCCGAAGACGGCACCACCTCAGGTAAAATCTGGGGTGGAATATTAAAAAGCTCTAATAGATCTGAATCCCATGCATGGCGATGAATATTGTACAGTAAAGTGCGCGAGGCGTTGGTCACATCGGTTACATGCCTTTTGCCCCCCGTTAGGTTATAAGTCAGCCACGCGTCAACTGTCCCGAAACACAACTCTCCTCGTTGAGCGCGATCCCGGAGACCCGGTAGATTCAATAGCCACTCAAGTTTCGTAGCTGAAAAGTAGGCGTCCAACACCAGCCCGGTCCGTTCTCGAATCAGCGGTTCCCACCCCTCGTCAACCAATTTTTGGCACCGAGGCGCAGTCCGCCGACACTGCCAAACAATCGCCGGCGCCACCGAAATTCCGGTTTCCCGATCCCAAAGAAGAGTGGTCTCGCGTTGATTGGCAATCCCTATCGCGGTAATATCCTTAAACTCCAGTCCCGATGACTGTAAAGCCAACGTCATCGATCCCCAGGCCGTCTGCCAGATCTCCGCGGGAGCTTGCTCTACCCACCCCGGTTCTGGATACCGCTGAATTATTGGAACTTGTCCCGTAGCCACGATAGTGCCGGATAGAGAAAAGATGATAGCTCGAGAGCTGGTAGTACCTTGATCCAACGCTAATAAATACATGGCTTGTCTCCACAACTAAATGGCTTGGTAAGGCAACCTGTAACCCCTAACCTCAAAGAAAGCGGTCGTGCTCAGTATAGCATGATTGCTCCCGCCAAAAGGTCGCCAACTTGCTCCCCAATGATCAAAGAGTGGATACCAAAAACGTTCACCGATTAAGCCCTAAAGACGCGTCTCGCCGGGTTCAGGCGACCAAGTTTTTCATAACGGACACATGGTATACTATTTTAGGATTTTGAAAGGAGCGTACGCTGTTGCCGCACATCACTAAAATCCGTGTCCGATTCGGTGAAACCGATATGGCAGGTCATGTTAACAATGCTGTTTATCTATCATATCTGGAAGAGGCTCGCATAAATTTCTTGCGGGACACTTTAGAAATGGAAGATACCCCCCTTATTCTGGCTTCCATAAAGCTTGACTTTCTTCGTCAGGTATTCTTCCGCGAAGTATTGCGAATTGAAACTATGGTGTCACGACTGGGAACCTCAAGCTTTGACGTAGTCCACACCATTTATCGAGATACTACTGACGAACCTGTATTGACAGCGCAGTCGGTTTTAGTGCGATTTAATTACGACACCCAATCCAGTGAGCCCCTTCCCGACCTCTGGAGACAACGGCTCTCAGAAGTCGATGTGATGACCTTAAAGATGGATCCCCAAAAATAAAGGCAGACCAAAGTCCCCGAAGGTAGTTATGGTCAGGCCCAAACATATCATATTTAGCGGTATGGTTTTTGCCAATTACACGTGGATGTCGGCCAGATTGCGCACCACCCAGGAGACCGTTGCCATAAAATTACAAATGGTTTGCATTGCAGCCTTTAGATTGTCAAATCAAAGCAGCGAGCAGCCATCGATGGGCTATATAGACTAACACGAAGATTTAGCACGCGCCTACTCGGTGCTTGGAATGATCTACTAACGTCCCAGTCGATCGACGATCCTTAAAAATTCATGCGCCATTTTCGGCGACGGGTGGTGATGCAAATCCTTATTATTTTAGCGTAGGCATTAAGACCCCATGCTGGGGAGGTTGAAATTGATGATCACCCTAGAAATCCAAAAGGAGTATTACCAGGCGCTGTTAAACAAAACAACCGCATATGAAGGAATTTTTTATGTTGGCGTCAAAACCACAGGTGTGTTTTGTCGACCAACCTGTCCCGCTAGAAAACCGAAATTTGAGCACTGTGAATTCTTCGAGACAGCACAGCAAGCTCTACTGGCATCCTATCGCCCATGCAAAAGATGCCTACCACTGTCTCAACCCCGTCAAGTCTCTACGACCGTACAACAGTTGGTTGAGGCTGTGGAAGCTAACCCGGAGAAGCGATGGAAGGGCGAGGACTTTCAGGAATTATCCATCCATGCCTCGACCGCTCGGCGCCAGTTTCAAAAACGATTTGGCATGACGTTCGTGGAATATGCCCGAGCGCGGCGTATGGGTATCGCGATGAAGCAAATACGAGCAGGCCACCCGGTTATCGACGTTCAGTTGGCGACGGGATATGACTCTAGCAGCGGCTTTCGAGATGCATTTTCCCGCATTATGGGAGTTCCACCAATTCTGTCGGGGACCATAAGAACTCTCAAAGCATCATGGCTAGATACCTGTCTCGGGCCAATGCTGGCGATTGCCGATGAGGACGCGCTTTACCTGTTGGAATTTGTGGACCGTCGCGGGTTGGAACGGGAAATCGAGCGCCTCAGGCAGAAAACCCAGGCGGCCATCGTCCCGGGCGTCAGTTCCCCAATCTCATCGATTGAGCATGAAGTGAGAGCGTATTTTGCCGGAACGTTAAAAGTATTTCAAACCCCTGTCCATCTTCTCGGAACACCGTTTGAAGAGCGTGTGTGGCATGAACTTCTAAAAATTCCGCCGGGGCAAACACGGTCTTACGCGGACATTGCCAAGGCTCTAGGACAACCGTCGGCATTTCGTGCCGTAGCGCGCGCCAATGGTGCAAATCAACTCGCTATTATCATTCCTTGTCACCGTGTCATCCAAGCCAATGGAAATTTCGGGGGCTATGGCGGCGGTCTGGCGCGAAAACGATGGCTCATTGAACACGAAAAACAAGGAGAGATGCCGTTTGATGATAATCACCCTAATGATTGCGGAAATTAATCGCCATGCAACACACGGGACTTACCCCATACGCACTAACCTAACAGATCATTGACGCGCATTGAGGCCTTCGTTTACGTCACCGCTCAAGTGCTTTCGTCCACGTTCGCGATTCGAGGCACCAATCGGTCAGTTCGACTACCCCCTGCCCGATGATCCGAAGGTCAAACCAAATCAGTGGGAAAATACGCCGCACGGTGCTTGATGTCGGTCTATACGGGAAATCCCTAGGAGCTTGTCCAAAAATTGATGGGCCATGGAATAGTTATCCACAGCCTAGCCTATTGGGCGGCGACGCGCCCGATATCTTGGGCGCATCCGTGCACATGACTTCGCCGGGCCAGTGAGAAAACATTTTCAAAACCTGCTCCGTCTACCCTGAAACTATCCCAAATGGTGGTCAGGGCACACCCACCCAAGCCCGACGCGAACCCCGCACGGTGTGGTATTTTACGTCAGTAACGTCTGCCTAGATGATCAGATCCTCTGGGATCCGATGCCTAATGCCTCCCGCTGGCGGACAAGAGGTGGAAACGCACCTGGTTATCGTGGTGCGAGTGCGCTAGGGGCTAGCGCGGGAATCCGCGCAGAGCCATCACGACCCAAGGGTCGCGTTGTCCATGACTCCGACGCGCCAGCGCATGAAAGGGTATTCGTGATGGACCCGCCCTTCTCCTCTATGGGGCCTTTCATCCTCTATTGCGGTTACCAGGGGCCATGGGAGTTTCACAGGATTTTTGGTGATCGATGCTGAATCCTTGTTTTGGGGAACAACGTAACGATGGCGAGGGACACCAGACGGTCCCATTAGAGGAGATGACCCCATGAAATTTCGGACGGGATGGGACCTCGATCAACCCTTATTACTGCCGGGAAGATCTCGCCTGTCTGTGGTTGTCGCGGCTCACGCAACCCAAACACAGTACCATTGCGGCCTTTCGGCAACAGCGTAGCGCCGATCTGCCAGAGTGGATGGCCCAAGTTGTTTGCCTCTGCATGGATTTCGGGATGGTAGGGTTCCGGTTGGGGGCCATTGACGGGTCCAAAGTTCATTCCGACGCGTCGAAACATCAAGCCATGTCCTATGAGCGCATGAAGGAAGTCATTTGGGAACTGGCTCGGTTGGTGGCGGCCCATGGGGCCGCTGATGAGACCGACACGGCACCGCCTGCACTCGATCTTCCGGCCGATCATGTTCAGCGTGTGCTAGAACGGTTAGCCCGGATTCAGCAAGCGAAAGCCGATCTCGAAGCCCGGTGGACCACGGACCACCCCGATACCCAAGAACCGGAAGGGAAGGCACAGATCGACTTTACGGATCCCGACTCCGCCCGGTATTCCGCACCCTAACCAAATGTTTCTTATGGTAAAGTCTGGTTCTTCGATGATGGCGCGCAAGGGGTGCAGAACCTATAAATAGTCAGAAAGTTCCGTAAATGTGAATTGCAGCCCCTCCGTGGTTTCAGCCACCGTGGTGGTGACCCAGTCCGTCAGGTGGGGGCCGGCCTTAGCCATCGCGCCGGCCACCCGCTTACGAAGGCTAGCGACTGACGGTTGCCGACGGTGTGGGATGTGGAGTCCTTTTTGGATCGTCCGCAATCGCTCGTGGAGCTTCCGGAGCCGCGCGAATTCCCCTTGATTTCGTTCCGTCCCCATCCGCCTGGCGCGCGGCCAAAACCATGGGTATCGCCGCCATAAGGCGGCGTTGGACCTCCGGCAAATGGGTTTTTTTGTCTCTCCAAACTCTACGCGGCGGTTGAAGCCGAGGCCTCACGCAGTGCGGTGCGGAGTTTTTCCCATTCCTCGACCATGTAGCGGCAGGGAGCGGTTGACGCTGCCGGCGGCTTCTTCGATGCGTCCATTGAGTCTCCCCTCCCCAATGACCTGCCACAGATGATCCAGAGCTTCACCGCACGACTCTTAACTCCTGCCGGAAAGTCCCTGGAACCGCGGGAATTTCTGCGACGTCGACACACCCACATAGCGAACGTCTGTGTGCTTATTCTTCCCTCCAGAAAGAGCCACACCCAATTGCATTAGCGCCAACACCACCTATCTCCCCAAGACCGCCATCTTTTCCAATCGACCGCGCCCCCAGCTGTCATAATGGCCACAGTCGGGATGGCAGGAACCCCCCATCGACCACCAGCACGGAACCCGTCATAAACGCACTATCGGGGCCGAGTAGAAATCGGATGGCCCCCACCACATCGCGAGGCGTTCCTAACCGTTGGAAAGGGGTGTTGGTCTCCACCCATTCTCGCATGTCGGGGCGATCCCATAACGCGGTATTGAATTCCGTATGGATAAACCCCGGAGCCACGGCATTCACTCGGATCTGAAGGTCGGCCACATCGATCGCCAAAGCCCTGGTCAATTGCACCACGGCGGCCTTCGTGGTGGCATATAACCCTGCGCCTTTGAGAACATCAAATGCGTTAAGCGACGCCAGATTGACGATGGCCCCGCCCGGATTCATCACGGCGACTGCCGCTTGCGTCAAAAAGAGGAGGCTTTTGACATTCACCGTCATGACGGCATCAAAATCCGTGGGCGTAATCGTTCTTAAGCTCCCACGGCGTGTGGTGCCCGCGTTATTAATTAACCCGTCGAGCTTCCCAGCTTTTTCTACGAGTTCACACATCACCTGGGGTGCGTCATCGATACGGGTAATATCATAAGGAATCATGTCCGCCCGGCCCCCGTCTTGTCGAATCTCAGTGACCGCACGGTGTAATGCGTCAGCATCCCGCGCGACCAACCACACCCAATAACCATGGCGGGCGAGATCCTCCGCCACCGCTCGACCAATGCCCCGACTGGCACCAGTCACCACCACAACCGGGTCGTGATTCTCCATCATAGCCACATCCTTCGCATCTGTATTGGTACGCCCTTCGCCTATTCCCGTTACAGGATAACAAGGGTTTTCCCCCACCGCTGGGGATCTTTCCACAGATTGCCCCCCAAGAATGTCGCGGCGTCCTCTAATGTGAGCCGATTGGACACCACCTCTTGGGGCGACACGACACCTTGGGTGACCCACGCGACGGCTTGATCAAATCGATGCGTGTACAACCGACTAAAAGTCAGTCGGACATTCTTCCGAAACAGCACATTCGGCTGCGGTAGCGACGCCCCCGGTTTGGGCACGCCATAGACGACGATGTGCCCTCCGGGGCGGACCGCTTCGGTCCCCATGTCAAACGAAGCAGGGATCCCCACGCCGTCAATGACAAGGTCGACGGGGTCGTTTTCGTGAGGCGTCCACGGCTTTGCTCCCCGCGTTTGGGCCTGCAGCATTTGTTCCGTAGCCGTGTCGTACACACAGACGTGTGTGTCCGGCCATAGATGTTTGATCACACTGATGGTCATCAATCCCAATGCTCCGCTGCCGATGACCAGAATTCGTTCGGGTCGGTCGGATCCGATGGCCTCGATAATGGTCTCCACCACGTGGGCCGGTTCCACTAACACGGCGGCCTCCACCGGCGTCTCAGATGGCAACCGAATCCACTGCGTGGCTGGCAACACCAGCTCTTCTCGCGCTCCTCCCGGTCGAACCACTCCAATGACCCCGACCTGGGAACACCATTGCGGCTTGCCATGATCGCACGCCCAACAGTCTTTACAACTGAAAACGGGATCCAACACCACCCGATCGCCCACAACCAATGAGGCATCACCCGATTCGATCACCATGCCCACGACTTCATGGCCCGGAATGATCGGGAGAACATTGAGTCCCAAGGTTCCGGTCGTTAAAGCAAAATCGGTCCCGCACAGTCCTACTGCCTCGACCCGAACCCGGACCATCCCCGCCTCCATCGCCTCCGGTGCGATCTCGACGATCGCCACCTGATTCCTTCCACTAATTTGTAGGCTACGCATAGCTCCCACCCTTTCCCTTCTTAGCAGTTTGTGATACGGCGGCCGTCTCCGGACTAGCACGGTATGGTTCGGCCGCTATGCGCATCGCCGTCCGTGCGCGTGCCAGAATAACGTCTTCGTGTCCGATTCCTGGCCCCAGTAAGTCTCCCCCAATCCCCACCGCGACCGCCCCTGCAGCAAACCATTCTTGCATGGTTTCAACGCGGATCCCCCCAGTGGGGAAAAATTTCGCGTCCGGTAAAGGGCCCTGTAACTCCCGTAATGCTGCGGGACCATGGATACTCGCGGGAAACCATTTAACGACCGCACTTCCGAGTTCCAGACAGCGATCCACTTCCGTTGGGGTCCACGCCCCGAGTATGTAGGGCACGCTACACTGCTGCCCGACATTCGCCACCGATTCGGACGCTTTATAAGTAATTAATAGCGAAGCTCCCACATCGACGGCCTCTCGGGCTTGCAGCGCAGTTCGGATCGTCCCAATGCCAATCAGGAGATCGGGATACGACTGCCGGAACTGCGCCACAACCGCCAGCACATCGGGGATCGTTAGCGTCAATTCAATCAATCGCATTCCGGCCGCATACAGAATTCTCACCATTTCCCCCGTTTCGCCGACCGACCTCGTCCGCACGACCGGAATTACCCGTTGGGTTTTAAGCTGCGACAACGTCTCACTCATTATGACCCCTCCCTGTCTTGTGCCATCCCATACGCCATCACCGCGTGCGTCGCGGCTCGGTACTGCGCAGACCGACCCGAGGTGAGGCGGACCGTTGGCAATGGGTGAACCTCTTTTCTTATCGCGGGTCTGGTGGTCGGGCCGTCGGTCGTATGCATTCCCCAATACGCGAGGAGTGCGGCCCCTAAGACGGGATCCGATGCGGCGTCGAATAAGGGGCGGTCAAAGATCGTCGCCCGCCACTCATTCATCCGCTTAATTTGGGCACCGCCGCCGGTCACGAAGATTCGTGGACAATCCACCCCCGTCGTGGCTTGCACGGCCTCATACACCGCGTGTTCCGCGGCGACCACGCCTTCCCATACGGCATCCCCCAGTTGGTGACGTGTCGTATGGATCCCTACATTCAACCAGGCCCCTCGCACCTGATCATTCCAAATTGGGCTCCGCTGGCCCAAAATAAAGGGCACAAACACGGGCAGATCCTGTGGATCCCCTCCGACTGCTGTGGCGGTTTCATGGAACAGGTCGAGCTCCAGAACCTGATTAGCCCAATGCACAGTCGACAATCCACTGGATGTCGGCCCATAGACAATGTGATACCCCGAGTCCCACACCGGGGCGCACAAGACGGTATTCGTGGGATCCGGAGTCCGGCGCGTCATCATTCCAATGCTATCCGAGGTCCCACTCAAAATAAATCCGTCATCTTCTTCCAATCCTAACGACAGGACCGCGCCCAGCGTATCACTCCATCCCGCCATCACAGGCACTTCGGCGGCAAGCCCCGTCAGTTGACTCGCCTCGGGACACACCGATCCAATGATGTCAATCGGCCGATGACAAGGCGGCGCGAGGGCCGAATCCAGGTCGAGGGCCGACAGCGGACAGCGATCGGGTTGAGAGAGGAGATTGACTAGCCCTTTCGATGTCCAAAGGTCGCCCGCTAGGACATGCGTCAGGCGATAATTGATAAAATCCTTCGGTTGGAGAATTTTTGCGGTCCGAGCCAGCACGCCCGGTTCGTGGCGTTGTAACCACCGTAGTTTTGCGGAGGGATACGCCGCCGACACGGGAATATGACCCCCATAGAGATCATCCCATTGGGCCTGGGTGTGCTCTGCCAGGAGTTCCTGCGCTTCGCGATGGGCACGCGTGTCACTCCACAACAAGGCCGGATAAACCGGCCGCCCGCGGTGATCGACGAGAACCAATGTCGGCGTGTTGCCGATCACCCCAATGGCCGAGACGGTTGACAGCGCCACCACCTCCCCCAACGCAGCCAACGCCGCCCGCGTAGCCACCCACCAGACCTCCGGATCCATCTCCCCATCCAGTAAACCTTGACTGGCTCCCGCCACTGCGGCGGATCGGGCCGTCCAGCCCCCATTCTCGGTCATCAAACCCACTTTAACGGATGAAGTGCCCACATCAATCCCCAAATAAACCCCCATAGTGCCTCTCTTTCTTTTCATCCTTCATTCCCAGATCTGGGTTGCTCCGTCCTACGCCATGAACCCGTCAATCTTTCCAGACGGGATGAAATCAATAAACTTTCGATGCCATCCTAGACGCCGTAACGCCTGCCTGGAGGGTTTGTCCCATGAGCCCCCTGTTGAACCTTCCAAGGAATCACTGTTGGGCTTCGGATAACACTGCTTCCCGCAACCCTGTCATGTATCCCAAAGCATGTAGGCGGCCCAACGTCGAATACCCAGCCACCTCCGCATCATCGCCGGCCAATGTGGGTGTATGGTCTGTCCGCATGATGCCATCGAAGTGGATATCACGATACGCACGCATACACGCGACCATATCGGTTTGTCCTTCATCCACGAAAGTTTCCACGAATTTGTCCGGAGTGCCACGCACATCGCGGAAATGTACAAAGTACACCCGTCCTGTTCCGCCCAACGCATGAATAACTTCGGGTAAATTTTTCGTCATCAACGTAAAATTGCCTTGGCATAAGGTGATGCCGTTGACCTCGCTAGGCGAGATCGCGAGCAAACGTTCAAAGGCATCCACGGTATTCATAATCCGCGAGACACCTCGGATTTCTGGCAATATCGGGGGATCGTCTGGGTGCAGCGCTAATTTAACACCTGCTTTCTCCGCAATTGGCACAATGCGTTGAAGAAACCGCTCTAAATTTGCCCAAAGGGCGTCTGCAGCAATCGGTCCCATCAGTGGAGGAGGATTGGATCCCACCAACTGATGATCATAACCCGACACAATAGCACCCCCCCGTCCCCGTAGCCTCGAGGACGTCCTTTGCCAATTAATTGCTGCTGCCCAGTTATAGCACCAAAGAGAAATGCCCAAACGGCCCATGTTGGTAATCATTTGGGCGACCTGATCAAATTCCTCTTCGGCACCGGCCGCACCATACCGCAAGCGGTCCATCGGCGGGTTATCTTCGATGGCGGTTAAAGTCAGCCCCTCCTCTTCCACCATCTCTTTGTAGACCGCCAACGGAGTGTAATCCCATGGATTATCAATAGTGGCGCGTCGCCAATCCACAAAATGACGCGGTAGGACGCCCACGCCTTCCCTGATCCCCAATTGTTTCAGCATCGTCCAAAATACGGTAGGACGGGACTCCGGAAGAATTTCTGCGAATCGTATCATCGTTCTGTCACCGTTCTTTCTTGTTCTAGTGTGACTACTTCTAATGAGATCCACTTCAACGTTTTACGATGTATCCACCATCCACTACTAACTCGGCACCCGTAAGAAAGGGCGGACTATCGAGCGCCAGCCATGTGGCAACCTCTGCGATTTCTTCGGCCCTTCCCCACCGACCGGTCAAAGAATCCGCTCCCACTCGCCGTTGCGCCTCGCCATTGGTGTCATCTGCAAAGAGGGTTTCGTTCATCGGCGTCCACACGGCTCCCGGGGCTATGAGATTAATGCGGATATGATTCTCGGCCACGTCGTTGCTCAGACACTTCGCATACGCGTGCAATCCAGCTTTCATAATGCTATAAGCTCCCTGGGAGGGAAGCGGTCGCATGGCATTGACTGATCCCAGAATCACAATCTGCCGATCCCATGCGTTCTCTCCATCCACTTGCCATGCCCTAGCAATTCGATTGCATAGTTGCACCACACCTAAGAGATTTACGTTTGCAAGAAGAAGCCAATCTTCCGCACACGTCTCCAGCACCGCTTCTTCTCGAGTGAGACCAGCCGACATAAACACATACCTCGGGAGCCCATACTGGGCCAAAAGGTCTATCGTACGTCGACTGACGTCCACGCCACTCTGACTTAAATCCAAGAATTCGAATGGTTGGCCCGATGACGCCAGACGCCGACCGGTGTCTTTATCATTCGAAATGGCCAAAGACGGGATCCCCCGGCCGCGTAGACGTTCAATGATGGCCGCACCGATACCCGACGTTCCGCCTAACACCCATGCATCCATTCCCATCTTCCTTCCCCACATAATTCGGACCTCTAAGTCGTACGGGACCCCTTCCGCAAATTGAGGGGGTCGTCTTCGCCGACACCTTGGAAAAGTTCCCCATCTATGAGCCGATTAATTTGCCTGATACAGGCCCTGATGACAGCTAACCTCTTTGTGCCATACGAGTTCTGCGAGATGGCCCGCCACCATGGTCAACCCGCGAAATTCTGGACGTTTTTGGTGTCTTTTGGACACCATTAACCAAATATCCCGTAACGTGCCGGGTTGCTCATGAATGCTAGCCAATATCATGGTTCTTATCTCATCAACAAATTGCACCCGGTCGGCAATCGCATTCAAAATGTCCTCAGGTCCTCTGAATGGCGGCAGATGACTGGTCATTACTCGGGTGACCCGCCCAGTAACCACCAACTCCCGGATTCTTTCTAGCGATTGCCGGTATCGGTGAGGGTCCACATAACCGTGAAACATCGGCAAATCCAACCCCACCAATACGTCGCCGAGCACCAGCGCCTGATCTTCTTGAATGAGCAGGCCAATTTCTCCTGGTAAATGCCCGGATGTATCGACAATTTCCACCTCCGTGTCCCCTAAATAGAAGTGTTCTCCTCCCACCAAACCCAGATCTAGTTCCGTTCCGGGTCCCATAGTGGCGAAAACTTCCTTTCGGACCGTTGGGGTATCGTGGATCAATTCCGGATAACCCAGGACAAATTCCTGGAAATTAGTCACGGGGTCGGCAATCCATCGACGACTCCATGCATGAGACACCACGTGCGCGTCCGTTTGCGCCTGCACCCAAGAATTCAAGCCCATATGATCATGGTGGGCATGGGTATTGACTATCCAGGCTAGGGATCTGCCGTGCTCCCCTAAAAAATCCAACGCCTGCGACACCATCCCTTCATACCCACGCATCGCCGTATCGACCAGCATAGCCGCGCGCGACCCGAGGATCACGTGGATGCGCAAGGGAGTTCCTCCCGTCATATAGGATTCAAAGCTCTGAACCCTCAGCACAAATTCACCTCCCTTCAATACTTTTTAAGATCGGTCTGTAGCATAGCCGCGCAATCCGAGCATCCGGTGTTGTCCGACGGTTCTACCCACACTCCGGTGTGAATGAACGATTTGCGGTCGCTGACCACGGGAATTGAACGAACCCAACTTCGCACCGCTGTGCTCGCAACACTCCCGTCTGAATCCGAAGGGGATTCACCTCGGTTGCCCATTACCATACCATAAATTCTGTGTATTATCATAATCCATATTCTATTGACTAGACTAATAGATAGTGATATTGTGCCCATATCTCGTAGACTATTGTGATAATTACGAGCATTACGTTGGAGATCTAAAGAGGAGCCCATTATGGAATCGGTCTTAGCAAAAGGTTTTCGATACCCCAATCAATCCGTGATTTTTCGGCAAATCCGGTATGCCGGATCGCTGACGCGACGACGATTGACACAACTGACCGACCTGTCTTTTCAAACCGTGTCCAATATTGTTGCCGATTTAGTGGACATGGAATTGGTGGTTAGCGACGGATTAGTCAACCAAAATGCGGGCAAACCCGCAGAATCTTTAAAAGTGAATCCTGAAGGTCTCTACGCTGTGGGCATTCTATTGGACCGGGGGAAATTTGAAGCGACTCTGATTGACCTGTCCGGCCAGTGTGTGCTGCGGTCCACGCATGCCATTTCGTCAGTGCAACCCGAGGAAACACTCCTGCAGATCGCAGAGGTTACCCAGCAGTTTCTCAAAAGAACCGGTGTCCCCCCGGAGCGTTTCGCCGGGGTTGGGATTGCGTCACCAGGCCCCATAGATTTTCGTTTCGGAGCCATATCGCATCCACCCAACTTTCCCGGATGGGCGTTTGTTCCTCTCCAGCAACAGTTAACGGATATGCTTGGTTGCTCAGTGACTTTGATCAAAGATAGCCACGCTGCTGCACTCGCAGAAGTCTGGTCTCTGCACACCGGAGTGCCCTCCTCGATGTTTTATCTCTATTTGTCCGCGGGAATCGGCGGCTCATTTGTCATTGACAGCCGGATCTGGACAGGATTTCTCGGGAATGCCGGGGAGGTTGGTCACATTGTGGTGGCGGATGGGCCCTTGTGTGAATGCGGTCGGCAAGGCTGTCTCGAGGCAGCCTGGTCGTTAGGCAAGATCGCCCGTGAAGCCGGGAAAACAGTCGAAGAATTTGCCGACTTGTTAAATCAAAAGACCCTTCCTTATTGGGATCACTGGCGGCAAGGGATTCCTCTGTTGGCACGCGCCGTGGTTGATGTGGTCAATGTGCTGGAACCAGAAAGTCTCATCGTTGGGGGTCCGCAAGGCGAAATCATTGGTAATGATTTAGTGACCCCTTTGACGAACGCGTTGCAAAAAGAAGGCTTCGTGCATAACCTCCGTCCTATCGTGGTCCGAACCGCCGCCGTCGCCAATGCTGCCAGCATGGGTGCCGGATTGGTTCAAATCAATGCAGCCCTGACATCCGATATCAGTTCAAACGGCGTGTTAGGTTTAGCGATCTAGGACAGAAGGACCGACTCGCAATATATGGTCTGAACCTTAAAAATAGCGTACGAAAGGGTGAACATTCAAATGTGGAGCAACAAAAAAGTGGTGGGCGTTATCCTGTCCATCACCACAGCCACCGTGCTTAGTGCTTGTGGCACGACTACCGCAGCGCAGAACTCTTCTGGCCACAAACCGTATACCATCGCCTTTATCAATGGCGATAACATCGATCCCTACTTTTTGACGGCTTGGCATGGAGCGTATGTCGAGGCCAAAAAACTTGGTGTGAAACTTATTGAAAACGCACCGGCTAGCTTTGATTATGAGCAGCAGGCCCCGATTATTGAGGACATGATCGCACGACATGTGAACGCTATCATTTTGTCTGCCGATAGTGGAACCGCCCTGCAACCTGAACTGTTGCAAGCTCACAAGGCCGGAATCCCCGTCATTATTGTCAACCAAACGCAGGCAGACATGAACAACACGCCCTATGCCTTGTCGTTTATTTCCACGAGCAACACAGAGCTATCCCGCTATGGCGCACAAGCCATGCACTCATTAATTGGCGGATCAGGAACCACGGCGGTCATTAATTCTACTGCTGGATTGACTTCTGATATTCACCGCGGCACCGGATACTACGCTTGGATGAAATCCCACGCGCCAGGCATCAAGGTCTTACCCATGCAATTTGATCAGGATTCGCGAAGCAAGGCCGATGCCATCGCAACTGACCTTATGAAAGCGAATCCCCAACTTAAGGGAATTTTTGCGGTCGATAGCTTCACCGGGCAGGGAGTGGGCGTGGCCATTAAAGCGGCGGGCAAGGCCGGTCAAATTAAGTTGGTCGCCATCGACGCCGAACCCCAAGAAGTGACGTTGATGAAACAAGGTATTATTCAAGAACTAATCGCCCAGCAACCCTACCATATGGGTGCATTAGCCATGCAATACGCGGTAGACGCCATCACAGGGCATAAGTCCTTGATTCAACGTAATGTGGCTCCTCCGCCAATTATTGTCACCCCGAAAAATTTGAGCCATATGGGCAACGTAGTGTACCAAGCCTGGCACCCATAGGCTAATCGTTGGGCGATATTGCGCATCTAAGGAGGTCAATTATGGATAGCGGTGAAGTCTTCCGCATGGAAAGCGTGACAAAATCCTATGGAGGCATTCGAGCGCTGGACAACATTTCTGTGACCTTTGGCGAAGGACTGACGGCCATCATCGGGGACAACGGTGCGGGCAAGTCAACATTTATGAAAATCCTGTCGGGCGTGACGATTCCCGATCATGGCACATTCCTTCTTCATGGTCATCCTATTCATATCACTTCCCCGGTTGAAGCACGTAAACTCGGGATCGAATCCCTCTATCAAGATCTCGCGTTGGCGGACACGCTCAACGTGTACGCGAATATGTTTTTAGGGAGAGAATTGGTCAAGCGAATCGTAGGACTGCCATTTTTGGATGAACGGCACATGGCTCAATTAGCCAGCGAAACACTGGACCAAGTGCGCATTAATATTCCTTCGGTTCACACGATGGTGCGTAACCTGTCTGGAGGCCAGCGTCAAGCGGTGGCGCTGGCACGCGCTATCCATTTTAAGGCCTCAGTGCTATTGCTTGACGAACCGACTGCTGCGCTAGGGCCTAAAGAAACCGATTCGTTTAATCGGATTATCATGAACCTCGTAGATGAAGGTAAAACGGTCATTATGGTGACCCATAATATCCCACAAATGATGGAAATGGCTAGTCGCGTGGTGGTAATGCGAGCGGGTACTATCGTCGCCGAGATGTCGCCCAAAGACACAACCCAAGAAGAAATTATGGCCTTCATGGTGGGCTCGTATAAAACGGTAAAATCCCCTCAAAATTTTCAAAAAGGAGGAGATTAGATGGTTGAGATGAAAGAGTCTAATTCTGAGAGACAGCCCAAGAATGGGAGATTTGCATCGATCCACTCTCCGTATGCGACGGCCAACATCCGGATTCTTGGAATCTTGGTTATATTGGTGGTGATTTTTAGCATTATTGCTCCCGGGTTTATTAGCTTCATAAGCCTGCAAAGCATCTTAGTCAGCACCGCGCTATTTTTACTATTGGCACTCGGTGAAACCCTCGTCATTATCTCGGGGGGCATTGACCTTTCGATAGGGTCTATGTTAGCCTTGTCCGGCATGGTGTCGGGAGTCATGATGTCCCATTATTATCACACCGGGTCGGGAGTTGGTATTGCCGTGCTAGGACTGGGCATTGCCCTAGCGACGGGACTCCTAGGCGGGATACTGAATGGGATTGTCATTGCAAACTTGCGATTGAATCCGTTGATCGTGACATTAGGCACCATGGGAATTTTTGAAGGGGTCGCCGAATTAATATCAAATGGGCTGCCTGTCAGCAACTTTCCGCCATCTTTGTTCTCCCTCGGAAATGGGGGATTTGGCCTTCCCTGGCTCTTATGGTTTACGATTGCCGCGGTATTGTTCTATGGATTGCTCCTAGCTAAAACCCGCTTTGGTCGGTACATTTATGCCTATGGCGCCAGCAAGGATGCGGTCGTCAGAGCAGGCGTCAATACCAAACGACACACTACATGGTTGTATGGTTTAGCTGGTTTAGCTGCCGGATTAGCTGGCTACTTGTCAACTGCCCATTTCGAAACAGCATCCCCGGTCGCTGGTAGCCAGTATCTCTTAATTGCGGTGGCCGCCGCCGTCATTGGCGGCACCACTTTGCAGGGAGGAGAAGGAACCATTTGGGGTACGGTGATCGGTGCCTTAATCATTAGTGTCTTGGAAAATGGATTCGTAATCGTAGGCATGGCGAGCTTTTGGCAACTTGTGGCTGTTGGGGTGATGGTCATCGTGGCCGTTTACTTCAACGAAATTCAACGACGATCGCGACTAGCAGCCGTAGGACGGCGACAAAGACAATAATCGTTGCACACGCACATTCCTCCAAGTAGCCCCGTGCAGTCCAATGTCGTCAGGTTAGGGATTCCGCAAGCATACGTTCGCTTTAAAACCGAAAAAATTGAGCAAAATAGATCCCCGGGGCCAAGGATTTTAGCGAGGTTTTTCGCTCCCCTTGAGGAACGTACGGACCGATTGGCACGGTGTGAGAAGTCATCGTCCTTGGGCAGTTCCGTTACAGTGAAACACTCCCGCGAAGACGGACAATTTTTCGAGGGAACAGGAATGGGACTTCGTATTTCGTTGCGGTTCGTTGGGCCGATATCGCTATAAACAGCGGCGCAAAGTGATCACGAATTTGTTCGTGCGGGCACGTTCATACAACGCTTTTCAGACGCGTGTCCACTGCCATTTCGGGGCTTAATAGCCAACTCGCGCACGACGGCTTGACGTTCTCGTAAAGACAGCGGCATCGAGGAATCCTCCTGAATGTGATGCCGAGAATTTCGCGTTGCCATCATAGCACTCCTTTTTTGAGTACATTTTTTAATGAGGCAACGAAAGTGTTTGGAGTACTTTTTTTATGAGTCAAATCGTGTCCTTGACGGAATTACAGCGCGTGGTAACATAACCTAAGATATAGGTGGCCACTGCGTAGCGGGAGCCACCTTTTTATTGCTTCGGAAGTATGACTTGGCCATATCCGTCAATTTTCCCCTGCGGGCCCTTACGAAACTTTTTTGTATTATCCGAAAATCCTCATGTGAGAGCTAACCCAGATAATGGCGCCCGATCGGAGAGAGTACTAAAGCGGTTAATTGAAGCCACGGAATGTTATCGAATTTTGGCCGGATTTCAAGGTCACGAACTCGTGAACGAAGCTTGGTGGCGCTAACGAATTCCGTCCCTTTTGTCATTATTTCTTGCCAAGCAAGATCCAGTTGCGTATCCAGATACGTATTGCGCGACTCTGCAACGATGGTCCCACCCGTCTCGTGACTTTGAACCTCCATGAGTAATCTCTCTACTAAGATGTGCAAACTCAGGATATAGGGATCTAAGGCGCCATCTCCATATCTTAAACGATGCCGGAATTTATCGATGATGCAGCACCTCACTGAATAAGGTAGGGCCGACATGAGTTGGTTTAATTCTTTATAAAAACGTTCTCGTGGACTTGTGTCTTTTAGTTGTTCAAATCCTTTTCGGTTACGAGTGATGTCTGCGGTATGCAGAATAACTTGGTCGGTACCGAACAGCCTCTCTTTAAATCTTTGAACGCCCGGGTTAATTTTTTGATAAATATCATCATCCGAGCTGATTACTCCACCGAGGATAAATATGGGGTAATCCAGTTGAATACTTTGAAGATTGTGATCGCCCGACTCATCAAGAAATAAAGTATACACAGAGTCCAAAACTCCTCTAACAGCTTCTCTTTAAATTGAAATTTCCCTTGGCGGGTAATCAACCCAACTTCGTAGCAAATTATATCACCGACGTAGCAATACCTGTCAGTATGTGGTGGAAACTCCAAGAGCGTCTTTAACCGAGGAAACTGCGCGCCCACGTTCTCCGAACCAGCCTAAAGCATGAGAAAAGGGTACAGGGAACGAAGGCGTTCCCAAGTTGACGTGCTATCAAATTTTCACCCAAACTGCCTGTTCCGCAGAGGGGATTGCTATACTACGCGCGGATCAAATTTAACGTTTTTAAGTCCCCTCAATAACAAACGGATGATACGGTGAGGTGAAGCAATCGCTTTTTGTCTTTGCGAAATTAATGGACAAGCTCCTAGGAGGCCTTTTTCCCCGCAGTGGTAATACTCCACCAAAACACGACCAGCCTACACATCCATAAACTGAATCGCTTATCGGGGTTTTTTGTTCCATTTTACTACACATACCCCGTATTAGCTGGCGGCAAACAGACGAAGGACTCCCGCGTTCATGGCCACGCGGGAATCGAAAAAGAGGGTAACTATTCAGGTACCCCCTTGTCTCGCACCGTTTCCGCCCGCGATGTGCTCCGTGTAGGTGATACGTTCTGCTTAAATTTCCCGTCGAAGTGACGGCGCTGAATTCCTGTGGAATCCACGCC
>JAJZZP010000088.1 GCA_021797515.1 Bacillota bacterium | reverse complement strand
ATGGCACCGTGCTGCGGTGGCTGCGGGAGATGTTGACGGCCGGGGTCCTCGAAGACGGAACCACCCAGCCCACGCTGGTCGGCACCCCACAGGGTGGCGTGATGGCTGCGCCAACACAATCGATAACCTGCGGTATGCGGTGGGTGTGTCGGTACAATATGGTGGATGATAATAGAGTCTTGACCTACTTCCACTTCCCGTACTACCAAGCGGACAATGTGCTGTTGTTCCGGTACGGTGAGATCCTCCAATCGGTCCGAAATCGATTGTCGAAACGCATCCCATGATTGGACCGCATGGTCATATAAAGCTTGCTGCTGTTGCTGGTACACCATTTGAGCTAGCTCCTGCTCGAGCGCCGCATGGCGCTCATCCAGGCGCTGAACCCAAATTCTACATTTTCTAACCAATTCAATTGGACACTCACTGGTGTCAACGTCCCACTAGAAGCCTGTGAAGACGTCGGTCCACATCCTGCTAAAATATCGGCAAGCAGTCCAGCACCGACAATACCGGCGCCTAAGGTGGCGCTGCCTTTTAAAAATGATCGACGGGATAACGATCCCGTTGAAAAGCTTAATGGCGCATGGCTCTCGGATGCATCTATATACTTCACTGAGAGGTTCTCCTTTCTGTGTTTGGGTCTAATCACGTTGGTAAATCTACGGAAGCGAAGGCGCATTATCTCTTGCGCAAATAGACTGAGTATTTTATACTATTAACAGTTACCACTTGTCAATAGGTTTCGGTTTTTTCCCTAAATTATTTCTTGCCACACAACTTATAAGCGGAATGGTTGCCGCAATTAATGACAACGCATTGTGAAGGACGATACGAATTGACTCATCCATAGATTATATTGGGGATAGGCGTCATCAAAAAAAGGGGGGAAGCTGGACTGATAGGCTCTAACCTATTAAGCCAGCAACGGTCATCAATAAGGACACTTTGACAGTTCAAGCTTATACGCTACTTAAACACCAAATTATCTCTGGTCGCCTGCCAATGGGTATGCGGCTTAATGAAGTAATCTTAAGCCGCGAACTAGATATTAGTCGCGGTTCTCTGAGGGTGGCTCTGCGGCAACTCGAGACCGAAGGCCTCGTGACCAATTTTCCCTATAAAGGGACTTTTGTTCGCTCGATAACAGAGCAAGATGTCGCCGAGATTTACGAAATTCGTACACTGATTGAAACGTTTGCAGCCACCAAATCTATGTCCTACTTAACGAGTGATTTGTTAAGTGAAATGGAGGACCTAGCAATAGCCAATCACGACTACATCAAACAGGGAAATATAGAAAAGGCCGTGGAGGTAGATTTCCGTTTTCATGAAATTCCTGTTAAGCATGCGCACAATTCGCGGTTGATTGGAACGTGGACGGACTACTATAATGATGTGATTCGTGTGGTGATTCTATCGACAACCATGAAGCATGATCGGGCCTATAGTGAGCATACGGCGATTGTCTCCGCATTCCGAAATAAAAATCTCAATAATGTCATAACCGCTTTAAGATACCATTTAAGTCAATCTCAAGACATCTGCTTATTGGCTCTAAACACTAAGGTACGGGAATCTAAGGCGAGTTCCGAAAGGCGAAAAAAGCTTTAAGGGAGAGGATGACTGGGTCGTTCCAGTGGGCGTCTGGTCCGATGTTGAAGGAAGTTAGGCGGCGCACGATAATTAATTTCATTGCTGCAAAGATGTTATCGGATATGTCAACACTTTTATTTTGGGGATAAATATCGGCTCCTGGCCAGGATCAATCCTTACAGGAATAACCATTTTATCCCTGACAACTACTACCATTTTTCTCGGTGCGGTGCCCCATTTCCTGAGCGGATCCTCCTGACTTACTTCTTGAAAAGGGAGGCTTTAGCAGAGGCTCCCTTGATAAAAATGCCCTCAATCGGAGTATAATAGAGTCAAAGAGGTGACGGAATTGGCTCGATATACCGTGATTGTCGAAAAAGGCAACGAAGAATACTTTGCCTACGTGCCGGCATTACCCGGATGCACCAGCGCTGGCAAAACCCCCGGAGAAGCCCTAGATCAAATTATCGAGGCGATCGCGCTCACCCAAACCTATCTTGCGGAACACCATATTCCCATTCCTCATACCGTCGAAACGATCGCGGAAGTGGAGGTTACTTAACTCCATGCCGCCGTTGCCGCATCTCACAGCACGCGAGCTTTTGCAAAAACTTAGAGCGTTTAGGATTTGTTCGTGTCCGACAAACGGGCAGTCATGTTCTCGTCCGCTATCGAGACAACCCCCAACGATATGCCGTTATTTCGTTGCATAGTCAACGCACGATTCCTCCTGGCACCCTGAAACACATTCTCAGTTCAACTCAACTTTCGATTGACGAGATCCACAACGCTTAATCCTTTCTTGCCATTTTCCTGGGGCAGCTCTTTGCGGACTGGGTTTTGGTAGCCCTACCTTCCGGTTGTCTTCACACGGCCTTACTAAACAAGAAATGGAGGAATTCAAAGTGCCTCAGCCTGCCTATTGTGCTCCTGCCGTCTTTCCCCTATTAAGTGGGCCGGTGGCAAGCGGCAACTTTTGCCATACCTCCTGGCGTCGCAACCACCCACATGGAACCGGTATCTGGAACCCTTTGCCGGAGGCGCCGCATTGTTCTTTGCGCTGGGCCGGTTGGGGTCGTATCTGAGCGATACCAACTCCGAACTCAATAACCTCTACCAGGTGATCCGTGATGACGTGGAAGCGCTTATCACCGATTTGCGTCGACATCGGAACGACGCCGCGTATTTCTATGTTGCCCGAGCTTTAAATCCCGACTCGCTGAGTGTGGGGAACAGGCTTCCCCTTTCTTTTCCTTAACAAAACGTGTTTTAACGGCCTTTTTTGCGTCAACCGCCAAGGCCAGTTCAACGTACCGTTTGGCCGCTATGCGAATCCGATAATTGTGGACCCAGAGGGTTTACAGGCGGCCCACCAGGTGCTGCAAACCGCGGAGATTGTCCAGGCTGATTTGCGCTGGCTTCGACGTTCACCAGAATACTGTCGTGGTCTGTATCATCACCCCGCGTGGCCAAGCCACGCGGACCTTTGGGACGTTTACCGCCGATCTCGAAGCCCTCGCCGCTTGGTTGGAGGCCGAAGGGGTGACCCCGGTCGCCATGGAGGCGACCGGGGTCTATGGGAAACCGGTCTACAACGTGCTGGAAACGGTGTCGTCGCTCACCCTCTGGGTCGTCAATGCTCAACACATCAAACGCGTCCCCGGACGCAAAACGGATGTGCAAGATGCGCAGTGGCTGGCCGATCTCTTACGTCATGGGCTCGTCCACCCGAGCTTTATCCCGGATCGCGCTCAGCGCGAACTCCGGGATCCGGTGCGTTTGCGTAAGCCACTCACCGGTGCTCGCACAGATGCGATCAATCGGATCCATAAAACCCTGGAAGCCAGCAATCTCACACTCAGCCAGGGGGCTTCGGATATTCTGGGGGCTTCGGGTCGTCGCGTCCTGCAAGCCCTCATCGACGGCGAAACCGACCCGACCCGCCTGGCGGACGCCACCACCGGGCGTTTACAGGCGTCTCCGGAACAGCTAGCCGCGGCGTTGCGCGGCCACTTGACGCCGGTGCTGCGTCACTTACGGGAGACGCACTTTGCGTTGGTGACGACCTATGACCGGACGATTGCGGGGTTGGACCGGCAGAGTGCCGCCGCTTTGGGGGACCACGCGGACCTCTTGAATCGGCGAGGCCGGGACGGACAGGCGTCGGTTCCCGACCGCCCACCATTTCCCCGCGTGGGCGGGCTTTGCCCCCGGTCAGCGGGAAAGTGGTGGCAAACGTCACGCGGCTCGCACTCGCAAGGGCAATCGCTGGCTCCGGGCGGGATTCACGGAGACTGGCCGGAGCGCCGGCCAGACCCAAGAGACCGCTCTGGCGGTGATTTATCAGCGCATTAAAGGACGGCGGGGGACGAATCGCGCCGCGATTGCGGTGGGACGGCATCCACTGTTGGCCGCGTACGATATCATCCGGGATGGGACCCCCTATCAGAAACCGGATCCTCCTGTGCGAACGCATCACGACAATCACAGGCGTCTGCGCCACCATGTCCGTCAGCTGGAGGCCTTAGGCTACCGAGTCCACGGGGAACCGGTCGCCTAGGCAGACGTGATGACCCATAAAATACCAAACGCACGGCGTTCGCGTCGGGCTTGGATGGGTGTGCCCTGACCCCCATTAAGGGCAGTTTCAGGGTAGAAGACGGCATCGATTTTCTGGCGTACCCGGGGATGCGGGTGATGCTTCCGGACCAAATTGTGGCAGCGTATCAAAGGGGTAGGTTGCCGTCCAGATAGAACATCTGTTTCTATAAAGGATTTTAGGGCACTCGGCAGCCAATAGAAACCGCATTTTGAGCCCCGAGCAGTATACCGGCTTGCCCGCGGCGGTGTGGCAGACTGTGACCGTGGTGATCGGAGGGCAGTTGCAGAAGCGGCAAGTCGCGACTTTCCCGGTCACTGGGTATCCCCATCAGGTGGCGCGCCGCACTCTTGGCCTTCGTGAGGGACCCCGCCGATCCGGCAACATTGACCGTGTTCTTTACCACAGACCTGATCCGCACGGGTTGGCAGTCGGCCGGACCTATTTCTGGCACTGGCCCATCGAGGTCACCTTCCACGATGTGAAGCAATATTTCGGGGGCAAGGGCCTGCAGTCGTGGGGGGATGTGGCGCCGGTTCGCAACGTCGAATTAGGATTTCTCACACGGATACGCTGGTGTGGGTCTGGGTGGGCCCAGCGCTCCCGTGACCGCTCCGGTCACCACGGGCACCTGAGCTTTCATGAGGCACTGGCGTCCTTACGGACACCTTTGGACCGGGGAATACTTCGAACAAGGCCCCGATGGGGCCTTTGCCAACGAAATTCTCGCTAATCTTCAGCGCATCTTAGACCACGCCAGTTAGAGCCGGGTGGAATATTGCGTAAACCGCTGAACTTGAGCCCTGGAGTTTCTCGCCAAAAATCCTCAGGAATTAGCCGTGGGGTGGGTTAATTTAACTTATTCAACAGACGAGGTCCGCGCAATGTTATGACTCAAAGTGAAACACTTCGGGAAGAGTTTCCATAGTGTTTCCGCTCCGAAAAGCAACTAATATATTAGACATGTACGCCTGACCATTGTGCATTAATTTCTGAGGAACTGATGATGCGCATCGTCTCTCTTCGGGAGCGTCCCTTTCCATATAGCCAAATAAGGTGACGCCGTCTCGAAATATACTGTACGTCTTCACCCCGGCATCGCGAAACACTTGGAGCAACTTAGGATATACCTCTCGGTGGCGACGTTCGTACTCGTGTTCTGTTCCCGATCTAATTGCTAATTTGAATACATAACGCATGACTCTTTCCTCATCTCTGTGCGATGACGTGATTTCGGTTGAGTTATCTACTGAACATCCCCATCTTGATTGGCTTTCCCTTCCCACAAATTTCTCAGATCAATCTTCACTCATAGACCACCACCCCGATCGCAGTGGGACCATGCACCCCGATTACCAGTTGACCCTCGATATCAGCGGTCATGCTAGGACCGGTTATCAGTTTCACCAGCGGAGGCATACGACCCTGTGTCTCGCTTTCTTGATATAACTTTTTCAACCCATCGCTGACAGAGGGCTGTATTCGCTTTTGATTTAGGAGGATGATATGTATAGGCATCAGCAGGCTAGGCAAAAGCCCTGTAGATGGCGATGAGTAAAGTGCCACGGAGCCTGTATCGGCCGCAGCCCAAGCTGCCCCCGTAATACCCACCTGACTCTCCGCTAAAAGATCCCGCCATTTTTCTTGCACCGCGTGTTGCCTGCTACCTTGGGGCCAGCAAATGCATTGGGTCCCCCGAATCCCTCCTAAAATTCCCTCTAGATCCAATACCGACAAGTCCAAGTTCAGCCAATAAACCACCTGCAAAGGCCCATCCGGGAGGTACCGATCTACCATTGCTTGGTATGCCGAAGCTAGCACCACGGGTAGCCGCTCTGAATTGGAAGCGTAAAACACGTGTCCGCCTAGCGCCTCGAACTGACGTTGAAATTGATTGCGAAGCGCTTCCGTTTCGATCATGATCGATGCCCCTTTCCCCGTGTGCGTTCCCACCATTCATGAAACGTCGGAGATGCTACCGGAGGCATATCCCGGGTATTAAACCATCCGCCCGCCAGTCCCGGCGCCGATTGAATCCGGCCGTGACGCACAAACCATCGCTGTCCCCAGCGTGCCCAGCGAATAGATCGTCGGTAACCATGAGGGGTGGCCCAAAATCGTGCCCACCAGCGATAGCTTCGAGTTACCCCTGCTGCATCCATGTGGCGATCCCGCTTGATTTTTCGCAGTTGTACAATGTGACCTGGTAAGTCAATGTCCATTGGACACGCCTCGCCACATGCATGGCACAAAGTGCACAGAACTGAGGGCAATTCCGGCAAAACCTCAAAGTTGGTGAGCAACGGAGTTTCCACGATCCCAATCGGCCCAGGATATACAGAGCCGTAAGCATGACCCCCGACCTGACGAAACACAGGACAAACATTGAGACAGGCACCACAGCGAATGCAGGATAAAACGTCTTCAAATGGCGTGTCCTTCAAAAGTGTACGTCCGTTATCTAACAACACAACATGCCATTCATCGGGCCCTTCCCACTGGTCGGTTCCCCGAGTCCCCGACACCATGGTGGTATACGAGGACAGCCGCTGGCCGACCCCACTTAAAGCTGGTTGTTGAATCACCTCGGTCAAGCCCGGCCAATCTGCCACAATTTTTTCCACCCCTACCACCGACACCAATATGGGTGGTAGCGTGGTTACCATGTCGGCATTCCCTTCATTGGTAATCAACACCAAAGTACCGGTTTCGGCCACCAGAAAATTTCCTCCGGTAACCCCCATATCAGCGGCAAGAAACTCTTCACGCAGGCGACGCCGTGCGTATTGGGTTAGCGCCAAAATGTCATCGGAGGCTGGTGGCTCAGTGTGATAGGCCGCCGCGTCTTGATCAAACAATGCTTCTATCTGGGCACGATTTTTATGAGCGGCTGGCGCCAGGATATGCGAAGGCTTTTCGTGGGCCAACTGTATGATATATTCCCCCAGATCGGTTTCACGCACGGCAATTCCTACACTTTCAAAGGCCCGATTTAATTCCAGTTCCTCGGTCACCATGGATTTCGTTTTAATCACGCGTTGCACACCATGGTTCTTAGCTACCTCTAATACGGTGCGAATGGCATCCGCCGCCGTCTTTGCACGGTGTACTTGACCACCATGAGCCTCAACCTGTTGCGCAAATACAGCGAGGTGTTCCTCCATATTCTCGACACTTCGCCGTTTGACACCAACAGCACGCTGACGCAGGCGCTCTCCCTCGGGATAGGCGGTGTAAGCCGCCACTTTGGCGTTGGCCACACGCCGAGTGACAAATTGAATCGTCTGTTGCATGGTTTTGTCTTGAAGTGCCTGATCACGCCGCACGGGCCAAGGTCTCGAATCAATCGGCAACTGTCCAGCCATGCTAGCTTTTCTCCTTTTGATGAGCCATTTGCTGAAGCTCTTCCACCGTCAACTGGCCCCGATCCGTCAATGCAATCAATTCCGCAATGTAAACCACCGGGAAGGGATCCCGACGCCGGGACAATCGCCCGCCCAGGTGACCCAGACAGCCAAAATCCGCACTGGTCAAGCATTGAGCTCCCATTTCCCGTGCTTTGCCTAGCGCCTGCAATTTTTGGTCCGCGACCGCCGTTGAAACTCGCCATTCTGTCATACTATAGGTCCCGCCAAATCCGCAGCATTGATCCGCATCTTCGATCGGCACTACCGAGAACCCATAATCTTGCAAAACCGTTTCCGGTCCAGTGGTTATCCCCAACATGCGGCGCATGTGGCATCCGTTGTGGTAAACGACCCCAATACCCAGGGAAGCCGGCAAATTGGCTGCCTTTTCTTGCGCCAGCCACTCGGTAAATTCAATCACCTGCTCTCCCACACGCTCGGCGCGCTCTTGCCATCTTTTGGCCTCCACAGCCGAATCTCCGCGGTCCAGTGCATCGCGATACAAAAGCAAGGGATATTCTTTAATAATCATAGCAGCGCAAGATCCCGATAAGGCAACGATTCTCCCGTGAGAGTCGTTGTTTAATGCCGCTTCAAACACCGCGATCCAGTGGCGTGCCAAATCGGCAGCTTCCCGGTGATATCCCGCGTTGTAGCTAAACTGGCCGCAGCAGGTTTGTGCCGCAGGAAATTCTACAGTCGATCCGCGTCGTTCCATGACTTCGACTGCCGCAATGGCGGCTTGAGGTCGAAACAGATCAATGAGGCAAGTGGCAAAAAGTTGCAGAGTCTGTTCACGGCCTTCATCTTTCATAGGAACCCTCCTGACCCCAAGTGGCGCGCCGTAACAACGCGCGATTCAATTCTACCCCAAAACCAGGGCGGTCCGGGAGGGTTAAGGTGCCGCGAATAGGAACGGGTTCTCCTTCTAGAAGCGGAAAAAACATAGGTACCACCTGAGAGGCATCGGGGTGCATCATGAGAAACTCGGCAAAAGGACTGTTGATGCGACTAACGACAAAATGATAGCTATACACGCTGGAACCGTGGGGAATGACCCAAGCGCCGCGTGCATCCGCCAATGCAGAGATTTTCAATAGTTCCGTCAGACCGCCACACCAAGTGACATCTGGCTGAATAAAGTCGGCTGCCCCTGATTCCAAAAGCCAGCGAAATCCCCATCGAGTGGCCTCATGTTCCCCGGTGCTTACCAACATGCGTCCCTCTACCGCGTGGCGCAAGGCTTGGTAAGCCCAGACATCATCGGGCGGAAAACATTCCTCAATCCACTTGGGGTGATACGGTGTCAGGGCATTGGCTAGCTCAATAGCATAGGGGACATCAAGGGCCATCCAACAATCGTACATCAGCCAAAAATCATCGCCGACCCGTTGCCGCATGGTCTGAAACCGTTTCACGTTTTCCTGCAGTCCCTGCTCTCCTGATGCTGGTCCAAATGGCAATGGCAGTTTGCCTCCAATGAAACCCATCTGCTGGGCTAAATCCGGACGGGGTCCCGTCGCGTAAAATGTTAGGGCCTCGCGCACTGCTCCACCAATCATGGCATAGACCGGTTCTTGGCGAATGCGCCCCAAAGCATCCCAGAGTGCAAGATCGACGGCAGAAATGGCATTTAAGACCAGCCCCTTGCGCCCATAGAACAGGGTTGATCGATACATTTGGTCCCAAATTGCTTCTACGTCCCAGGGGGTCTTTCCCACCACGAACCGGGCCAAATGCTGCTCCACAATCCATGCGGCAGGAAATCCCCCGGTACTCACGCCAAAACCGAGCGTCCCATCCCGAGTTTCGACTTCTACTACCAAAGTGCCCAAGACATCAATTCCCCATGAGGTTCTCGTGGCGCGAAATTCTGGGTATTGGGACATCGGGGTCGCGATTTCCCCGACAATCCAATGCTGCGGACCTTGGGCATGGTAATCGCCGCCGCCTTGAGCCACGATATATGCCCGCACCGCAACAATCTCCTGTCGTTGCATCGGTGTGCCTCCCTGCTACTGCAAATTTACAAACAACCCGCCGTCAACCAAAATATCTGCACCATTGATGTAATCCGCATCCTCCGATGCTAAAAATGCTGCCACCCCCGCAATATCGGTGGGATTGCCCAGTCTTCCCACAGGAATCCTCTGGCTATCGCGCGCCAATATCTGCGCATCCTGATAGTGATCCCGATTGATGTCGGTTAAAATAGACCCGGGGAGAATCGAATTACACGTGATGCCATAGGGGCCAAGGACAATAGCTAAGGATTGCATTAACGATCGGATCCCGGCCTTGGTCGGCGTATACGCTGTTTGAAAACTTCCGCCAACCAAGGCAGAAATAGAACTCAAACTAATAATCCGGCCTCCATGCCTGTGATCCCGCATAATGCGCGATGCCGCCTGCGAGCATAAGAAAGCTCCTTTGAGATTTATGTGATGCACCTGATCCCAGATGTCTTCCGTAAGATCAAACCATTCGACAAATGGACAAATTCCGGCGTTATTGACCAAAATGTCGATGGTGCCAAATTCCTGGACCGTAATCCGAAATAGATTATGGACCGCATCGGTGATGGAAACATCCGCCGCTATCGCCAATGCCGCACCACCGCTATCCTGGATCGTCTGAACCACCTCGTTCGCCGCCTCTGCCTCCCCCGGATGATCCACGACCACATGGGCTCCTTCTGCCGCCAATCGTATGGCAATGGCCCGCCCAATGCCTCGTGAGGCTCCCGTGACCACCGCTACCTTGTCCTTTAGCCGCACGTCCTTGCCCTTCCTCTCCTTCTATTCTTTCCAGTTCCCTATGGGCGTGGTCAATTCCCCTAATCCTTCGATGCTCACAGAGACGGTTTCGCCCGCCTTCAGCCACTGTCGTTCGGATTCCTGTTGGCCAAAGATCACCCCTTCGGGAGTACCGGTAAAAATGACATCCCCCGGTTCTAACGTCATATATCGCGAGATGTAGCTAATGAGATGCGAACAAGAGAAAATCATGTGCCGGGTATTGGAATGTTGCACCTCGACCCCATTTCGCCGGCATACAATTTCTAATTGGTTTGGATCAGGAATTTCGTCTGGAGTCACGAGATACGGACCCATGGGGCCAAAACCGTCTGCCGCTTTCCCAAGCAACCATTGGCTGGTGCGAAATTGCAGATCTCGAGCCGACAAATCATTGCCATTGCAATATCCCGCCACGTAACGCAAGGCGTCGGATTCGGCGACATTCACTGCCCGACGTCCCATAATCACGACTAATTCAGCTTCATAATCCATTTGTTGAGCAATTGCAGGCGGGTGCACCGGGCGTCCCGATCCTACCACGGCATTGCTGTATTTGTTAAAGAGTACTGGGTATTGCGGGATCTCCATGTGGGATTCTCTGGCATGCGGACGATAATTGAGACCGACACAGAGAATCTTGCCGGGTTGGGTTACCGGAGCCAACGTTTCATCCGGTAGACGATCCGTCATCACCTCACTTTCCTGCGCCCAGTGCCACCAAGATTGCAACAGATCCAGAGCATTGTCCAAGTCCGTCAAGAAACGTTCCATCGTCCACTCGGTGTTCTCCTCGCCCCGGAGAGCAGCTACATAACCCACCCGGAGTAGCCCCTGCTCGGTTACCCACCAAAGCTGTTCACGGCCATCCAACCGTCCACTGGCTAAACGCATCGATCCTATCCCCCGTCCTAAATAGTTAATACGATTTTCGCAAACCGCGCCGATGGTGATGCTTGTTCTGCAAAAGCCGCGTCTCCGGCTTCCAAGGGTCGAATATCCAACCAGCTTCGGTCTCGGGGAAACGCCTGTCCTGCATTGACTAAATCCACCGCACGGCGAAATTCATCATCGGTATAACAAAAACTCCCCCGAATATCAATTTCGTCACGAACCATCGCATTCCCTTCCAGAACCGATTGATTTTCATGCAGTCCGATCCACACCACACAGCCTCCACGGCGAAGCGCCTGAATGCTGAGTGCTCGCGTGGCGGAAAATCCCACCGCATCAATCACTCGATCCATCGTCTGACGTATGCCCAAATGATCAACCGTATCCGGTGCCATGGTATCCGTCGCCCCCCACGCTTGGGCTTGCTCCAACCGATGGGGATTAGGGTCCACCACGATAACCCGCGAAGCGCCTGCAGCGCGCAAAAGATGCACTGCCATCAACCCGATAATGCCAGCACCCACAACCATCGCCTCGTCGCCCATCTCAACTCTAGACAATCCGACCGCACGTACCCCACACGCATACGGCTCCACTAAAGCGCCGTCAACAATATCCCTTACCGGATGGCACTGGGGAGCGGGCACGGCCACCCATTCGGCAAACGCCCCCGGAAAATCAATCCCAATGATCTGGCGCGACAGGCATCGTTGGCGGTTGCCCTGGCGACAATGACGGCACTGTCCACAACTCACCAAGGGGTTAGCCGTTACGACGTCACCCACCGAGACCTGCGTAACCCCTGGGCCCAACCGAGCCACGGTGCCCGAAAACTCATGCCCCATAATCAGGGGGGGCCGCCGCAATTCATTATGGCCTAGGTATCCAGAAATTTCCGATCCACAAATCGCTGCCCCACCCACGCGCAACAATACCCAACCGGGTTCCAACTCCGGCTTCGCCGCATCCCGCATCGTCATGACTTCTGGTGCCGTCCAAGTGAGCGTTTTCATGTCGTTTCCATCCTTTATTCAGTAATGTGCGTTGATTCTCCGACAAGTTGACCCCTTGGAAACCGGGTCCCGGTGGCTGGGTCGTAAGGCGACACCAAAATATCCGCCTCCCGTCGAAGACGATCATAGGCGATCCGGCACTCTGCCATGCTTTCTTGTATCCCCAGCGGATGATTGCCTTCCACATTGGCGTAATAAAATACGGTGTCACTAAACCCTACGACACCAGCCGGTGTGTCCACGAACACCGCCAAAGAACTGCGATGGTGAGTGCCCACCCACGCCGTGCGAAGTCCCGGCAAGACAATCTCCTCATCGGCCAGCAGATGCACACGTTGTTCAGTCCATGCATCAAATACGAGATATCGCAATAGGCGATCAGGTACCGCCATATGGCGCCTGGGGTCGTATACACGCGGGGCCACGAGGTCCTCCCATCCCGTGCGCGAGATCGCTATAGTGGCCCGTGGAAATTTATCAATGTTGCCAATCGCATAGGCTTGAAGCGGCGTTACGATGACCATGTCGATCGCGTCAGGGGTAATTCCATGGCGCGCCAAAACCGTTTCAATATGTTGGTTCGGCGCCACTGTCATGCGGGATTGTTCTCCGAGTTCTTCCCGCCATACGGCATTCATCCGATCCAAGTAATCTAACGGCGGCCCGCAATTGACCAACACCGTTTTCCCTTTCCCACGAATAATCAGCAGGTAAATGTGCAACGGCAGCCATTGGTCAAAATGCGACATCCAAAAGACTTCCGGCCCCGGCACGCATCCTAGATCCGCCACTTGTTCGACCCATACTTGATACATGGCACCGCCCCAATTCTTCTATACGAACTTCAGTTCCGAGTTACTTCATAAGACTTCTCTATCGGTCCACGATTTCCTCCTAATAACAGAAAAACTTTTTCGGTCACAGCAGCAATTGCTTCCTAATGTTTGTCGCCTGCAGAGCTGTTTACGTTGGACACGACTTCTAGTTACAACAGGCTCGCTCTGACCGGCAAAGAAAGGTTGGGGAGTTTTCGCCAGGCGTCGGGCTCTGCGCTGCCCACCCGTGTGGAAATTAAGTGACCAATATGCTGAAGTTCGCCGGATAACTCGTTCAAAAGTGCAGGAGTAAAGAATTCAACCGGCAACGATACGCTAATGGCGCCAATCCCTCGATTTTGAAAACCTAAAATGGGATAGGCCAGACAACGCACATCTGCAGAGTACTCCCCGTGGTCCATGGCAAATCCTTGTTCCCGGGATAGAGCAATGGCGCTTAAAAGGTCCTCAAAGGAACCTAAAGTATTCTCGGTAAACCGCTGGTATTCCATCTGTTTCCACTCGGACTCGAGAGTTTTTGCGTCTAGTGTCGCCAATAACGCTTTTCCCAAACCTGTGGCATACGCCGGAAGTCGGCTGCCGACATGCGATACCAACTGTAATGGGAGGCTGGATTCGACTTTCGCCACGTAGAGGATCTCGGATCCTTCCAAAATTCCCATTTGCACCGTTTGGTCGAACTTGTCCCGCAGTCGCTGCAAATAGGGCCAGGCCACAGGAACTAGATGAATGCGATGGTAATAAGCCATCGAAAGTTCCCAAATCTTGGGGCCAAAATGATAAATTTTACTGTCCGCATCGTAGACAACCATATTGGATTGAATAAGCGTTTGTAATAAGCCATGCAAACTACTGCGCGGCAACCCCAATTTATTGAGCAGATCGGTGAACGACAAGCCCGTCGGCGTCGCCGCCAATGCTGTCAAGACAGTCACTACCCGATCGGCAGACTTTACCACGGATTCCATAATAGGTAATCCTCCTGCTTGCATATTGCCTTTCGTTTCACATACGAGTTTACCTGATTTTAAGGATGAACACCAATCGGCCACAAATACCAGAGACCAAGGAACAAGCACCAGTTGGGGGGATTCAATGTGACGGCAATCCAATTTCACAACAACTCGAAGGTCAAATTTTTCCCTGCTAGGCGAAGTTCTGACCATAAACGATAGATACTGTGCCAGCCATACCAGCGCCAAACGTGGTGCGAATTCACTGGCCAACGCACTATGCGGTAGCTGTGAAAGGTGCTTTGCACCAAATACAATGTGCCATTAGCACTAACTCGACCGTAGACCGCACTGTAAACCGGCACCTGGTCAACCGCCAAGTCGCGGAGAACGATTCCATGCGGTGACACCACCAAAACTCTAGCCTGATGAGGCTGATTCAAGTTAACGCCCAGGTAAACCCATCCCCATCGATTAACACCCAAAAATTGACTTTCCTGGATGGGTTCTGGAGACGAAACAATCACTTGTCCAGCATAACGTCCATCCCAATGATAAATATTAATCTGCCGTTGAAATCGTTGATCGGACGGGGTTTCGACGTAAAGTTCACCGGCAGGACTCACCTCAAAATCCCGAATTAGTCCTAATGGTCCATGTCCCGCCAACGGCGTAAGTTCCACCCCCTGATCCCCCTGGGCATGAGCCAACTCGCGAATGAACGTGCCTTCGGGGCTATACTCGTTCAACTGCATTTCAAATTGGCCCCGACCAAACGTCACAATTTGCAGCAAAATTTGCCCGCCCGAGCCTACTGCGATATGCCAGATAGCTTGAGTTACCCCGATTCGCCGAGGAATCCGGATAATTTCGTGCATCTTGCCGTGAGTAAGTTCCCATACCGTCAATTGACGGTTGTCCGCTAAGATAATGGATCCCGAAGGGGTCACCGCGAGATCGTCAACCATTTGCGAATCGACTGCTATCCGATGGAGCACGGGTCCTGTGACCACGATTTGATGGTGATAGCTGTCAGCCACTACCAATTGTTTTCCCATCACACTAAAAGCCAGTGGCCCATAACGGCGTCCATCAAGCCCGATGGCGTCTCCCACGTCGCTGGCCCCCTTACCGAAACGGGCTTGCCATACCACTTGCGGTCTGGTAGACAAACTCCATACCGTTACCCGTCGCCAGCCCCAAAAGTTTAGGGCCAACAACCCCACTCCGAGAAGGCCGACCCTCGCCCATATTCGCTGCACGCTTGTCACCTCTGGTTCACCATATGCCAACCGGTTCCCAGGCATGAGCCAAACGGTGGAAAAACTTGAGGTTTCAGATTAGACGCATGTCGTGCAGAGTGTGAGTGCTAATCTCCCATACCCAATAGTGGCGAGGAGCCAGCACCTGATCAATCAGTTCACGGTCTGGCCACACCTGTTGGCTCAGGTCTAGCTTCTCAATGCATCGGAGTACTTCATAGCCCCCGGGGGCCAGGCGAAGTTGGTCGACCTCGGTTTCCCCTCCACTGCCTACGATAGGTACCCGCCATGCTACCTTATTGCTCTGGGTAAAAAAAGGATGGCTTTTCGCCTGAGTCAGAGCGGCATTGTCGCTGGGCGATTCGTCGTGGGTCAATACCCGCCTTAATTCTTGGACAAAGTGCCGTTCAAATGGTGAAGCCTGCCACGAATGGGTCAATGGCCGATAACTTTGGCCAATTACTTCGAAGTTGATCAAATTTCCAGAATGTGTTTCAGATATTGTTGGCGTGCGGTCCATCGTGTGAGATCCCGGTATCGAATCAAGGTTATATGAAGATAGTACGTTGAAGTGATGCGCGGGTTCACGATTTTTAGGCCAAGTATCCAGTATAGCCAAATAGTCTCGGGCACGGGTCAACGCCACATAAAGCAAACGGTCTTCTTCTGCCGCGTCCAAAAACGCTGTTTCTCTCACCCATTGGTCCCAACCGGACGACGCTAAAGGGCCTACCTTCATCGCCGCCTGGCCATCGCGAAGCCGCACCACTTGACCGTGCCGGCTCACACGGCGAGACCAGTTAGCCACAATTACTAACGGCCATTCCAGACCTTTACTGCGATGCACGGTGGTAAAGTGCACCGCGTTTTCTTGTGCCGCGATGAGGCCTTCTTCTTCATCTGCTCGACGCTCAACTTTGGCCGTCAACCACCCAGCGAACTCATCTGGTCCCCAGACCGCACCCCACTGACCACTTAACATCCGCAACTTATCAAGATTGGCCAGTGCTGCCCAATCTTCCAATGACCGTAAGGTATCCATTAGTTGCGTGGCGTCAAGCACTTCTAGTAGCAGTGATTCCGGCAACACCGACCACCACTTGCGGTGCCATTGATGCATTATGGATAGCCAGTGCCCGACCACCGTGTTGGGCTGTGATTGGCGGTAGTCCCATGAGGCGATATGGCTACGATATTGAGTCAACAAGTTCAGATCCAGACCTACCCATGGTGAAGCGAGAAACGCGACAACACTGATGCCGTCTTCAGGATCCTGCAACGCCTTTAATAGAGCGGCATAGCCACGAATTTCGTCACGACGGAAAAATCCTGTTCCGCTTTCTTTGGCCAACGGCACCTGGTGAGCGTGAAACACAGCATCAAATATGTCGAGCCCCGTGCGTGACGGCATGATCAACACCATATCTCGATATTCTATTGGACGCTTTCCGCCCGTGTCTTTGTCATCAATCAGCCACTTTTGCCTTATCGCCTTAGTGACCATTTCCGCTGCCAGAGTCGCTTCCACACGGCGTCGCTGTTCGGCACTACCGCTGACAGGTCCACCGTCTACAATGACGCGAATCTGTCGCTCATCGGCCATGCGGTGAGTTTGCAATGGCAAGTATACGGGCAGATAGGGACGTTCTGGATCGACGGTGCTGGGAAACCGTTGAGAAAAATATCGGTTGACCGCATCCAAAATCGCCGGCTGGGACCGGAAATTTTCCACGATGGGCAAAACCGCACCGTCAGCGCGCCGGCTCAATTCTTCCCGGATCCCAGCGTAAAGTTCCACATCGGCACCCCGAAAGCGGTAGATGGCTTGCTTAGGATCTCCTACCAAGAAGAGCGCACCGGGCCTGCCTCGAGTCAGCAACATCAAGATTTCGGTTTGCAAAGGATCGGTATCTTGAAATTCATCGACCATCATCATGTCAAAGGACTGACGAACCGAATCAACCACTGCCGACTGGCGAGTCAGTACGTCGCGCGTTTTGCGAAGCAAGTCGTCAAATCTGACCTTGCCGCGGGTAAAGATGTTCTGCTGATACAACGGAGCGAACTCCTCGCCTACAACCTTTATGAGCGAATGCAGCAGATAATCCGCCAATTGGGTTTGCCAATCCCGAACCCGTGGACCCAGCTCGTCTTTCAACCAAGATTTTTGCTCGGTTAGGAGGTCCGGGTTACGCCACAGTTTTTTATTGCCCTTGGGCGCTGTCGAGGGCCACCCCTGGATTGTCCGAATCCATTGCCACGGATCGGTTCCCCGATTGAACAAATATCGGGCTAAATCCTCCACTTGTCGCCGCCCCGCGTCGCTAATATCAGCGTTTTCTCGTGCAATAGCCACCCAGTTTTCAATATCTTGAGCAACCTCCGGCAACGCCTGGGCTATGAGCGGTACGGAGATTGAGGCTACAGAATAAGAGTCCCAGGAGGATATTGTCCACACCAGTTCCCGAATCGTTGCCATACTGACGCGGGCTGCGAATAGGGCGTCCAGGATACTGCTGGCTGCCGCACTTTCTTGAGTCCACTGTAGAAAGCTGGCTTCCCACAACCGCTCAACTTCAATTGGATCCATCACCTCAAATCCTATTGGCACTCCAGCGGCGACACTGTGTTTTTTCAAAATCCCCATGCAAAAGCCGTGGATGGTAGTGATTCTGAGAGTATTTATCCGGTGCAAGGCCGACTGCGCTCGTAACCTGTTTTCTCCATCCACCTGCTCCAAGGCCTGGCGAAGTCTGGTCCTAATTTCTGTGGCAGCTTTCTCCATAAACGTGATGAGCACTAAACGGTCCGCATTCATCTGCTGAACCAAAATTGCCTCAAGCGCCCGCTGAACTAAAAGAGTGGTTTTGCCCGTTCCGGCTCCCGCTTCCACCAGCAGGTCCCGCGAAAAATCAGTTACGGCCAGGTGACGCTCTCTGGCGTCGATAAGGTTACTCATCGAACGACACTTCTTTGAGACCCCATAGGTCCAAAAACTCGGGGTGATGAGGATACTTCCGACGGGCCAGGGACTTAATGTTGCTGGGACATATGAGGCGATAGTCACACAGTCGGCACGGATCTTTTTGTGCTTCAGGCACTGGATAAAATTGCCCGTCTTCAATTCGCCGCAAAATCCCGGCCACGACGTTGCGAACCGCATCTGTTAACGCTTCGTTAGCCGCCACTTCGCGGCGGCGAAATTGATTGCGGTCGCTAATCCCCCAAAGCGCACCCATTACGGCGTGTTGGGCATTGTTTATTTGTTCCTGCCAGGCTGTGATATAAAGCGGCACTTGCAGCCGATCGGGCTGAATTTGTTCAGGACGATCCACTTGCCCGGTTTTGAAATCAAGAATCACGTCATGATCTTGATAATGTTCCACGCGATCCAGACGCATGCGAATCTGCCACGAATCCATCGGATTCCAAAATATCTCCTTTTCCACCTCCACCGTCGTCGATATTCCTCGGTCCACTAGATCCTTGACCACATGCGTCAGATTATCAATTAATCGATATCGGCTTTGACGGTACACCGCGGCCAACAGATCTTTAGGTCCCGATATCTCTGCCATCGCCCGGTCGACTGCCTGAGCCACTCCCCCCTCGGGAGCGTGTTCCCAATGATATAATGCCAAGTGCGCCCATTGACCATAGAGCGACGGCAGTTGTTGCCACGGATCTAAATCCCGCGCTGATAACCGTAATACCCGATCATAAAAAAAGGATAGCGGACAAGATCCGAACCGCTCTAGTTGGGATGCTGACAATTGACGGGGCACGAGATCACCAATATCCTTACCTAAAGCACCACTTCGCTCATCAAACGGCGTATCTTGGCGCCAGTGTCGGTACCATGCTGATGAAACAGAGGCACCGTGCCCCCACGGCAGACTTGGCAACAAGTCCCACGGATCTCCCGCATCGCACCCAATACGGTATATCCGCTCTGTCGCCCACCATGGCGCTTCAGGGTAGGGGCGCTCACGAAGTAAACGCAAACAATCTGCCGCATTTCGACCCAAAATACTCTCTGCCAATGGCTCTTCCTGTCGGCGGAAAGGATCTGCGGTTAAGATCAGTTCCTTGGCCACTATGCCTGAAAAATCTTTGGCTTCTACAATCCAAACCCCACGGCCACTGGATCGTGGCCAGATCAGATGTTGAGGTAAATCCCACAATTCTTTGGCCACCAGATCTTTACTGGGCTGCGGCAGTACTTCGCCAAAGGACAAAAATCGCTGTTGCGCCACTATCCCCAAAGTGTCGGTCAAATTCATCCGCCTTACCGCCTCGACGACTAGGTCGAGAATTGCGGTCCATTCGCGGCTGTCGTCGACCCGCTGTTTCCACTGTCTCATCCATTCATGATGCACTGGAAACAGAGACTGCAGCCGCTGCCAGGTCCTATGATGATCGGGACCGTTTACGAGTGCACGCCAAATTTCTTGCAATAGGGTCTGCCCTGAATTTAGATTGGCCACCGGGATGCGGTAACGATGGCACGCTATTTGAATTCGGTCCCGGATAGTCGAATCGGAGCCCACCACGACTATATCTTCGGGGTCGGCCCCGCTTGCAATGCGTTGAGCAATTAGGCGAGCCACTGCTTCTGGCGCATGGTAATCGACGGGTACCTGAATAAATGCCAGCGAAGGTGATTCGCGCTCTTCCGGCAGTGCCCCATCATGGGTTAACGCCCCTTGGTATACTTCCACAGGTTGATAACGGGCGATTTCCCGCACGAAATTCCATTGCCACGGCATCCATGGCTCAAACACCCAAAAAATTAACGAAGTCCCCTGCTCATGGAACACTTCCGCCGATGTCTTTGCATACTGGTACAATCTCCATGAATCATAAACATTGTGAGCAAACACTACGTCAGCTAACCAAGAGATAACCTCCACCAAGAGAGGATTGGCATTACCTAAAATTTCCTGAGAAATATTTGCTGCACGGCATTCTAATGCGTAGCGAATGACGGTAAGATAAAATCCTGGGACTTGGCGAAGGACAGGATCGCGAAAAGACCGCGGAAATGCCTGCTCAAGCACATGGTCGGCGGCTTCGGGCCAAACCAATTTCGATGGGAAATGGCGAAAAAACCATTCGGACCAGGTCACAAGTTGGACGTTAACCAGCGGAACAACGGTTTTAAGCCAATTCGCCAGGGTAAGGTTGGGCACCACGATCTCGACTGGGGCCAATGGTGTTTGGACCCGGTGGGATTGCATCCGATCCACCCACGCACTCAGCATTTGCTGCGGCGTGCCTTTGTGCACTGTGACGTTTGGCATTGTCATCTCCCCTAAACAATTTTTCATCTTTGGGGGTAGGAGGAATCCCCGTCGGACGCGGAATTTCGAATCGTTTATGAAATGAGGCCGATGCCATGATCCAATTGATTGCATGCGATTTAGACGGAACGCTGCTCGATTCCAGAACCCAGATTAGGCCCTCATCCCGCGTCATGCTGCGCGACTTATGGAAGAGTGGTGTCATGGTAGTTTTGGCTACTGGACGCAGTTGGCGCACGGCATTAAAGATTCAAAAACAACTGGGAATTTCCGGGCCCATCATAGCTCATAACGGAGGCTACGCATTTAATCCCGCGACCGGCCTCGATTGGTACCGTCGCGGAGTTCCGGTCTCAACGGCCAAAGACATGCTCGATTGGTCCTCGCAACATGATACCATGCTTCGATGTTACCTGGGATATGAACGGCCGGTTATCTTTAACTTCTTTACTCCGTCCCATTTATCTCAGTTTTTGCGACCGGAAGATACTTTACTATCACCGGATGGTTCCAACTTGGATATCGATCCATTGGAAATTTTTCTATTCGGTACCACTGAAATTGTACCCTTTATGCACCACTTTGGCACCGAGGGACCAGGTTATGAATCGGTCGTCTTTGATCATGGAGACCAGCAGGAAATCAATATTTGCGCTCCTCACGTGGACAAAGTGGAGGCCTTGAGCTTTATTTGCTCCCATCTCGGCTTTGACCGCACCGAAGTGATGGCGATAGGCGATGGCATCAATGATGTGGCGATGCTAGCCTGGGCCGGGACCAGTGTGGCTATGGGTCATGGAACCCCCGAAAGCCACGCCAAAGCAAATTACGTGACGTCGCCCACATCAATCGACCCTGTTGTCGAAGGATTACGATGGGCGATGTCAGAAAAAATTCTCGTGCCATACCGCGATCGCGCTTAACGGTGCAGAAGCGAATGAACCAAGGTTGCCGCGCTCGCGCTGTCTAAACTCTCTTTCATCACTTCAATATCGGGCGCCAGGACTCGGTCATGCTCCCAAGGCAATACTCTTTGGCGCACAAAATAATGGACTGCTTTCCCCCGCGGCGACAATAGCTGAGGGCCTAACAAATCTGCTGCCTGAGCACCGCAGATCGCTTCAATCGCCAACACCGTTTTAAGGTTTTCTAGAACCTTCAGGGCTTTTCTCCCTGCCATAGTTCCCATTGAGACATGGTCTTCCTGATTAGCCGAGGTTGGGATAGAATCCACACTGGAAGGATGCGCCAACACCTTGTTTTCCGAGACCAGGCTTGCCGCTGTATATTGGGCTAGCATCAACCCGGAATTTATCCCTCCCTGTGCCACCAAAAACGCGGGCAGCCCCGACAATGCAGGATTGACCATGCGCTCGATGCGACGCTCACTGATGCTTGCCCATTCTGCTATGATGATAGCTAAATAATCCAACACTAACGCGATCGGTTGGCCATGAAAATTTCCGGCCGAAATCGCCGTATCCAAGTCCTCGAACAAGAGTGGATTGTCGGTGGCGCTATTAATCTCGCGGGTGACCACTTCAGCTACATGTCTTAGTCCATCACGGCTGGCCCCATGAACCTGAGGCATACAACGGATAGAATAGGCATCTTGAACTCGCAGTTCGCCCGGTAGCGTCGTCAAGCGGCTGCCTTCCGTCAAGCGACGTAAATTCTCTGCACATACCGCAATACCAGGGTGAGGACGCACCCTCGCTAAATGCCATAGGGATTCCCCGAAGGACTTCGGTGGTCAAAGCTCCCAAGATGTCCGCCCAATCGGCCAATAGTTCGAGTTGGTGTACCGCCAAGGCCCCCATCGCCCCCATGGCCTGGGTACCATTAATCAATGCCAGCCCTTCTTTGGCTTCTAAAACCAGGGGCGAAAGTCCAGCACGACTGAGCGCCTCTGCCCCGATCATCCGGACACCATCAAACCAGGCTTCGCCTTCCCCCACCAACACCAGCGCCAGGTGCGCCAATGGGGCTAAATCACCGCTGGCGCCTACCGATCCTTGGGAAGGAATAATCGGAGTTACCCCCCGATTTAGCATTGCCAGCAATCGTTCCACCACTTCAATGCGAATCCCGGAGTACCCCTTGGCTAGCGCATTGGCCCGCAACAGCACCATGGCCCGGGATATACTTAGGTCAAAAGGTGGTCCCACCCCTGCAGCATGGCTTCGCAACAAATTCAATTGCAACTGTTGTCGTAAGGTATTAGGTATGACCACATCGCTAAATCGTCCAAACCCTGTGGTTATCCCATACACAATGCGCTCTTCATCAAGGTAACGCTCTACCATACGACGAGAGGCCGCCATACTGTGGGCGACCTCCGAGGATAGGATGACGGGTAGATTATCAACGGCTACTTGGTATACCGTTTTTGGTGTTAAGGTCCGGCCATCAACCGGCCACACCCCTTCGGTCGCCATATCAATCCTCCTTACTCCCGTTGCTGACCACAGGAAGAATCAAGGACACTGCACGTGATTGCTCTTGCAACTGGGTATCCCTCACCTGTTGAATCTCATCGAGGGTTATGGAACTCAATACATCGATATACTTTAGCAAGTCGATGCCCCTAAAAAACATATTATTAAAAGCATATGCCAAGTCTTCAGGGGATTGGAACAACCCAATCATCTCGCCCATTTCCTTTTTCTTCAAACGAGCTAAGTCCTCGCGGGACAGTTCTTGGACCGGAAGGCGCTCCACTAACCAGGACTCCAAACGGCAAGGATCCAAAGTCTCGCCCCCGAGAGTACTCACCCCAAACGTTGTGCCGCCGCTGTACCGTGCATGAAATCGGTCATTAATCAGCCCAGATTGGTACAATTCCGCATATAGCGGACTACCTCTTCCCAGTAGCATTTGCCACATCAAACCAATAGCAATTTCTCTCCGCAACAATTCCTCTCCGCTACCGGAAATCTGCGTGTCTTTGTATCCCATCAGAAACAACGGTGCGGACACCGGCATCTTTTGCTCTACGCGTGGAACACGCACTGCTGAAGGTTCCGAGGGAAAAACGCGGGAAATAGGTGGCTGCAATGCAAATCCCTTGCGATCTTGATTGCGTTCCACCTGTCGCCAAATACTTTCAGGATCGACGTCCCCTACCACTAATACCACCATATTACTGGGATGATAAAAAGTTTGATAGCACTGGTACAACAATTCCGGGGTAATGGTGCGAATCGACTCCACAGAACCTGCGATGTCCAACCGTACCGGATGCTTTTGGTATAAGGCTCCCATTAAATTAGAATGCAAGCGATCTAGAGGCATATCGAGGTACATCCGAATTTCCTGCTCAATAATGCCTTTTTCTTTGTCTACGTTAGCCTCAGTAAAGTATGGGCGTTGTACAAAATCCAACAGAATTTCTAAACTCTCAGCCGCCCGTTCGATAGAAGAAAACAAGAACGTGGTCGAAGTGTAATCGGTATATGCGTTAGACGATGCTCCTAATGCGGCAAAATCGTTAAAAACATCTCCCCCTCCTTCTTTTTCAAACATTTTATGTTCTAAGAAGTGGGCAATTCCGTCGGGTACCGTCACAGGTTCTTCAGTGCCGGGTATGACAAATGTGTTGTCAATGGAACCATAATGGGTAGCAAAGGTAGCAAATACTTTCTTAAAACCAGGCCGCCGCGCCACCGCAACCGTCAGTCCCGAAGACAATTGATTAAGATATAGGGTTTCCTCAATTACTTCATTGGTCATTTCATTCATGCTGTGCTTCACCTCCCCCGGTCGCCGAATGGTCTGTCGTCAGAAAGTAAATGGTGTCCAACGTGATGTCCTCAGCCACCCGTTGAATTTCCCGCACGGTGACTGATTCTAGTGCTCGAATCAATGCTTCCCCAGATAGCCCCCCACCCAAAACCAGTTTCTCCATTTGTCTCCCAATTAATTGCGTAGGGACGTCCTCTTCTGACAGAATGTCATTGCGAAAGGCTTCCTCTGTGAAGCGCATCTCCTGATCGTCAATATCCCCCTGACGCATGGCCTCCAACTGTTCCCCTATTATCCGTTTCACCGCTGGATAATCGTCAAATTCAATTCCTGCCCCAATAATCATCAGAGCCAGCGCTGCATCCAACCTAGCATAAGCATAATACGCCAAACTCTCTTTCTCCCGCACGTTGACAAACAACTTGGAATGAGCAAACCCTCCCAGAACCCCAGCATACATCATTAATGCTGGATAGTCGGCGCTAGCAAACGTACGTCGAGTCGAGTATCCTAAATTGACTTTTCCTTGTTGCACCGGCTGTTTTTCAATAACTTCATGGTCGCGATTAAGTGGTGTATAAGGCTGAATTTTTACCAGTTCCCTGCGGGAACCGTTCCAGTTGCCGGTGACGTAGGAGGCGATAACATCGGGGTCCATGTCACCTACCGCAATCAGCACAAATGGACTATTGCGGTGCACGGTTTGGTAATATCCATAGAGTGCTTCGGGGGTCACTTTGGCCAAATCTTCTACCCGACCTAGTTTCCTTAGGCCAAAGGAACGCCCCTTGGCCATGGTCTCAATTAGGCGATACAAAGCATATTGTCCCTTATCGTTGATCAGCGCATGAATTTGCCGTGTTAATAACTCTTTCTCCTGGGTCACATATTCCCTTTCGAATACGCCATCTATGTTAAGCCTGGGCCGATTAATCACTTCGTCCAAGAATTCCAGGCCAGCTTTTAGCGTGTCAGGTTTTCCCGGCAGGTATTGGCCATGAATAATCTCCAGGGATACGGAAATAAGCTGTTTGTCGCCGATTTTTCCCACGTCAGCCCGGAACGTTGCTCCATAGAGCGATTCCAACTGTTGGTGAATTGCCGTGAAATTGGGCCATGACACTGTCCCGCGCTTTAAAATATGGGGCAATAACGCACCAAACGACACCGTCGCCGGGTCCATATCATTCACCCAAAACGCCTGCAGCGTGATGGATTTAAATCGATGGGTGGGATATACATACCATCCCAACCCATCATGAAATTGCCCCACAAAACCGGCCTCGGTTTCGATTGGGTGCTGCACATCATCCACTCCTTTGACTAGTCATGCATTAATCAGATCATAACCCCAAAACGGTTGGACTACTCCCGGACCGTTTTGGGGTTAGTTTAGGAAATGGCAGCTGCTTCGCCTTTAACAATATTCAACAGTTCTTCGGACAGCAGTGTTTCTTTTTCCATCAAAGTCACCGCTAATCGGTTGAGCGTGGCCCGATGAGTGCTTAATAGTTCTTTAGCCCGTTGATATTGCTCCGCGACAATTTGACGAACTTCGCGATCGATGGCGGAGGCTACTTCTTCCCCATAATCTCGCTCTCTAGTAATATCTCGGCCAAGAAATACTTGATCCTGCTTTTGCCCATAGGTCATCGGGCCGAGTTCATCGGACATTCCGTACTCTGTAATCATCTGCCGCACCAAAGCCGTTGATTTTTCCAAGTCGTTTTGCGCTCCGGTGGAAATTTCGCCAAAGACCAAATCCTCTGCAGCGCGACCCCCCAAGGCCATGGCCACCTGATCCAATATTTGCGATTTAGTGACCAAGTAGCGATCTTCAGCAGGCAACGGCAGTGTGTACCCCATTGCCATGCCGCGAGGGATAATGGTCACCTTGTGAACTGGGTCCCCATGCGGCACCAGCATGCCGACCAATGTATGCCCAGACTCATGGAACGCGACAGCCTTTTTTTCTTTCTCACTGATGACGCGAGTTTTCTTCTGGGGCCCCGCCATAACCCGTTCAGCAGCTTCTTCAAAATGCCAAAAACGAATTTTTCTCTCGCGATTTCTAGCCGCTAGCAACGCTGCCTCATTACAGAGGTTGGCCAGATCCGCACCCGTATAGCCTGGCGTTCTCTTGGCCACTATGGCCAAATCCACATCCTCGGCCAACGGCTTCCCCCGGGTATGCACCTTTAATATGGCCTCGCGTCCCTTAACATCAGGTCGATGCACAATAATTTGCCGATCAAACCTGCCCGGCCGCAATAAGGCTGGATCTAATACGTCTGGCCGGTTGGTGGCGGCAATGATAATGATTCCTTCATTAATGCCAAATCCGTCCATTTCCACCAACAACTGGTTTAAGGTTTGCTCCCGCTCATCGTGGCCGCCACCATAACCCGCCCCACGCATTCTGCCCACGGCATCAATTTCATCAATAAATACGATGCACGGAGCATTTTTCTTGGCTTGATCGAACAAATCGCGAACTCGAGAAGCTCCCACACCGACAAACATTTCCACAAAATCAGACCCGCTATCGGAGAAGAAAGGGACCCCGGCTTCTCCGGCCACAGCCCGTGCCAACAATGTTTTTCCGGTCCCCGGAGCCCCGGACAGCAACACACCTTTGGGAATTCGGGCACCCAATTCCAGATATTTTTTAGGATATCGTAAAAAATCCACAACCTCAGCCAACTCTTGCTTTTCTTCATCCACCCCAGCAACATCGTCAAAAGTTACGCGCCGACGATCATCCGTATGCAAACGGGCTCGTGAGCGACCAAATTGCATGACGCGGCTGCCGCCGCCTTGCGACTGGTTTAAGAACAAATAGAGCATGAACACGATAATCAAAAACGGTAAAATATCGCCGAGCAAACTTAACCAAAACGAGGTGGTGGCCGGAGGCATAATAGTCACTACCACCTTGTCTTTCACCAGTTGGTTGGCCAAAGTGGCCGTGCCCTCAGTGGCATAGGTTGTCTCAAATTTTTTGCCGTTTGTGGTGGTGGCATACGCCACATGATTTTGCGAATCGAGCCGTACCGTTGACAATTGGCCCGTTTGCGCCAATGCCAGCATCTGGCTATAGGATTCTTGGGGGACCGAACTGGTTTGACTGGTTGTCAGTTCCCATAATGTTACAATGAAGAGGACCGATAAAATAATGGTTAGGGCTCCACGGACCCAGCGATTTGTCACGGAAGAGCCTCCTTTCCAATGGACCCATAATGGCTTTTGTCATTATATCACATTATTTTCTAGAACTGATTTTGCTCTACTCGTCTTCTATATCAGGATACCAAGAGATGCCATGAACCAGCGCCCCTGGCAATGCTTTTGCTTCTTCATCAATGACTAGACCCACTACCGCCAACACCCGAAATTCCCCTTCGGAGCGCCCAATCACAACTGGCCAGCGATGGCGCCAGAAACGGGGAATTTTACAGTCAGAAAATACATCTTGCAATTTTTTGGTACCGCGCATTCCCAAGGGTCGAATGTTATCCCCCGGCTGCCAACAACGGATGGCCAAGAGGGGCCATCGCGCGTGGTCAATCGCCGCCGTGTATCTTTCCTGGTTCCCAAATGGCCAAGTTTGGGTTCCAATCTCTAGATGCCCTCCCAGCCAGGGAAGACGACCTTTTTCCGGCAATTCCACCGGTACGCAATCAGAAAAGACCGGATCCCTTGGCTTGGGAACCGTGAGATGAAGCGCGCCTTCACGATGCATGACCCGAAATCCTTTAGGCCATGTGGTATCCCCGACTAGGGCAGCGTTAATTTGGCGCGCCGACAACCGTAGTCCATGGGCAATACCGTATCGGGACAGCATTGCCGCGATGATCGGCCTCGGTAACATGGAATTCGTCAGTGGGATGGTGACAGAGGGTTGCGAAACGTCAATGTGGTGCTCACTGGAAAACTGGTCCACAGCGTTGTCAATCCAATTTGACAGCTCACTGGCCTGTTTCCCCAGCCGTATCAGCGCATACGACAGTTTAGGATTGACTTCTTGCCTTAAAAACGGCAACACCCGGTGGCGAATCCGATTACGAACCCACTTTACATCGGAATTGGTTTCGTCTTCTTGCCATGATATGGCTCGTGCTCTAAGATATTGTCGAAGGTCCTCGCGGCTAAACTCCAGCAACGGCCGTATCACCTGGCCCTGAACCGGTTTCATCCCGCTTAATCCTTCGATGCCGGTCCCCACCAAAATGCGCATTAAAATGGTTTCTGCTTGGTCATCTGACTGGTGTGCCAATACGATCCGGGTATTGTGACCGAATTCCTCGGCATACTGATACAATGCCTGATAGCGGGCACGGCGTGCCGCCATTTCGACGGATTCGTGAGCCGTCTTGGGGGTGGCGTCCACTTCCTTCACTGCAACCCAAAGTCCCCATTTTTGGTGTACGTAGGACACCACCCACTCAGCATCGGCGGCCGACTGTTCGCGAAGACCATGATCAATGTGAATGGGATGGATAAACGAGGGCCATTGGGACAAGGTCGCCATCAGCAGTGTCAGCAAGGCCATAGAATCGGAGCCACCGCTAACTGCCACCACCAGCGGCACCCCTTGTGGCCAAAGCCTGCGAATAGCCGTCAAGAATTTTTCTTCAAGAGGATCTTGCCCCATAGGTCCAACCGCCCCGTTAGTATTTGCTTCCCGTGTAGTTTACCAAAAACTTTCGGGTTTTGGGTTTGGAACGGATGGGTTGGGGGGTAATGCGTTGCCACTCTCCTGACTTAGTGGAACCTGTGTTAGCGCGTGTTTTGCCGTGCTCAAATATCTGAATGGTCAGCACCGACGCATCATCGCGGCCGTCCTCGGTTCCGCCTAACATGTAGCTTAAAATAGTTTCCGCCAAGACTTGGCCGTCTTCAATCGAAACTTCTGCTAAAAATTGACGCAACCGCTCTTCGCTGGCCTGCAACGGTTCCCGATCCAACACGCCATCAGTCACCATCACAATCAAATCGCCTGGTTCCAAAATGCGGTACAGCGGATCGATCTGAACGTCTTGAATGATGCCGACCGGTAAGCTGTGCCCCTGAATAATCTCTACCCGCGATCCGCGTTTAATGAACGTAGGTGCCGCAGCAACCTTAACTAATTCCGCTCCACGAGCTGAACAATCCAACAACAGAAGATCTAAGGTGGCAAAATGGTCGTCCACGGAACGCAGCAACAATGTGGTGTTCACAGCCCGAACCGCACGTGCTTGGGTAAATCCTGCGATCAACAATTGTTCCAGCAACGACATGGCAGTCCCGCTCTCCCATGCAGCCCGAGGCCCAACACCCATCCCATCGGACAATCCAAATACCACTTGGGTCTCGTTGAGTTTACATACCAAATCCGCATCGCCGGTCACCACGCCTCCCTTGCGCGGCCGTTTGGCAACGCCCGCCACGTAATCTAGGTGAAGTATAGTTCTCATTTTTTGCCGACGTCGCTCTTGGGTCGCTGGATCTTCCGCCATGTCCCCAATCAGCTCTGCAATCCCGCTCAGTTGCAATTCAGCCAACGCCCGGCTTTCTCTTACACGCAGAGCGAGGCGTGCCCGATCCCGTTCTTTGTTAACCGCCAAATTGGCAGCCTGGGCCAATGCATCCGGCTTTATACAACGACGTTTCAGATCACCTTCCAAATGCGCTGCTGTTAAAATTTCTTTCTCTCCGTGGGCAGTGAGATCCAGTACACCGCGGTAAGAACGATAAAAATCATCTTCCCAACACGAACGATACAAAGAACATTTTTTACAGACAGTACCTACGACCGTTTCCACCAGGTTGGGTTCAGGAGGCGCTGACTCTTCCTCGATGCGAAAGGCTCGCGCCATTTCGTCCATGACGGTGCCTATTTGCTTCATTCGTTTAGAGACCGAGTTCAAGGATTCCCCAGTAACCAGCGCCTCTGCCCAGTCTTTGGCCAAAGGCACCACGGCTGACGGAATAGCTTGAATTAACGCGGCGGCGATCGCCAAAGAGACCCAGTATTGGGTCAAATGCGTGGGGACTCGAATGACCACCGCGTACAAAATAAAGCCCATTAAGAGTCCTAGGGTTCCTAAGCGCCACTGGCGTGTCGCAAACCATCCAGCAAAGAAACCGGAAGCTACCAAAATACCGATGCCCCCCACCGGATCCGAACCCCGGACCGCCAACGTGAAGCCTAAAGTAGCCCCGGCCACCGCTCCGCCGGCTGGGCCACTAGCAATGGCTGCACTTAGAATCACGATCCCGCCCAAGACCACCCCCGGCAATACCGGACCTACCGTCCATCCCTCCAACCCGGCAATGACACATCCTAAAGCAGCCAGCCCCAAGGTAAGAGTCCCTTCACTGCCATAACCGAGGGAAATTCTGTCGATCTCCTGTTCCAATCCCCAATAAAGAAAAACAGATCCGGCCCCGACTAATGCAGCAATGAGAAAGACAAAGGGTGTGCCTACCTGACCAATCAAAAAAGCGCCCCCGGCTCCAAGGGGTACCAAAATCCAGCGCAACCACACGGTATGCCGCCAACGCCAAGGCAATGGGAGCAGAAGAATGCCGGCCGCAAGCACCAACAACGGCATCCAACCGGCCGCCATCACCGTTCCAACCATCCCCCCGATCACAAAAGCTCCCAACACGCGCCGCCACCTGGGCCAAATCACGACCAGAAACACCCATAAAAATGGGGCGGCATGATGATATAGCAAGGCTTGTCCCACAACAAATCCTAGCAGCCCCATACCGCCTTTAAGAACCAAGAGTCGGGTGTGGTCGCTGACCGAACCCTTGGGGACCGCTGATGGTTTTATTACCCGTGTGTCGCCAATCACAAAAACCCCTCCGTCCAACCCTCACGGGTACTGTAACGGAGAGACACCACTAAATCTGTTAAAGATTGACGACCCTGCATCAAGACTTGTCGACAAGATCCTCATCTGTGGCCTTCCCACAACACTGCGGTAAGGCCAACAGCAGAGACATGAAGCCGCAATAGACGCCCCGTCAACCCGGCTTTTGGCTGCCCGTGATGCAAAATCAACTCGGCAATGGTCGTAATCAGTCTCTTTCCTAACGCTAACCGAAACAAATCGCAATGCCGCGGCATATGCCCACAAAGCGCGATCCGAGCAACAAAAAAATACCACATGACAACTCTATGTCTGTCCAAAGGGTTGAGCGTTGGTGAAGGCAGAAACGGCGCCACCCGCCATAACCAGGAACTCCTGCTCCAACGGTAAAACCGCCTGAACCCAAAACAAGACCCGGATTTCCGACAAAAACAGATGCAGCGCGAAATATGAACAGCAAACATAACTCGACGCCTAACGCAAGGCCAATTCCTCAACTAGTTGGCGCAAGTATGACAAAAATTCGTCCTTTAGGTCGGGCCGCAGCAATGCGACCTCTACCGTAGCCTTGACAAATCCCATTTTTTCGCCCACGTCAAACCGCTTACCCACAAATGGCACCCCAATCAAGGCCCCTTGACGTGCCATTACATCAAGCGCATCAGTCAACTGAATTTCGCCACCGGCACCAGGCACGGTGTCTTCCAAAGCGGAAAATATCGCGGGATCCAATACATAACGACCCATCACCGCCATGGGATGGGCCCCCACCTTGTCTGAAGTCGGTTTTTCTATCAAATGACTAATTTGCAAGGTCCCATCAGGATTCCATTCACCAAATGCAATCCCATAACGACTAGCCTCTTCTCGGCTCACCTGTTGCAGCGCCACTACGTTTATCCCTGGGTGCCATTTTTGTGTCAGTTGCGCCAGCACCGGCGGTTCTCCGACCATCACATCATCACCCAGCAATACGGCAAACGGCTCTTGCCCAATGTGTCGCTGTGCCGACAAGACTGCATGTCCTAATCCCTTGGGAAATTTTTGTCTGATAAAGTGTAAATCCGCCAAATGACTAACATGGTGGACCACTTCCAACAAATCCTCTTTGCCACGTAACTTGAGAAATTCTTCGAGTTCTGGCGCCCGATCAAAATGGTCTTCGATACTGCCTTTGTCACGCCCGATCACGACCAAAATGTCCTCGATACCGGAACCCACCGCTTCCTCAACGATTAACTGGATCGTTGGCGTGTCTATCAAGGGTATCATTTCTTTAGGTTGCGCCTTGGTTGCCGGCAAAAATCTAGTGCCTAATCCGGCAGCCGGGATCACCGCTTTTTGGATTATCATGCCAACCTCCTCCCTGCATTTAGACATCATAACAAATGATCATGCTGAGCCTCTTTTAAGGCTTGCACTACCTTGCGAACATCCTGGCTGCGCTCTGGAGACAATATCAATACGGCATCTTTTGTCGCCACCACAAAAAGATCTTTCACACCAACAAATGAGACCACGGGTCCTTCGCTGATAGCCGTGACGTTTTGACTATCGACAAAGATCGCGTGGCCTTTGGCGGCGTTTTGCTCATCATTGCGGGGCAGATGCCTGGCTAGAGCGGCAAATGTACCGACATCGTCCCACCCTATTTCCGCTGGCAGTACGTAAACATTCTCCACCCGTTCCATGATTCCGTGGTCAATCGAAACCTGGGGCAGTTCCGGGAAAATTTCGTTTACATGATCTGGCTCTGCCACAAGTGCCACCAATCCTCGGTGCAATTCGGGCAGATATTGCTCGACTGCGGTCATCAGTTCGCTCACTTTGAAGACAAACATGCCCGAGTTCCAAAAATAGGTTCCAGATGCCACCATGCCCTCGGCGTCTTCCAATGGAGGTTTTTCGATAAATTGGTGCACTGTGAGCACAAAAGAATCACCAAAAGCCATACCGTCATGCTCGATGTAGCCATATCCGGTTTCAGGATGTGTCGGTACAATGCCAAACGTGTAAAACCCCCCATATTGTTCCGCCGAGTTCATTGCCTTAACGACAAGTTTCCGGAAATGTTCCTCTTGTTGAATCATGTGGTCAGACGGCAGAACCAAGAGTGTACCGTCGGGATCCACCTGTTGAATATGGGCTGTGGCCCAGGCAATCGACGGGGCCGTGTTACGACCTACAGGTTCTCCCAATATGTGGCTCGAAGGGACGTCCGGCAAATTAGCTTGGACCTTGCGTACATAATCTTGCCCCGTCACGACCCAGGTATGAGAAGGATCAATTAGCGGCCGTACTCGATCTCTCGTGCTGCGGATCATGCTGCGATCGCCCATGAGAGTCAAAAATTGCTTTGGATGCATCATGCGGGACAGCGGCCAAAATCGTTCTCCTCGCCCACCCGCTAAAATTATCAGCCATCGCGCCATTGATTATTTAGCTCCTTGCCTATTGTCGGCTCTGTAAGCAGCTTCAGCCGCCGCAACTCCTGACGGCACATCCCGCCCCTGGTCAGCCAACCGTTGGCGTAGAGCCACTAATAACTCTATCATATTCGACAGCTTCGCTCCGTGTCCCATGATACCGATTCGCCAAATTTTACCGGACAAACTCCCCAGTCCGCCTGCTATCTCAATTCCGTCATATTGCAACAACTCGGAACGAACGCGCTTCTCATCCACTTCAAGGGGAATTCGTACGGTCGTCACCGATGGTAATCGGATAGCCGCGTCCACTAACAATTCAAACCCCATAGCTTGCAAGCCCGCCCATAGTGCGCCTGCCACGATTCGGTGACGTGCGTAGCGCTCGTTTAGACCTTCCTCCAGAACCAGTCTCAGCGCCTCATGGAGCCCATAAATCATGCTAATGGGGGCGGTGTGGTGATAGACCCGGTTTTGCCCCCAATAGTGCCGGAAGGCCGCAATATCAAAATACCATGAAGGGACCGGAGTATTCCTATGGTCAAGTCTCTCCAGTGCTCTTTCCGAGGCCGTAAATGGACTCAGTCCCGGAGGCGCCGACAAACATTTTTGGGTCCCGGAAAACACGACATCAAATTCCTGTGTGTCGACATCCACTGGCATGCCACCAAGCGAGGTAACGGTGTCCACCAAAAGGAGAGCTCCCGCTCGATGCACCTCGGCGGCCCATCCCGTCAATGGCTGCAACACTCCTGTAGAGGTTTCCGCCATAACCACCGCGACTAGGCGGGTCTCTGGATGATCGCGCAACAAGCTTTTGAGTTGCTCCAGACTGGCAGATTGGCCCCAAGGCACTTCCAAGCGAACTGCATGAGCCCCAATTTTGTCAACGGCTTCGGCAATGCGGCCGCCAAACACGCCAGCCACCACAACAATTACCGTGTCTCCCGGTTCAACAAAATTGACAATAGCGGTTTCCATTCCTGCACTTCCGGTGCCAGAGACTGGCAAGGTCAAGCGATTGGCAGTGCCAAACACCGTCCGCATCATGGATTGCACTTCATCAACAATAGCGAAGAATTGTGGATCCATATGCCCAATCACAGGTTCGCACATCGCCCGGCGAACCGCAAACGGCACTGGTGAAGGACCTGGGCCCAACAGCAATCGCGGTTTAATATTAAGGACGTCCACACGCTTCCCCTCCTCAAATCACCGTACCATTGCGACACGGTTCTGGCAACTAAACCGTGAGCGCAGATCGGTGGTTCACGGTCAGAGTATAATATAAAGCACCGAAGGATTTAGGAGAATCCCCGGGATTAGCACCATTATCTGGCATACGCCAGAAATATGGGAAAATGACAGTTATAGACATCTTCGCCGCCATTTTCTCTGGACACGGAGGACTTTCATGACAAAAATTGAGCTAGCCCACATCATTGACCATACCCTTCTCGACCCCAAGGTTACACCCGCCGATATCGCTCGTCTCGCCAACGAGGCCGTAGAACACCAGTTCGGTGCGATTTGCGTGAATAGCGGATATGTACAATACGCCAAAAGTTGTTTGCCTTCGTCAGAGGCGCCGCGCATTGCAGCCACGGTGGGATTCCCGTTAGGGCAAGCCAATATGGCGGGAAAAGTTGCCGAAGCCGAACAAGCGTGCCGTGATGGCGCCACCGAAATTGATGTGGTCTGGAATTTAGGATTGTTTTTAGGCAAACGGTACGAGGAAGTGCACGAGGAAATCCGTCTGTTAAAGCGGACCTTAGGCTCGCAAATTTTTCTCAAGGTGATTTTGGAGACCGGATGGCTAACCCCGGAACAAATTCATCGAGGTACTCTGCTCGTGGTCGATGCAGGGGCCGATATGGTGAAAACCTCTACCGGCTTTGGCGCTCCTGGAGCCGATGTCGATGCCGTGCGAATCATGCGTGAATCCGCACCAGAGGCAATAGGGGTAAAAGCGTCGGGAGGCATCCGAACCTTAGCCGATGCCATGGCAATGGTAGCCGCCGGAGCAACTCGGTTAGGATTGTCACGTTCGGTAAACATTTTAGCGGAATGGCCCAGCACCCAATCCTAAAACCGTAACCGAGGGCAAAAACCATTTTCCGCCCTCGGTTTCTTTAGGCGTCCTCGATAACGTCTTCGGTCCCATCTAGTCCAAACGCATGATGAATATGCGCTAGAGCCCGGTCGGCATCATTTCTGTCCACAATGCACGATATCTTAATTTCTGAGGTACCGATCATTTGAATGTTAATTCCTGCATCCGCCAATGCTTGAAACAAGGTTGCGGCCACACCCGGGCGCCCCAGCATTCCCGACCCTACAGCCGAAACTTTGGCCACCTTATCATCAATGATCACTGACTGTCCCTTCAAATGAGTCAAGCACTCTTGGACAACGGGCTTGGCTTTGGGCACGTCGTGTTCGCTAATCGTAAAGGCAATGTCATTGAGTTTGTCGTGAGACAGAGATTGGATTACCAGTTCGATGTTTATGCCATGGTTGGCTAGTGACGAAAATAGATAAGCCGCAACACCGGGATAGTCAGGCACTCCCAGTAAGCCGATTTTGGCCACATGACGATTTAAGGCCACGGCGGTCACCGCAGGTTTTACCGGAATGACAGGTTCGGCTTCAATTTGGGTTCCGGGTTCATCCCGGAACGTGGAGCGCGCGTGAATCACCACCTGGTGTCCTTTGGCATACTCCACTGCTTGCGTTTGCAAAACCTGGGCCCCCTGGCTGGCCAACTCCAACATTTCGTCGTAACTCAGTGAACTGAGTGGAGTAGCGTTGGGAACAATGCGCGGATCCGCCGTATATACTCCCGCTACATCGGAATAAATCTCGCATCGGTCCGCCTTTAAGGCACCCGCCAAGGCGATGGCCGTCAAATCAGAACCGCCGCGTCCTAAAGTCGCGACATCGCCGCTGGCGGTTACTCCTTGAAATCCTGCCACGACGGGGGTAATGCCAGCGGCGAGGGCTCGCCGCAATGGACCCGGGTCAATCGCCTCAATACGGGCACGGCCAAAATCGTATGATGTCTTGATGCCTGCTTGTCCCCCTGAAAAAGAACGTGCAGGCACGCCATTTTGTTCCAAAGTCATGGCCAACAGCGCCACGGTGACCAATTCGCCCGTGGATAGAAGCGCATCCATCTCACGTCCCGATGGCATCGTTGACAACTGGGCCGCCAAGTCCACCAAGTGGTCTGTGCTGTCTCCCATGGCCGAGGCGACCACCACAACTTGGTGCCCTTCTTCGACAACCTGTTGAATTTTACGTGCTACTTCGGCAATATGATGAGCAGTAGCGACCGAACTACCGCCAAATTTTTGAACCAGCAACAACGGCAAAAGCTCCTTTCCCACGGGTCACTTGTTTATCGCTTTATCATATCAGAAGTCATGTGAAATTCGGAACATGTTACACTGAGTTACAGCAAATTTTTACCCAGGGGAGGTGGTTTTCGATGAGCAAACCTTGGATCACATTTGACGTTGACGGTACCTTACTGCACAACCCTTATTGGCGTTTGCATTTGAGGCCATGGATCCGTGCCCAAGCTAGACGTCGCGGTGTAGACTGGCTTCGAGTTTGGCAGCCACTGGCCGCAGAAGGCAATCGCCGCTGGCAAAGGGGAGATTGGGCAGGCGCCTATAACTGGGCCGACATCGTAGCAACCGTCTACGGCCTAAGCCTACCGGACCCTCACACCGTACCATGGGACTCCATCGCGTCACTAACTCTGCCTGGAGTCTTATGGATGCTGAGTGCATTGACAACCCTCCCGGTACGGCTGGGCATTGTTACCAATGGGCTATGGGCCAATCAGGTGCCTTACCTAAAAAGCCTGCACTGGGACACCATATTTGAGACCATTGTCACAACGGATGACAAATCGGTGTGCAAACCAGATCCGTCGGTATTTTTATCCTTTCCTGGCTCTGTCTTATGTCATGTGGGAGACCGCATGTTTCACGATGTGCTGGCGGCCAAACGCGCCCGAACCATCGCCGTGCTCTGCCAGTCTGAACAAACCGCAGAAGATCGCTACGACCCCATCTCCCCGTCTCAATTGGTCCCAGATCATATTATCCATAATTTCTGGTCATTTCCAGATCTGATTCGCAACCTCCTTTATCATACCCCGCTCAACAACCCAATGGTCAAATTCGAGTCCTTTGCCCCTACCGTGAGTCCCTACAAATACCCCCTATGTTAATGTGACATACGCCAATTTTGGCCATGACAGGGGAAGATAAATGACTAGTACTCAATTCCGCAAGTCCGTTCCCTGAATTTGCATCGTTCCCGTATTTCGCACCCTAACCAAATGTTCCTCGTGGTAAAATCTGGGTTAGTCGATGAGGGGCGTGAAAGCTATTCATTACCTATATCTTTGAGCGAAATGGAGCGCCCTGTAATCCGTTGGTTCTCATACGAACCTAAGCACTCTCATTGAAAATATTTTTTTGTTCCTGCAGCCTTCCTACCCTGAAACTTCCCTAAATTGCGGCCTGGGTAAACCTATCCAAGCCCGACGCAAACGCCGCACGGTGTGGTATTTTATGTCAGTAACGTCTGCCTAGACGACCAGATCCTCTAGCGGGACTTTCCTAGTTAGCCGATCGCGCATAGCGAAACCCCTTGCGCCGCAAGGGGTTTCGAGGATAGGGTCGTATTATATAACGGGTTTCGCCATCGGTTCAAGAATTTTGAGGTGGTCAAGGATTTGCTGCTGAAGGTGCGTCCGATCGGTAAGGGTTAACCGCGCGCCTGTGGGACTGGGAGGCGGGTATTCCAATAAGACTTCTTGCACCTGGGCGAGCTCTTGAAGTAGTTAGGGCAGGCTGAAGTCAATCCCAGCCCGCGCCACTTCGCGGCGCAGCAGATGGGCGAGCGTCACCGCCAACACGCACACCAACGCATGTACCCGGATTTTGTCATCCGTCCAGTGAAACTGCGGTTGCCAGTGCAGCCAGGAGGGTTGTTTCCTATCGCGAAACGTATCTTCCACATGCCACCCATCGCGGTAGGTCGCCACAATTTGGGCGGTCGACCACTCCGCGTGATCCGTGAAGAGAATCGTTTTGCCCCAATGGGTATTGCCCCACGCCATACACGCATTGTGTTTCAACCACCGAGGTGGTGACCCAGTCCTGCAGGTGGGGGCCAGCCTTAGCCATCGCGTCGGCCACCCGCTTGCGCAGGCTTGCGACGGCCGGTGGCCGACGGTGTGGGATGTCGAGTCCTTTTTGGATCGTCCGCAATCGCTCGTAGAGCTTCCGGAGTCGCGCGAATTCCCCTTGCCATTGGCCCAAAAACAGGGATTCGTTATACGTCACCACGACCGTGCGCTCGACACCCAACACCGTGCGCGTCGTGCGGTACGCCTGGAAATCGCCAAACTCGGAGAGCACGACATACTGGTCCATCGGAATCTCCAGGAGCTCCGGTACTGGGTTGGCTTTCAGCGACCCGACGAACCCATACGGGCTGGCATCCACAGCCGCTTGATTGGTTTGCGAATTGTTCCCCTTGTCGTAGACAAGGGTCATGTGGTCGCA
>JAJZZP010000036.1 GCA_021797515.1 Bacillota bacterium | reverse complement strand
GGTACATCGCGGGGTCTGTATGCATAAGGTCACGATAGCAGATCCTCTAGAAAAAGTCCATCCTAAATTTCAACGTTATGCGCTATTTGATTAGGGAGGACTTTGACGGGGCCTTGATCGCATCCCTATCCCGCTTTCCCGTTGCTTGAGTACGATTGTGCGTGCACTCTCGAGGACCCCCGATCCCATCGGGAAAACCTGGCTAACCGATAGCGGGGGGTCGAGGCGATCGACGAAGTGCGAGATAAGCCTGTTCGGTCGTCACGATTTTCTGGCCCGCCACCGATAACACCGGCAAGGCCTTCCACGCCGCATGCGCCACGGCCCAAATATGTTGACTGGCATGACCTAATTCGAGAATTTCCACCCGCCCCTTCCCGGCGACGCGTAAGGAGCCCGCGCTTTGTTCCCAAATCCAGTGGGCCCCATTGATGACGAGGACGAGTTGGTGACAGGAGGAGTCTTCCAAGCCGACTTTTAACACATGTGCAAAAAGGCGGGATAAAAAGTCGGTCTTCTGATCAGATCCCATACAATAGTTCGGTGGCTCGTGCGCGAGTTTGGGATCATTCTGGGTGTCGGACAACGGCAACGGTGCTGGTTCCAAACGGGTACACGCTCACCTCTTTCTGATGCCATCTCCGATGGTCGTCACGTACCCGTTTCGTATCCACTATGGCCCCACCCACGCAATCACGGACGTACTGGGACCCGGTGCCGGGTACCGGCAGCACCACCGCATTCCCGCATTGGGCAGCCTGGATTTGCCTCCAACCCATGGAATTCGGCCAACGATCCGAATTTTTCGGCTACCCGTCGGACTTTTCTCCATTGATCACCAATCCCCGGGTGGGCCCTAACACATCCGACACCCGTTTAAATGACACGTCAATGGCGGCCCGTGCGAGGCGAGTTCCCACGTCAAATCTCTCAGGAGAGTGAGAGCCTTTTGGATTTTGATCCCAAGGACAATCCGGCACCATCCCGCTTAAGTCATCGCACCAGGAAAATTCTGGCCATACTGCTCGAGCCCACTCGGCTATGCTCCAAGAACGAGCGCGCTGTCGTTCGAGTCCCACCTGCGGTAAAACCGGATCAATATAATCTCGCAATATATTTGTCGGTGTCAAGTAAATTCCCGTGCTCTGCGGGCTAGCTGCTACAGCGATCCGGTGCGCAGCCACCGCGGTTTTCCCGGTACCCGCAGGACCATCGAGAATCAACAACCGCAGTTGCGGATTACGATCGTTGATAATGGCGTTTTGTTCTCTATCCAACGCATCAGCCAACACATCGAGTGCCGGCTTAGCTGACCGCTCAAGCCGTCGACCCACTCGGTCCTCAAAAATAGCGCCGTACCTCGGTGCAACTCGTACGACGTATCAATTTTTTTCAATTTCAATGTCTTCCACAGTGCAGTGCGCGACACGAATATGGGGGGCACTCCCGAATTGCGGCCATTTGTACAGTTCACGATCGCGCAGCGTCAAGGTCAACTGCTGTTGCGCAGGATTGCGCACCAAATCTGCTAATGGTGCTAAAGGGCTAATGTCCAACATTTCCTTGCCTTCGGCTAACAGGAACACCTCGGAGCGGTGATAACGATGCACTCGCAAATCGTGCTCGAAGGGGTCCCCATCCACGTCCTGCAATTGTGCGGTAATACGTGAAACATAAGGGTCCTGCACTATTACCATATCATTAGGCTGCCCATAACCAGCTTCTACTATTTCTGCGTGTTGCCACGTCACTTCATCATTTATTTGATGCGCTTTATCTGCACGTTGTCGCCGCAGTGCTGAGTCTCCCCACGGATAAATCCGGGGGGTTCCGATCTCCTGTTAGCTCTCCCAGGCTCTCGGGTTGCCCAAGATTTTGGCCCTAACGGGCCAACGGGCTGATATCCCCACGCCTGAAGGCGGGGGCTTTACGCCCGAATTAGGTAATTTACGCTCGGCCCAGTTTCATGCATGAAATATGTCATCTTCCATGGCAGTTCGATTGGCCCCTTTCTCCACTTATCCGCACTCCTCTTCTTGAAAATGGCCTTTGCCGTTGCAGCGTCGCACTTCAGTCCCATAGATATTTTGTGATTAGAATGCCAGTCATTGGCGGAGGCAAAGTAGTACATCAAAATTTGCTGCCGGTAGCGATATTGCAAAAGGATAATGTGGCAAAGCCACATCGGGTCCCCCTGTGAGGTTTTATAAAGTGAGTCCTTTTACCGGTGTGGTGCCGGTGAATTACTCGGCACAAAACGAATTAAAAAGGGCCAAGAACCCACTTTAACGGTCACTGCTACCGGTGGGGAGGCGGTTAAACGATCGAACAATGGGGAAACCATACGTTCAGGCGTTAATTGTTGGTCAAGATAAGAATCCACTTGGCCATTGATCATTGGTACCAGACGATTCCGTAAATTCGTCTGGGCGCGTTTTGGGATACTAAAACTAACGCCGTCAACTGAAACTCGAATTTTCGCCATAAGTTGATCAATTTGTTCGTCAATCAGGGGCTTCATATCGTAGGCTAATTGTCGGCGTAACGAAGGCCACTCTGGTTTGACCAATGCGTTTACTACCGGAGCAACATCGTGTTGCAATTCATAACGGGTTACGTTGACGGTAACCCCATGCAAACCAAACCACAGAGCTTCTACGCATGCAAAGCTCGCCATCCCCAAAGTAAAGCCTCCCAGCCATGACCCATAACGCCGCATTGATCCAGCCTCCATCCGATACCGATCTCTTCCAGTATGGACAACAAGTCTCGTAGACATAATATGCATGACTTGGCACAGTCATCATGATCTGTCGGCACGACCATCAGGCTTTTAAGGAGGGACCGATTTATGGTATCGAATCAGCACGCAAAATGGCTGGCCATCGCAGGAGCCACCACAATGTTCGTGGGAGGCTGCGGTCTTACAGGCTCACCACCACCAAAAAGTCCGGCTCCGGTGAAACATGTAACCAATGCCACCAGGAAAACGGCTAAAACCGCGTCAAAGGACCTTAAAAAGACCAAGACTGCTACTCCAAAGTCAAATGGCAAATCGCTGAAGGTCATCGCGTTTTACGACCCCACCATGTCTAGTGTGGCTCCGGATCCATTTCAGTTGTTAAAGGCGCATCCAGGGTTAGTCAGCTATTTGGCCCCGTTTTGGTATGAGGTATCTGGTACTGGCACCATCATCTCCAAACCTGAGGGCAATGCCCCACAACTTGCGGCACAACAACACTTGCCTCTGGTACCTTTGTTCAACAACGCTGCGGGAAGTGATGGCATGCTTGCAACCTCTGCTACTCGCCACACAGCGGTTACCAATATTGCCCACTTGGTAACCACCAATAATTATGCCGGGGTTAACATTGACTTTCAAATGTTAAAACCCACCGACGCTCCGTTGTTGGTGAAGTTCATGGATGACCTAAAAGTCGCTATGCCCAAAGGCAAGTTAATTTCCATGTCTGTGGTTCCACTAAGCAACGCCAATGGTCTGGCTTCTGCCTACAACTACAGCGCATTGGACAAAGTCGTCAACTCCATGGTGCTTATGGCCTATGACTTGCACGGCAATGGCACCGCCCCGGGACCGGTGAGTCCGTATTCTTGGGTCTCCCAAAGCATTGCTCGGGCTATCTCAGCTGGGGTGCCTCCGTCCAAATTGTACTTAGGGATCGCTAACTACGGATATTTGTGGACGGCGGGTTCCACCAAGGCCACCACAATTCCGTTAAAAGTGATGTATCAGCACAAGTATGGTGCCTATGTGTGGAATCCAACCTACAAAGAAGCCTACGATACCTACACATCTGGTGGGGTAAAGCATATCATCTGGTTCGTCAATGATCGGGCTGCCAAGGACCGAATCCAATTGGCGGAAAAGTATCACTTGGCCGGCGTCGCCTTTTGGCGGATTGGCTACGAAGATGCTAAGTGGTGGAATGTTGTTGCCAAATCGCTCAAAACGCCGAGCAACAAAACTAGCCCACAAAGCAGAGCGAAGTAACCCCAGAGCCCCCTCGCGAAGTTTACGGTTGCGAGGGGGCCATTTAACCGGTGGAGCATCTTTCGAACCCGGCGGGAGCGTGAACCGGAAGCGGTCAGCCCTTAGATCCGCTACGGCCAATGCCGCATTACAAAAAGAACTACTCTAACCGTATCCTTGAGTTATTGACAAGAATCAATTTCAATTAGCTGCGGCCAGATTTTTGGAGATCCTCTATAGTAACGGCAATTCCACCCGACGCCGAGGTGCCGGCCCAGACAACGGGGCTCCTACTTGGACTCCCCCCAGATAGAAGGTTTTAGCGGTTTCAATCCGCACCGCAACAAAACGGTCAATCAGATCTTCGCGAGCGTCCCGATTCACCAGCACCACCTTGTTGGATTGGGTGCGCCCAGCCCAAACATTAGGGTCCTTTCGACTTAGCCCTTCTATCAAAACCGGCTCGGTGAGTCCCAACAATTTTTGGTTGGCTTCCCAACTGATTTGATATTGCAATTCCATTAGCCGGTTCAACCGCTCTTTCTTCACCGGGTTGGGTACCGGATCCCGCCCTTCCCAGCGAGCCGCAGGAGTCCCTTCGCGCGGCGAATAGATGAAAGTAAAGGCGGCGTCGTACCGCACCGTTTTCACCAAATCGAGCGTTTCAGCAAAGTCCGCTTCACTTTCTCCAGGAAATCCCACAATAATATCCGTAGTCAAAGACACGTCATCAATCGCTTGTTTCACACGGTCAATCAAGTCCAAATATTGCTCTTTGGTGTATTTACGGTTCATTCGCTTTAATATCCCGCTAGATCCCGACTGCACCGGCAAATGGACATGATGGGTAATTTTTTTGCTCTCCGCAATCGTGTCAATCAACCGTTGGCTAAAATCCCGGGGGTGCGACGTGGTATACCGGAGCCAGCGCACCCCATCAATCCGCTCCAGAGTTTGCAACAAGTCGGCTAAATCTACCTGAGGATCTAGATCATGACCGTAAGAATTCACATTTTGACCCAAAACAGTGATGTCCTGATAGCCCTCTTGCGCTAATGCCTTGACTTCCTCAAAGATGGGGGTGATGTTTCGTGACCGCTCCTTGCCCCTCGTAAAGGGCACAATGCAATAGGTGCAGAACTTGTCGCAGCCATAGATAATGTTGACAAACGCACGTACTCCATCGTTGCGGTGAGAAGGCAAATGCTCCACGACATCGCCTGCGGTTTTCCACACGTCAACCAAAGTCTCTTGGTGTTCCTCAGCCTCATCCAAAAGCCTAGGCAGTTGGTGCAAGTTATGTGTGCCAAACACCAGATCCACATGAGGGGCGTAGCGCTTGATCCAGGCCACAGTGCCCGGCTCTTGCGCCATGCACCCAGCCACCGCCAACTTGAGATCGGGATGCTGTTCTTTGAGTTGTTTCAACTGACCGATATAGCCAAAAGCATGCTGCTCGGCACTACCCCGGACTGCACAGGTGTTAATGATAATCAGATCTGCATCATAGTCGTGGGGCGTCGGAGAATATCCCAGTTCGTCTAGTTGGCCGGCCATAATCTCCGTATCCCGCTCATTCATTTGACAACCATAAGTTTTAATAAAATATTTTTCTGGCATCTCAATCCCCCCTCACGCGTTCCCTGGTCGCTACCTAGCCGCTCTATCTTACCATGACGACAGCGTCCGTTCCTACGGCACTTATAGTGGACTTAACATTCACTGCCAGCGTTAATGTCCACGGCATAATACCCATTGAAATACGGGACACGTGCTGGGGAAACCAAAATTGTCAAGATGGCGCCGTTTTCCCCATCCTGGCGCTGCAATATGGTAGCGTCCCGGGATATAGCCGCCCAAAGCTCCGAATCGTTCCATGCGGCAAACACCGTGAGTTTTTTCCGCCATGCGCTCAAATGCTGCGCTAATGCCTGTCGCAGTTCATCGACCCCCTCGCCCGTAACTGCTGATACCCAAAGTCGATCCGACCCTCTTTGTGACACTGGCACCTTATCAGATTGCCCATAGACCACCATCCTGGGCAACTGTGATGCTCTTACCTCACGAAGCACGCGTTCGGTGGCCTGGCGATGTTGCTCTAAATTGGGATCGCTCCCGTCCACCACCTCCAGAAGCAAATCAGCCTCTCGCACTTCATCCAATGTCGCATGAAAAGCGGTCACCAAAGTGTGCGGCAAACGGTCGACAAATCCCACGGTGTCAAATATCATGGCGGGACCGAAATTCGGCACTAGTACTTTTCGAACTGTAGGGTCCAAGGTCACAAACAAGGCATCCGCTGCTACAGCCACATCACCGGTCAATCGGCTAAACAGGGTTGATTTGCCAACATTGGTGTATCCGACCAAAGCCACCACCGGTATTTCCATGTCGTGGCGCTTTTGGCGCCGTGTTTGACGCGCCGCACTAACCCGGTTGAGCGCGTCCTGAAGAACCTGAATCCGGGTTCTGATCCGTCGTCGATCCAATTCCAACGCCGTTTCCCCTGGCCCTCGGGTTCCAATTCCCCCGCCAGCCCGGTCGGGATTGGTGCCTAGGGCAGACAGGCGGGGCAATAAATACCGAAGCTGTGCCAATTCGACTTGCAATTTACCCTCGCGGGATTTTGCCCGCCGTGCAAAAATGTCCAATATGACTTGGGTCCGATCCACTACTCGAGTCTCATATGGCAAGGCCGCTGCCCAATGGGCAGCCATAGCCGGTGACAAATCGACATCTGAAACTACCAAGTTAGCGGATTGGTCGCGAACTTTTTGGTTTAATCGCTCCAATGCCCCTTTGCCTAGTCCTTGACGCAGATCCGATCGTTGCTGAGATTCGTAATCCACCACCAGGCCACCTGCAGCCGCCACCAATCCAGCGGTTTCCTGAACCTGATTACGGTCGATAGGATGTTGCCTGTCCACTACCGACACCAAAATTGCCCGATCTGGCATAAATCCTCCCTTAACCACCATGGGCCGCAACCGGTTGGGGCAGGCTCTGCAACAAAAGCCAAGATTTGCCGCTACCGGGGTACACATTAAGCGCCGCATGCAGATTACTCTCAGCAAGATTGACCTCTCCCCAGTGCAAGTCCACCCGAGCCAAGTCATAATAGCCTTGCCACCACTGGGGATTCGTTTGGATAGTGTCCTGAAAATAGGTGGCGGCGCTCTGCCAATTTCCCAAAGACATGGCCTCTTGTCCTAAGAAATCTAGCGTCGGGCCTTGGCTGCCCCCCACCACAAGACTCTGCCGCAAGTCAGCAGTAGCTTCTGCCCAGTGGGCTCGTGACATAGCCACCTCGGCTAAGCCATCCCATGCCATCCAATTACCGCCATTTTGCCTAACTGCTTGACTCCATGCTGCATTCGCCAGTTCCGACCGTGCTATGCTCCAATACAGCATGCCCAAGTCGCTCCACAACAAGGAGTCATGCGGTTTTAAACCGATCGCGGTTTTCAGTTCCGAAGCTGCCACCATAGGCTGTCGCAGATGCAAAAACGTATTGGCCAAAGCAACATATCCGTTGGCGTTTGTCGGATCGTTCAAAATGGCAGTTTCTCCATCACTAGCCGCCTGTTCCAAGTTGTCCGGAACCTGCTGATAGTGCTCCACAGCTCCTTGCAAATACCCCTCGCCCAAGGCGGACGGCGTAGGCGGTGAGCCACATCCTGCCAAGGAAAGCACTAGCACTAGTAGACCTGAAATGGTCGTCATTAAAACACGAATTTTCATCCCCACTCCAAAAACCGCACTACATCCGGATGCTGGAAAAACTGGACCATTCCCTCTGCCAGCGGCAAACCCTCCAGATCCCCTTTACCATACCAGCGCATCGCTGCCGCATCGGACCCTGCCCGCAACTCTCCTGATTGCACCTCTGCTGCATAATCCAGCACTACGAAGTGATAGTCTTGGCCAATCAATTCGGCAACGTACAACAAAACCCCGACGGAAACCGTTACCATCAACTCTTCTTGTATCTCCCGCTTCAGAGCGTCCTTTACGGGCTCTCCAAATTCAACGTGCCCTCCGGCCAAAGCCCAACAACCTGCTTGGGGCTGGTGCTGCCGTTGCACCAGCAAAACCTCCTTGCCGGATGGAGCTGTCCGCGTCAATACCGCAGCCACCCCGATCTCAGGATTCATCATGGAAATTCATGTCATAAATGGTTAATTCGTAGTCCGATGCCATTTGCCGCAATCCAAAGATAAAACCGCGCTCTTTCAAGACCTGATTTAAGAATGTCACTACTTGATACGGGGTAAAGCCGTCAAATCGCCTTTGGGCCAAGGTGATTAATTTTTCATGATCGGCCGAGACATTCATTGTGTCCCTCCTGTTCTTATCTGTCATCCCATTATATCAATTCGGGTGGTTTTACCACAGGTCTCAAGTTCCCAGCAATTTCCGGCGGCTGGGTTTAAAGCGGTGTTTTCGGTCAAACTTCACAATGATGACACTATCCTCCTAACATTCCCGCAGGCCTTGATCGCCATACTATATGCGAACCAAGATAAGGGGGGCGAATCCAAATGGCCAAGTGGACAAACGGTCCATCCGTATTACCGAATACGGTTCGTGACCGCTTCAAATACGAGGTGGCGTCAGAGTTAGGGTTACTTGATGAAATCGAACAAAAAGGATGGGCAGATATGCCCACACGCCAATTGGGCCGCATTGGGGGAAAAATCGGAGGAAACATGGTCAAGGTGATGATCCGCATGGCTGAAGAATCAATGGCGGCGCAATCACCCAAACGATAGCATTCATATTATAGCCCAATAATTTGATCTCTTGCAGAACAAATTATTGGGCTTGTGTTGGGTACCGTGTGCACTTAGCGCCTTTAATCGGGGACACTGCGATCAAAATTTTCCGATGAGAACCCCAGCCCTCGAATGATAACACTGACAAAAATTGTAGCCGCAGGTGACAAACCTTATGGGTTAAGATTAGCACGTTGCGAAGGGTCACTGCTTGTGGACACTGGGCGGACTGCGCCAACGGCGAACGGCATAAAAAACAACCTGGACGGCGCCAATCACTACAAGCGCATCACCGACTACCCGAACCAGAACAGCGGTAATGGGAAGATGGGATGGGAGGGGGGCTCCCGCTCTCCGCAGACTCGAGAGGATAAGCCTAACGATGAGGTTCCACCCGCCGATCATGACGAGGCCGATCCCCATGGTCATAATGCCACGCAACCGTCGTTGTATCGGCTTAGTTATCGCCATGAGCAATCCCACCGCCATCAGGCCCCATGACGTTAAAAAAATTACCACAAACTCTTCCTCCCTGAGATGGGAACTGCCCCAAAATCATACCATTGGTTATTTTACGATTCGATACTTGGAATTGGAAGGTGCACCATCGCATCTCCGCGTCGTGAATCACGGAGGGGGCTGCGCGACGCACTGAAGGCGCCGTTTTCGCGATTCGTTCATGCAGATGGCGTTTCCAGTGCTGTGCTGACCTACTCCAGTCCCGCAGATCGAAGAATCCTTGGTCACGCGTCTTGGCGGCGGGAGATTTCAGCAGCGCCACGTGCGCAGTCATATGGGCGGTTCAACGGTAGTCTATCGAAATTCTGGAGACCCATTGCCCCCCCTAAGACGACATCATTCCGTCTCTTGTGCAACCGCATCAAGGGTCAAGGATTCGGCGCCATGCTTGTCCGTCAATTCAATCCCTTCCCGGCATCCTTGCGCGAGAAAAGGTGGTCCCGCCCTCCCTGACTGCGGTGACTGCGATGACGGAACGGGAAGGGGCAAGGCCTACAAGCTCAGATGGCCTAGTGGGCGACCAAGGCGTCGAGATGCACCGAAAAAACGGGGAGAGCCTCCTTCAAAGTGTACCAAGCCAGCGGACCCGCGGAACCCTAGCACTGCAGGCCTTCCTCTCCGGGTGGGTGGCAGTATCAGCGATTTGGGACCTTATAACCCCTCACTATGCGAACCATAAGCACACCCGCTACCCAGTTTCTCGGGACTGGTCCATACCACTGAGCCACGGATTCAGGTAGTACCATTAATACCCCGTTACTGCTGTGCCCAAATTTGGCCCAGCGTGAGAAATGAAAAATGATCATCTTTCAGTGTCTCAAAAAATTTGTGAAAATTCTGCGGAATAGCACTGGAGGCCGCCACCACAATACCCTGAGGATCATGCAGCAATGCGTTTAGACTGGCGGCTGAAGAAGCGCTGACCACAGTTGTCGGCGTCATCAGTGAAAAATTTAAAGCCACGGCAGCCTGCTTATTGGCTGCCGAGGGGACCCATGGCCCCACAACAAATGTGGGAACGGAAACCCCAATGATATGAAATGCCTGGGCAGACCAGTTCAGTTCTTCAGCTGTTGCCGACTGAGGCAATTGATTCAATGCAATACCCGAATAGCCAGTAAGATCTATTTCATCACCAACTTGTTCCAATTTTTTTATCCACTCTGGATGCAGCAATGCCCATTGGCCTGATACTGCCACATCCAATAAAGGAACCGGTCCCTTCCATGACGACTGAACTCCAACCAGCGCTTGGACCTGCGCCAGGGAGGGATTGGCCAACACTAGCGCAGCGACGGGACGAATATTGCTAAAAACGCCGGTACTCACGGGTGTAGGCGAGCTAACGGCCTGTGGAGTTTTTGTCGGCTGAGATTTCGCTTTACCTTTTTGGTTTTTTAAACCACCGGATGCTTGGGTTGCGGGCCGAGGCTCCTTCGATGAAACTGGAGTAGAAACCGACTTTGCCCAATGAACCGCCTGGTTAACCCATAGTATGAAACCGTGGGCTGGATTGAGTGCCTGCAACGTGGGTACCGGCATATTAATGGTCCAGGCAATTTGGGATAACTGATCTCCGGGTTGAGCATAATAGGTCCAATGATGAAGATATGCCACCCGAATGGCCTCTAAATGGGCCATCAGCGATAGGTCGGCGGTGGTGATCCCGGAATTTTGAATGCCTACATCACTCAAAAACTTTTCTAATGCGTTCTTGGTTTCCGTGTTCCACTGTCCGTTTAAAGGTCCCTTGTAGAGATGCCATCCAGCAAGCCAATCCTGAGCTGCTAACAACGCGGTGCCATGCCAAGGTGTGGGCCATGGCTGAATGGAGTTGAGCGCCCTTGTGACTTGTTGCGACAGATTCGTATGGGCGCCCAATCCCCACTGGGTAATAAAGTGGTCGATGGCATTAAGGGTTTGGCCATTTACGCTTCCCGTCACCGAGCCAGCATCATACCCCAAAAGATCCAGGTTCGCCTGCAATTGGGCAACGGAGACCCCTTTGGCTCCCGTGTTCAATGCTGGATGGTTTGATCCGGCTGGGGTCAGCAGCGCTAAAGATAATATCGTGGCGACTAGGTTTCCGGTACTCATTTGTGCGATCCTCCTAATAGGAAGGATGCACCAAATAATGGATTTTTATTCCGTCAATACCCTACCACCATACCGATCATTCCGCCTAACAATCCCGCCACTGCGGCAACCCCCAGTGACAGCCACAAGTCGTGAGCCGTGCTGGCGGCATGCACCGTTTGGGCCACAGCAGTCCCCACTAGAGTCAAAGTTACTGCCGCCATAAGTCCGTTAAACCAGGCCGCATGGTCTGATCGATGCCCAGCTACGGCTCCAGCCAAAATGGCCGTGAGTGCCGAGCCAAACCACATCAACCCCTGCACCAATCGGGGAGCTAACATGACATTGGTGGATAATAAAGCTATTCCCAGAGCCAATAGAGCCGCCGCCAGCAGTCCGGCCACCGCACCCCGTATAATTGCTGAAACATTCATCGCCTGACCCCCTAGATCGCCTAAGGTCTTCTCGTCCTTCTAGAGATATATCGGGGGTTTTCATAAAATATGACCAAGTCTGGCCAAAAAAGAACCCCCAGGTATAATCCCTGGGGGTTCCTCTCATTCTTCCGAGAGGTCTTGTTCCGCTTTTTGAATCAGGCGCTTTACCATGGTGCCCCCGATCTTGCCAACTTGTCGGGTCGTCATGTTGCCCCAGCCCTTTTGCTCAATGTCATCGTCAAGTCCCAAATCGGCGGCCACCTCATATTTGAGCCGATCCAAAGCCCTCTCGGCTTTGGGAAGAAGCGGACGACGGTCAGATGCCATTTTAGCCACCTCCCGTTTCTAGCATCTCCAGGTTCTTAGGAAAAACGCGGTGGCAACTCGATACGGTTGTCGACCCGAAAATGGTTCGATGTAACGTCCATGTCAAGAACGGTCAACGTAATTAACCCCCCCGCCAAGGCACCTACATCCGTATTGGGATCTGCCGTGTCATCCCAAGGGTTGCCGGCCAACCAGTAATATTCATTACCGCGGGGATCCACGCGCCGATGAAAATCATTGTTGTACTCCCTGCGCCCCAACGGCACGCGTACCAACGTTGTAGGCAGCCCCTCTTTAATGTTGGGAATATTGACATTGTAAAAAGTCCCGGCCAGTGGCAGTACGAAACTTTTGTCAGTAAGCCACCATGCGACAAATTCGGCGGTCCAGGAAAGCCCCGTTTCGTCACGTCCAGCATAAGATATTGCAACCGATGGCACTCCTAGAAACATGCCCTCCACAGCGGCTGACACCGTACCGGAATAGAACACGTCTCGTCCCAGATTGGAACCCTGATTAATGCCTGAAAGCAGCAGTTGGGGACGTTCCGGCAACAGCGCTTCTATACCCAATTTAGCGCAATCGGAAGGTGTTCCATTTACCGACCAGCCCTTGGCATCAGGATATGGAACATCATGAGCATGAAGCGGCTTATGCATGGTAATTGCATGGCTCATAGCGCTTTGTTCTTTTTCCGGAGCCACAATGTACAGATCATGATCGACTCCTAAAGTTTGCCGCAAGCATTGTAGACCAAAAGCTTCAATACCATCATCATTTGTCAGCAAAATACGCATGGCACCCCTCCTATTTCGGCTCACTCATTTTTCGTATCATCTGAATTATAGTGGTCCATGATGCGCTGACCATCGGTGGATCCGGCAAGATAGCGACAAATCTTTTCCCGTATTGAGTACGGTTTGGCAAAATTCTCGAATCCAACACTACTACCGCGCCTTTGTCAGTCGTAGTACGTAAGAGCCTTCCGAAACCTTGTTTAAATCGCAGTAAGGCTTGGGGCAATGTATGCTGGTTAAAAGCAAATCTCCCCAATCGCTCGCGAATGGCTTCTTCCATCGGATCCATGGGATTGGCAAACGGCAGCCTAACGATGATAACCAAAGAAAGTTGCGGGCCAGGAATGTCCACGCCCTCCCAAAGACTCGCAGTGCCCATCAACACGGCCGACGGATGCCCGCGAAATTGTTCTACCAAACGAGGACCGGTACCATCAATTCCCTGCACCAAGAGTTGAATATCTCGATCAAGTAAAGGCCCTCGGATGGCCCGATTAACCTCATACATCATGCGGTGCGAGGTAAAGAGCACCAATGTCCGCCCACCTAGGGCACTCGCCGCTTCCAAGCTGAAGTCGCTGACGGCCACTACATAATCGGGATGACTCACTTCCGGTATATCATTTGGCACTAGTAGCTGAGCCATGTTTGGTACATCAAAAGGAGTGGGGAGGGACAAGGTCACCAATCTCGTCTTGGGAATCCCCAATCGGCTTTGATAATACTCGAAGTTCCCTCGTATACCTAACGTCGCAGAAGTTACAACTCCTGATGGCAATCCGTCCCATAAATGGGAATTTAAAAAATTTCCTACATCCAAAGGAGCACGTTTGAGCCTTATGGTCAATTGCGGCGTCTGGCGACTCACTTCCCACCATGAAACCCAATCTTGATTGGGGCGCCCCCACTCTTCCAATTGTTGCGCCAGTTCGAAGATGTCTGACAGCCATTTCCCGTAACGCAGCCACAAAACCTCTTCATGCACCGCATCTCCCCAAATAGCCTCAGCTTGAGCCAACACGTCGTGCGCCTGATGCACTGCCTCATCAAGTGTCTGGCAAACTTTAAGCAGAGTTTGGGCCAACGTTTCCCCTTGCCACCGATCCCATAACTCCGGCGTTACGCGCATTGAGGATCGAGTTTCCGCCTGGTTCGGAAATTGGAGAACCAGTTCATGGTTCAACTGCCAAAGGAGTTCGGTGGCAATTCTCATGTTGCGCCTTACCGCATCGATTCCCGGGCCGATATCGGCGTGCTGCGGTAGCCGTTGCAACAGACCTTGCCGACCTTGGTCCATCTCCTCAAACTCCCGGGTAAAATTAAAAATATCTAATTCCATTCCTAAAGTGCGTTCCATCACTTCGGCGAAGTGATGGGCCTCATCAATGATGAGATGGGTAAATGCCGGGAGTACCCCGCCTTGTTTCAAATGGGTAGCCAACAGCGCATGATTGACCACAACCACATGCGATGCCTCGGCCAATCGTTTACTTTGACGGAGGAAGCACGGTCCGGCAAAAACGCACCGGGAACCAGCGCACGCATGCCGCTCAGCAACCACATTATTCCACAGCCTGCGAACCACATCCGTTCGCGGATTGAACTCATCGATATCTCCACTCACTGACCAAAAAGCAAAGGTGATGATTTGGGCCAATCCATACCGCTCGAGACGCGGGCTATTTAATACGGTCACATCCTGTTTTTGTTCATCCAATTTCAGCAGGCACAGATATCGTCCGCGGCCTTTCAGCACCGCCGATAACACCGGGCTATCCCCCATGGCCAACGGCAAATCTTTCACCCACAACTGTTCTTGCAACGCGAGGGTGTGAGTCGCCACCACGGTCCGCTGACCTTCCGCGGCCACATGGAGGATGGCAGGAGTCAAGTAAGCTAGACTCTTACCGGTACCGGTTCCCGCTTCCACCATAAGAATCCGGTCGTCTTTCATGGCGGCTTCTATGGCTGCGACCATCGCATTTTGGCTTGGCCGTGGTTCAAAACCAGGCAACCGCATGGCAACTGGACCCTGTGGCCCAAGCCAGGAGATGGATGTAAATTGATGAGGCCATCGCGGCAAACTATCTGACGAACCATACTCTCTAGGCTCTGGTTCCTTGCCCAGAGATTGCGCCGACGGCACTTGCCACCAATTCCATTCGGTTCCTAGGAGGAACGCCAAATCTTTTTGCAGAGACGATGGCAATTGTCCCAAACGCTGTCGAATTTTCATCACCAGTGCCAACGTTGCCTCGACATCCACCCGGGCGTCGTGGAATTGCCCTAACTCAACGGTGCCGACTAAATCGCTGAGACGGTAGCTGGTAGCTAAAGGCAGAGCAATCGGTGCCCACTGCAAGGTATCGATAGTGTCGGCCGTCAAATGGATACCGGCACGCTGCAAAAACTGCAGATCAAAAGCCAAGTTGTGCCCTACCAAAGAAGAATCTCCAATGAAGTCTTGAATTGGCTCCCGCACCAAACCAATACGAGGATGCTGGGAAAAATCAAAATGGCGGAACCCTGTCAGATTTTGCACCGTTTCGGGAACTGAACGGCCAGGATTGACAAAGTAATCTAGGCGGGAGACTCGGGTGGGAGACCACCGGAGCAGCGCCACCTGTATAATGGCGTCCCGAGAAGGATCCAATCCCGTGGTTTCACAGTCTACGATAACAAATCCATCTTCTAACACAGGACCAGTTCCCGTCCAATCCACTCCGGCCTCACATTCCAGCGGCGGACGCTGGCATGCTGGGACACATTGACTTCGATCAAGGACACTCCCAAATTTTCCAACGTAAAATGCTTGCGCAACGGATTCGGCAACTCTGGAATCAGCGCAAATAACAATGCCCGCAATGATCCGCCATGACCTACCACGATGATACGATCATCGGATCGCCAGGTCGGCCAGAATTCATCCCACCATTCCCTGACCCGGTTTTTGCACTGGCTAAATGTTTCACCACCCGGGGCAGATCCTTCTGGATTGCCGTCAAACGATAAAAACTCTGCCTCATCCCGTTCCACAATCTCTGCCCGAGTCAACCCTTCCCAGTGTCCGAGATGAATTTCCCGTAATCGGGCATCCCTGATGATTCGGGACTCCTCGAAGGGAAACAAGCCCCGCGCGGTGCGATAGGCACGCGAGAGGTCCGATGAATAGATTTGCGCGACTTGTGAGCCCCAGTGAGCTGTCAAAGACGCAACTTGCTCGATCCGCCGTTGACCCTCATCACTTAACCCCACGTCTTGATGCCCTTGCCAACGACCAATTTGGTTCCATTCTGTTTCCCCATGTCGAATCATTATCAAATGCATTGGCATACCTTCCTGACCCCACATTTTCGTATCAACGATCCCGGCCTGAAGGCCAAGGTTTCCGCCGTGCAGAATTTTTATGAATCAACGCCCCCTAATCGGCAAACGCTACCACCAAGGAATCGTAAAAAAGGGGGGCTTCGAGTGCCAAAAGAAATCAACTTGCTTGCGCGGTTTACAATGCTGGAACGTGCGCAAGCCTGCCGGGACGCACTGCGCCACCAGGGGTTTGATGTCGTGCAAATAGATAATATTCCATCTATGGAAAGCTCGCAATTGCTAAACCACGCTCCCATGGTGGAATGGGGACGCTACGGGTATGAATTTGACCGGTTAGATGACAAATGGACCGTGCCCGCTCCATGGGACCATCACGGATTAGGTTACAGCGAGGATTGGTTGCTTACGGCAGTAGTGCCACATGATGAGGTAGACAAAGCCTCCGCCATCATCACAGATTTCGGGGGAAAGTTATAATCCTCTGAATCCAGTAAAACCCAAGGGTTTCATGATGGTGTTGCCGCGGGGCACTTCAGCTCGCGGCTTTTAGAGTTGTTAGTATTTAATATGAATTTGTTGATCTATAATAATCCCGTGTCTTAACGCTCACGTTAACGTTAGAATGGAGGTGGCATTATGCCGAATCGGGGTCACGTGGCTTACAAATGGATTGCCTTGTCCAACACTACATTAGGAATTCTGATGGCGGCCATTAATGGCACCAGCGTAATTATTGCCCTACCCGCAATTTTTCGCGGAATTCACGTCAACCCTTTAGCTTCAGGACAAACTGGACTACTATTGTGGGTTTTGATGGGATTCAACGTGGCAACCACAATTCTCTTAGTCTCGTTTGGGCGGCTTTCGGATAGCTATGGCCGGGTCCGACTCTATAACGCCGGGTTTGCGGTCTTCACTCTCGGATCACTGTTGCTTTCAATCACTTGGGGCCATGGCGTGGATGGCGAGTGGCAGCTGATCATCTTCCGGTTCGTTCAAGGTATTGGAGGCGCATTTCTGTTCGCAAACAGCGCCGCCATCTTAACAGATGCCTTTCCCTCCAATGAACGCGGATTTGCCCTAGGCCTCAATCAGGTTGCCGGTATCGGCGGAGCCGTTATCGGCATCGTTTTAGGCGGTGTAATGGCCGCCATTGACTGGCGATGGGTGTTTCTCATTAACGTACCATTTGGACTCATTGGTACGGTGTGGGCATATGTGGCGCTGAAAGAACTCGACCGCAATCGGCCTTCCCTGCGGCTGGATTGGGTTGGCAACATCACATTTGCGGTGGGACTATTGGGAGTGCTGCTAGGTCTTACCTACAGTATTCAGCCCTATGGCACGCATGCCACAGGATGGCACAGTCCGTTTGTTCTCACCAGCCTTATTGTGGGCATCATACTGCTGATCGTGTTTGTCATTGGCGAACTCTACATCAAGGACCCCATGTTCAACATGCGGCTTTTCAAAAACCAGGCATTTAGCGCCGGCAATGTAGCCGGATTGTTGGCCGCTATTGCACGTGGAGGTCTACAGTTTATGTTGATTATTTGGTTGCAGGGCATTTGGCTGCCCCTACACGGGGTTTCCTTTGTCAATACGCCGTTGCAGGCCGGAATAGACACTCTGCCGCAAATGGTTGGATTTTTGTTGGCTGGCCCGATTAGTGGACGGCTGTCAGACCGTTTCGGCGCTCGTTGGTTTGGCTTTGCTGGAATGCTCGTGGCTGGTGCCGGATTCCTTTGGCTGACAACCTTGCCCGCTGACTTCCATTATTGGGTGTTTGCTGGCGCCATTTTCTTGCTGGGATGCGGAATGGGTCTATTTGCATCGCCCAACTCGGCAGCCATCATGAACAGCGTGCCTGCCCGTTATCGCGGAGCCGCTTCCGGCATGCGGTCGACCTTTATGAACGCTGGCATGATGCTTAGCATGGGCATTTTCTTCACGATGGTCATTACCGGCCTCAACACCAAATTGCCCCATGCTCTGTCCAAGGGCCTGCTCGCATACCATCTGCCAACACCGTTGGTCGTAGGCATCGCCCATCTCCCCCCCATTGCCGCCTTGTTTGCTGCACTCCTGGGTTATAACCCACTGAAGACATTTTTACCGGCCGCTGTTCTACATTCATTGCCAGTTGCCAGCCGGGCAGCCTTGGTGGGTCGCGCATATTTTCCTCACTTGATAGCAAAGCCTTTCATGGGCGCCTTGCGGACAGTGTTCATCTTTTCCCTGATCATCTCTTTAATTGCGGCCATAGCTTCGTTACTGCGGGGACCGCAATATGTACATCAAGACGAGGACACGACGTCGACGTCAGCAGAAAAAGCTCAACGTCGTTATATCGCCATTGCCCTAATGGGGATTTATGCCAGTCGCCATAACCTATTGCAAAATAGCTCAGGCTCGGAAGCACGCGATATATTAGAAAAGTCGATGAGGTTGCTCCTCATGTCTTCCGACCCACGTCGGTTTGGCAAAGGTTCAGCACCATCGATTTTAAAGGGAGGCAGTACTGCTCGATGACACGATACTTTTGGCCGATAACCACATCCGTGTTGAGTCTGGTCATTTCGGCATTGTTGATGATGAGTCCCTGGACCTTTGCCCTTAATCTATCAGGGCACTCTTGGGGACCAGCCACGGAAACCTTTTTTTGGTCGGGCATTGCTCTTTTGATGATGTCGCTGATGAGCACAATGTTTTGGCTAATAGGGCTGAAGAGAGGCCTAGCTCAGAATTGGCAGCCCGCCCCCGTCGACGAAACCAAAGGGCCTGACCAGCCATCACCCAGAACACCAGAACCCGTTGCGTCTCAAGACGATCTATGGGACCAGCAGTTGCGACAATTAGCGCAAGAAGTCCTACGAGACATTGACCCTGTCCAATCCGGGGTAGCTCCATACAACAGGAGGGATTCTTTGTGAAAACTGCCGTATGGTTAAGTAGTCTTAGCGTGTTGGGAGGATTATGGGTTATGTTATCTCCCGCCATCGTGGGCTTTTCCTCCACGGTTCCGACCCATCCTTGGACTATTCCTGTAAAAATCGCCATGATATTTGGCGGGCTCTTGGTACTCCTTGGAATCGCCGGATTGATAGGGTTTTATGCAGCAGGTTTTGCCAAAATGCCCACAGCTGGTGTGCAACGACCCGGCGTCCGGCCAACTGCACAGAAAAACGACTCTCTTCGTGCTGCCAAGGCCCCGGAGCACCCTATTGCCAAAACCGGTTCTACAACGCTTCAAGACACCGACGACTTACTCAATGAACTCATGCACCGATTGCTTGCCGACAACCAGCACTAGGCCGTCAGGAGGTGGCGAATCTTTGCCACCTCCGCGCGTTCTTTCCTCGAATACCTCACGGGTCAGATACCAACCACATAGATGGGATTAGGATAAAGCCATCCTAGTTTCCGTGGCCCTCGTAGCAATTCTACGCGGTATACCCCGGGAGCACCGAGAGCCTGGTCTAAAAGATGACCACTGGCAGTAGCCACCAAGTTTCCATTGCGTAAAAGCCGCCACGTTGTAGGTACCGGACTCGTCGCTTTTAACCGAAGTCTTTCTGTCCAGGTCACCCTGGCCCCCATTGCCCAACTTTTTTCCGGGGTTTCTGCCCACAACCGAAATCCCTTTTCCGAACCAACATGATATGCCATAACTGCACAACGTCCAGATCCCAGTGCGTCTTTGATGAGTTCCCGATCACGGTCCAAATCCCGGGTAAGCGGTTCGGTAAGATATACCTGAGTACGAATAGTGCGAAAGCTGACCCGATAGGGAAAAACCTTAAAAGACAATTGTCGCCAGCCTACCGGTGCGGCATGCGCGTCAACGCCACCAATGCCGATGGCACCGGGCTTCCCTATTGCCAATGATTCTTGGGCTAACTGATCCCATAGTTGCAAATCCTCGGGCCGCGGATGATCAAGCCCTCGAACGGGGTTCCAGAGACTTCGCAATCCCGAGGCGATCCCTTTAACTCCGTCACTCCAATGCGAAAAATGGTTCCATATTTCCACCCCGGTAAACCCCCGGGTTTCCCGTTCACTCCAACGGTATGATGGTAACCGCAAAGTGGGGTTGCCACGGTCGTTGGGGTGGGCAACGAAGCTTAACCCACCCAGTGACGAGACCTGGCTAACAATCTCCGCCCACCGCTCTTCAGGGTTGGCCAATTTGTCAGCAAACATGACCAGTAAATGGTTTTGAGGCGGTGTAATTTCTGCACCCACGAGCAGCAGCGTACGGCCAAAATATCCTTCTCCGGGGTCCTGGGCTCCTTGTCTGGTATCATGGTCAGTCAACATCAAAATATCCACATGATTCGCCTGAGCATCGCGCAGTATGGCGGACACCGTACCCGATCCGTCCGAATACCGGGAATGCACATGCACCGCCATACTGTATTCAAACCACACCGGACTTTTATTCACTCCGCTGACTCCGGTTTAGGCATAAAACGCCCCTGAGCCGTTGCGCAAACCTGCCCCGCTTGGATGAGTTTTGCCCCTGCCACCTGCAAACGGCGACGATATTGCACCACATGCCCCTCCACTATTAACGGTACCAAAATCTTCACCGGAAGCAGAAACCTTACGGTGATTTCTGCAGTGACTGTTGACAAGTGATGGGCACCATAAATGGCATACCACATCGAGTCATCCAATAACCCGGTGATGATGCCTCCTTGCACCATACCTTCAAAACCCTGCCATGATGTGCCAACCGTTACTTGAGCCTCGGATCCTGATTCAGAGAGGGCAAACCGTACTCCGAGGCCATCCGGATTTTTGGTTCCGCATATGATGCAATAATTGTTTTCCCAATCAAACTCCTTCATCGACAAATATCTCCTTAGTGGATACCTACCAACTGGGCCGCTCGTGTCCGCACTTGTTGCCTGGCTTCCGCCTCGTCAAATGTGGTAATAATGCCCTCGGCCATCACCACCTGCCCCGCAATCACCGAATACCGAACATCGGCTCCGGTAGCGGCATATACCAGGTTGGCCACCACGTCCAATTCCGGGGTTAGATGATTCTCGGAGCCGTCGACTACAATAAAATCTGCTGGCCGTCCTGGAGCCAGTGTCCCCCCCTCAAATCCCAATATTTGAGCAGTATCTAGGGTAGCCATGGATAGCGCATCCCACGCGGTAAACCGATGGGGTTCCCGATTGCGTACCTTTTGGAACCACGCCATCGTCTTCATTTCCTGAAACATATCTAACGTATTGGTCGACGCAGCGCCATCGGTTCCCAATCCAACCTGCACGCCGTAATCTGCCAAGTCCTGATAAGCCAAAATGCCATTGCCCAATTTGGCGTTGCTCACGGGACAACTGATAATGCCCCCATTTAAATGCATTTTCAAAATGGCAAGATCATCCGGGCTCAGGTGCACACCGTGCGCAATAAGCACCCGACTATCGAAAAGTCCCGCATCCAATGCCATCGCAATTGGAGATCGGCCGTAACGTTGTTGCAACGTATCAATCTCATCCTGACTTTCAGCCAAATGAATATGGACCCCGAGACCTTCTTGCCGTGCCGCCTCAGCGACTTGCGACAAATATTGCGGAGAACAGGTATAAGGGGCATGCGGACCCAACATGGGGACAATGCGTCCATCCGCTTTTCCCCGCCAGCGGCTGGCAAATGCCACGCTGTCTGCCAATTTCTTGCCATCGACGTCCTGGTCCCCCACCAAACCCCGTGACAACCAGCCACGCATACCCGACAGCGACACTGCTTCAGCAACAGAATCCACTTCGAAATACATGTCGGCAAATCCTACCGTGCCGCTGCGGATCATTTCCGCAGTCGCCAGTAAAGTCCCCCAGTAAATGTCATCAGCCGTCAACCGGGCCTCGACAGGCCAAATATGCTGTTCCAACCACTCAAAAAATGGGCTGTTATCCGCCAGTCCCCGCATCAGGGTCATGGCTGCATGGTTGTGGCCATTATATAGCCCAGGCATGACAATGCCGTCAGGAATTCGCCAGACTTGATCCACAGGTTCCAAGTCGCTCTCTTCCGCTCCGATACTGACGATATGCCCTTGATCCCAAGTGATTTGGCCATTTCGGATAATGGCATCAGGATTTTGCAGCGTAATAATGGTTCCTGCTTCGAGCCGATATCGCATCACCCTACCCCCTTTTTTTGCAGAACATTACCATGACGCCATGTAGTTGCGCTGGGCTTCAGTTAACTGATCAATGGCAATCCCCAAAGATCCCAAGCGAATTGCGGCCACAAAGCGGTCAATTTCAGGATCTACTGGGTAGACCCCAGGAGCTTTCGGATGATGAAGTAAGTGCTCTAACGACAACGCCTGCAGAGCGAATGTTAAATCCATAATTTCCGCGGGATGCCCATCGCCGGCTACCAAGTTTACCAAACGTCCCTCAGCCAAAAGCCAAAGGACCTGACCGCCCGGCATTCGATATCCGGACACGTTTGCATTGCGGCCCGGCACTTTTTCCTGACCTATGGCTTCTAAGTCGCTTACCGACACTTCAACGTCAAAATGACCAGCGTTAGCCAACACGGCACCGTCCTTCATGGATAAGAAGTGCTCTCTGGTAATAACGTCACGATTGCCAGTCACAGTGACAAAAAAATCGCCGAGCGATGCCGCTTGTTGCATCGTCATGACGGAAAATCCATTCATTAAGGCCTCGTTGGCCCGAACGGGATCGATTTCAGTCACAATAACCCGCGCCCCCAAGCCACGCGCGCGGTCAGCCACCCCTTTGCCACACCAGCCATACCCAGCAACCACCACAGTAGTTCCTGCGACTACCAAGTTGGTCGTGCGCATAATCCCGTCCCACGTGGACTGTCCGGTACCATAGCGATTGTCGAAAAGATGTTTCATATCAGCGTCATTGACTGCAATCATGGGATATTTCAGTGCTCCTGCCGCCGCCAACGCCTTGAGTCGAGTTACGCCAGTGGTAGTTTCTTCGGCACCCCCATAAACTTTGGCTGCCAGCGCGCTCCGGTCGCCATGCAGTCGGGCTGTCAGTTCCCCCCCATCATCTATTACCAAGGTCGGTTCGATGTCTAATACTTTTTGGTGAAGCTGGTCAAATTCTGCATCAGTCGTCCCGCGAAACGCATGAACCTCCACTCCCCGTTCGGCTAATGCAGCCGCCACATCATCCTGGGCAGTCAGTGGATTGGAGCTGGTAATAGCTACCTCGGCTCCGCCCTCATGCAATACCTGGGCCAGTACCGCAGTCTTCGCCTCCAAGTGCAGGGAAATGGCTACTCGTTGACCTGCCAGCGGATGTTCCTGCTGAAACCGTTGGGCAATGCGTCCCAATACTGGCATGCGCGGAATGACCCAATTCAGTTTGGCATGTCCCGATGGTGCAAGTGCCGGATCCTTAAGTGTAAAATGTCCCATGATACCCCTCCTACTCAAATTCGTTCATCTACCTAGTGCTGACTGTTATGACAATGACAATCACCCGTCTTGGTGAGACTCGGCAACGCCTCCAGCAAAATGGAGCGCAGATGCGCCACATTGTTGGCCATAACTTCCAATACCTCTTGGTGAGTCAGGGGGGATTGAGATAGGCCTGCTGCGAAGTTGGTCACCAACGATACCGTGGTATAGCACAGATCCAATTCCCGAGCCAGCACCACCTCAGGAACACCTGTCATTCCGACCACATCTCCACCTAACATGCGAAAGGCGCGTATCTCGGCGGGAGTTTCAAACCGCGGACCTTCCGTAGCCACGTAAACCCCGCCAGTAAAGCACGAAATCCCCTGATTCCTCGCGACCTCTGCTAATATCCGCCGCATATCCGGGCAATATGGCTCAGTCATATCCGTATGCACCACCCCTGTGGGTCCCCCTTGGTGAAAAGTATGAGCCCGAGCTTTGGTGAAATCCAAGAACTGGTCGACTAAAACAATGGAACCTGGTCCATATTCTGGATTTAACGATCCTACCGCAGTCGTCGCCACAATCCGGTCCACGCCTAATGATCGCAGCGCGAATAAATTGGCGCGATAATTGACAAGATGAGGCGGAACCGAATGATTTAACCCGTGACGGTTCATAAAATATACTGGGCTGTCAATTCCGGGGCGTCTCCCTTCCAATATCAGTGCCTTCCCGTAGGGCGTGTCAACCGTTTTCTCTTCCACTGCGTCCAGCCATTTTGAGTCATAGACCCCGGTCCCCCCAATTACTGCGACTACCAACGCGACCCCTCCTAACCTATCAAATCAATGGTGCCGTGCGTAAGCAAATCTGTATCACTTCCGGCCGCGATAAAAAGCGCACCGGCAATTCAGACGTCCCCAACCCTTTTGAGGTTACCAATGTGGGATGGCCTTCTTTAGATAAGATACCACTAACATAGTTCCCCGGTAATTTGTTGTGGCGCACCAGCGCACCGATCCAGGGAAATCGAACCTGACCGCCGTGAGTATGGCCCGATAATATTAATTGAAAGCGTTGCGCCTCATGTTTCAGCCAGGCATCGGGTCGATGCGATAGCAAAATTGCGGTTTCCTCGGTATTGATTTGTTCCAGCACCACTGCCAGGTTCGGCTTGCCCTTGACAAGGTCCGGAATGCCGGCAAGCCAAATTCCGGCGGTGCCCCGAGCAAGGCGCACGGCTCGGTTATCCAAAAGGCAGGAGCCTGGTTCCCACGGCGAGGTTTTTAACTCGCCATACCGATAATCGTGATTTCCACTAACATAAAAAAGGCGCCTCCGGTCCAAGGCATCGAGATAGGAAGCAATGTGGACATCCGGCAAGGTTACCGAGTAAAGGTCCCCGGTAAGCGCCATTACGTCGGCCTGCTCCATAGCCTGACGTACTGAGGGACGCAAAAAAGCCCCCACCCGGCCATGCAAATCTGAGAGATGGAGGATAATGAATCCGTCAAATTGCGTCGGCAGACCAGGGATTTGAACGTCAAACCGCCGAAGTCGAATCCAATACGGTTCGACAACTATGGCGTATAACGCCAAAATCCCCAAAAAGCCGATTGCAAACCTCATGCGGTCTACACGATTTCGTTGGGCGCAAAGTACAGGGAAATCTCACGCTCCGCCGATTCAGGGCTATCTGATCCATGAACAATGTTTTCCGTTATTTCGATGCCGAAATCCCCGCGCACCGTTCCTGGCAAAGCCTTTACGGGATCTGTTGCCCCCATGATGGTACGTGCCACCACCACAGCTTCTCGCCCCTCGAATACCATCGGAACCGAAGGTCCCGAAGTAATAAAAGCGATCAATTCCGGGTAAAACGGTTTGGACTGGTGTTCCGCATAATGCCGAGCCGCCAACTCGCCAGTCACTTGAATCAATTTCATGGCTTTAAGTTTCAGCCCTTTTTGTTCCAAACGGCGGATTACTTCACCAACCAATCCGCGACGTACCCCGTCGGGTTTCACCATAACAAAGGTTTTTGCCACTCCATGATCCTCCTGTTGTCAAATCACAGCCTTTTGCTGAGCGCTCTCTACCAATACACCTCGTAGTGTTTCCGAGGCGGTAAAATTTTGGGCGCGAAATTTTTCGACAATATAGTTACAGGCATCCCAGGGGTTGACAGAATCACCACAGGTGAACACATCAACTGCAGCGTAGCCATGCTCCGGCCACGTGTGCACTGCCAAATGCGATTCGGAAATGACGACCACTCCACTTACCCCTTGCGGGCTAAATTTATGGAACGCCACCTCCCGGACTTCTGCGCCAGCTGTTAAAGCAGCTTGCACCATAATTTCCTCTACGCCGGTGATGTCGTTCAACACGTTGGAATCACAACCATAAATTTCTGCCAAAATGTGTCGACCCAATGCGTTCATCGCATTCCCAACCCCCTTTTGTTCCGAGTTGAGCTCGTCCTTCAGGATACCTGTCCGACGGCCAGAACCATTTTATCAAACCCCGGTCCCCTGTCAACAAAATATTGCATTTAGGCAGAAAATGTCCTAAAAATTTTGCTTCTGGAATAATCATCTCACCTAATCTTGGGCTTTCATCAAATTGCTCAAAGTACCTATGCCATCTATGGATATTTGAACCAAATCTTGTGGTTTCACCGGTCCAACACCCTCGGGGGTACCGGTAAATAGCAGATCGCCCGGCTTAAACGCCATGAATTGACTGGCTCGATAGACCAAATCTGCTGGCGAAAAAATCATATCGCCCGTATTGCCGTCTTGGTGGACTACCTGGTTCACTGTTGTCCTCAGACGCAACTTTTGACTTTCAAGGCCTTGGGCAATCCAAGGGCCAATCGGCCCAAAGGTTTCAAATCCCTTGGCCCGCGTCCATTGTCCATCTTGTTTTTGCAATTCCCGTGCGGTGATGTCGTTGCCAATAGTATAGCCAAAAATCGCCGCTTGCGCTTCTTCGGGTCCCGACAGTCGAAATGCCGGTCTACCTATTACCACAACCAGTTCGCCTTCAAAGTCAATTCGTCCCATACCCGACGGCAAATACACGGGGTCTCCATCTGCGACCACGGTACCTGGCTGCTTGAGAAAAAATAAAGGTTCGGCGGGCACCTCATTGCCAAATTCTGCCGCATGGGCACGGTAATTGCGACCTACCGCCAAGACCACCCGGGGCATAACAGGTGGTAAAATTTTCACCTGATCCAGTGGGCACCAAGTGGCCACTGGAGGGAGTGTCTCTGCCAAGAAAGATCCAGTCAATAGGCCCACCTTGTCCCTAACACACGTCGCAAAATGGGGGCGTCCGTCCAATAGTACCCGGCCAAAGTACTCGATCATGCCTTGCCCTCCTGGTTCACGTTCTTTGCCGTACTGCCAATTGCCCGCACCATCTCACGGGCATTTTCCCGGATCGCTATTTTGGCCACGGGATTGAGCAGACTGGCGAGCATGGGAATTCCAAACTCAAACTCTGTATCCAAGGTCACCTCGGTGCCTTCGGGTCCTTCCGTCAAACGCCATTCCCCTTGAAATGTTTTTAGGTCCCCTTCGGTTTGCACAAAAGTAATGCGGCCTTGTTCAGGAAAAAATGTATCCCGTTCAATCCAGCGAAATTTTGCACCTTGCAACCGAGTTATCCATTGAGACACCGTCCACGAATCCCCTCGCTCCAAAATTTGGATTTCGTCAACGCTTTTCATAAATCGGGGAAATTGTTTCATGTCCGATAGCACGCGATAAATTGCGTCAAGCGGAACCGGCACCACTTCTGTTACGGTAACTTTTGGCATCCTCCCTGACCACCTTTAAGAATGATTTCGGGTTATTCCAGCAAATCTTCGATATCCGAATAAATTTCTTCTAGAGCGTCATTTAGACGGTTTAATACCCGGTCCAATTGTTCTTTGGTCACCACTAACGACGGCATCAATCGTATCACCCGCTCGTTATTTAACGTATACACCGCCAGCACGTGCCGCTGAAACAACTCCGAAATCAGCGCCCCGCCAACGCCCGCTGCCGCTAACTCCATTCCAATCATGAGGCCTCGTCCACGCACTTCGCGGATGGCACGGGGATATTGGTTTTGTAAAAGCCGCAACTGTTCCAAGAAATATTTTCCTAAGGAGGCCGCGCGGTCAGCCAATTTTTCTTCCACGGTGACGTTGAGCGCTTCAACAGCCACTGCACAGGCTAGCGGGTTGCCGCCAAACGTCGAGGTATGAATCAGTGGACTATGCTCAAAAAATGTCCAAGCCTGAGGGCGTCCGACAATGGCCCCAATGGGCATTATGCCCCCTCCCAAAGCCTTGGCCAAACACAGCAAATCCGGCACCACTCGACTATGTTCTACGGCAAACAATTTTCCCGTTCGCGCTATGCCGGTTTGGACTTCATCGGCAATCAAAAGTGCTCCATGGGTATCGCAGATGTTTCGTAATTCTGGCAGATAATCGTCTGGCGGTACGATGATTCCCCCTTCGCCCTGAATGGGCTCTACAATCACCGCCGCGGTACCAAAATCCACCACATTACGAAGGGCGTCAATGTCTCCATAAGGTACCCGCTCAATGTCCGGCAAGAGGGGTAAAAACGGCTCTTGATACGCGGGGCGACCCGAAACTGACAGGGCTCCGAAGGTCTTGCCGTGAAAAGCACCTTGGGTACTAACGATTTTTGATCTTCCCGTGGCTGCCCGCGCAAATTTCAGCGCCCCTTCCACCGCCTCGGTCCCACTATTGCAAAAAAACGAATATTGCAAGTCACCAGGGGTAACCTGCGCTAATTTTTCCGCCAAGTCAATCGCAGGTCGGCTTTCCAATACTCGGGAGGACAGCGCTAATTTATCCAGTTGCTGTTTGGCCCGGGCCACAATTCGGGGATGTTGATATCCTTGCACAAATACCCCGTAGCCCCCTGCACAATCTAAGTATTCGTTCCCTGCCTCATCCCATAACACGGCACCCCGTCCATGATCTTCCACCGCTTCAATTCCAGTAAAGCGAAAAACTCGAGCCAAAGCCGGATTCATATATCGTTCGTAACGGGTTAAGAGGTCCTCTGACACGTCACTGTTCCTTTCTTACGGCAAGAATTGACATATAGAGCGTACACCAACGGAGCCGCTAAAACTAGTGCGTCCGCGCATATCGTAGTCGGGAAGCACAAAGATGCCCCATGGATCTAATACCTGAATCCATGGCGGAGAACAGGCATACTGTACATACGTCATAGGTCGCAGCTCGGATTGATTCCCCGGCGCAGCCGCTAATCATTACCTTTAGCCCCATTGCGCTCCAATTTTGGCAGTACAGGGTAGCCTAAAATGACGACTGCGCGGAGTGATAACTGACCGAATGTCGTGGGTGTGTCACCCGGATTTCCGTTTCTAAGGCATGACCGCATGCCGTCGCGTTCAGGGCGCCACGGCCGAATTTGGTGGGCGATTACTGTGCGGTATTCAGAGACAGACCCCAGACGAGCGTTTGTCACGGTCGGTAGGCAACGCGCAACTATAACTTTTAGGATTTGGGTTGTGGTTTAATCACATAATTCCACTCCCCGTGAAAATCCTGGCGCTCGATGTTCAGAGCGTCGAATGTGTCATCATCCACCTTCCGGCCCGTCTCGTACTCCCGTTCATCCGATTCGGCGCGCACCAGGCCCCCCGGCGGGTCCGCGTATGGGCGATGCGGTGGGCGTTCCCTGACCCATCCCCAGTTTTGTTTGGTGAATAGACGGCATATTCTGGTAAATGAATTGATGGCCACTCTGTCGAAGTAGTGAGGAGTAACAAAACCCCTTCGCGGAGGACCATCATGTTCAAATTAGCGTCTCTCACAGAATACATTGCGACACACGGAGCCTTGCGCAAATCTCAACGGAAAACGTTGACGGCTCTGGTCTCGGCGCTGATGAGCCATCCGATTCTCGGCATTGCGTCCATTGGCCACCGGCCCACTCTCCTCCTCCTGTGAGGCATTTCCCCTTCCCGTCACCTCCTCGAGATCCGCAATCCCACAGTTTTTTAGTGTCGGATCGATTCGTTTTTTCTGATGGCCGGATAATTTGCGGGAAAGTCGATCTCGGGGGAGCTCTTCAGGTCAGTGCCACAATACAAGGCTATCGCCTGGTAGCGACTATGCACCTTCAGGTATTGAAAAATTCGATGGACACTGTGCTTGACCTGGGACAACGACAGATCACAACGAGTGGCAATCTGGGGATTGGATAAGCCTTGCGCTATCAATTCCCAAATGCGACAATCCTGAGAGGTGAGATGGTACTCAGTGGAGGTCCCCTGCAATACGGTCAGTATCTGCTGCACCATGTCCCGATCGACTCCGCCTGTGTGATACGCGGCGAGACGAATCATGCTGAGAATCGCCGACGTGGTTCCCGCACTAGTGAGGCCGGTGACGCCGTCCTGCAGAATACGAACGATCTGGCTCCAATGCCACGGTTCTTTGAGAATCGCCACCATAGGTATCTGCGGATAGCGGCACCGCCAAGTCGGCACCACCAGGTCCAACGACTGGATCGGCAGCAGCATCACCGCCACATCGACCCGCTGGTTGGAACAGCCGGGTCCGAGTGCCCAGTCTGTGGAATCGGAGATGACCCGATGACAACACACTGTCATGTCGCCTGACGCGGCGATGATCTGTTGCAATCCTTCGCTCTCCATGTCATCGGGTACCCATAAAGCCACGTGAATGCGATCCATGCGGTCTCACCCCCTCTGCGCGTCATGCGGGGAGCCATAGTTAGCTGCGCGAAAGCATGGCATTCACCTGACTGCCCGGATCAAGCTTTAACATGATCCACCCAACAACGAGCAAGTACAGCCAGGAAATCACAGAGAAACCGCGACCAAACGAGTACTGGAGAAATTGCACATGTCCCACTAGCGGCTTAGGATCAATGAGACCCATAGGGACAACACCACTTAAGAAGTACATCACAATCGTGAAGGCGGAGAACAGTAGGACTGGCCAGTAAAACATACGCAGACCAAAGAGATAGATCACGCCGGTAAGTCCGTACGTGGCGATTTCCACATCGATCCACCATGTGGTAATGGGGGTGGCACCCGGTGTCGCATAGACGTGAGCCGCCACATTGCAGAGGGCAAAAAACACGAGTGTCAAACGCAGGATGTGAATACGGCGCAGTCGCGCAGCCGCTTGAGGATCTGAACTCTCCCATCCTGAATTGGCTTGGAAAGACGATTCCATAAAACACGCCTTCTTTCTTTAACACGACATATTGTGAAATATTTCACATGCTTATTATCGCATTCGGGTTCCCCGGGAAACAGGACCAAAGGGACCAAAAAGAACGGGCCGACAGATCGGGAGGCAGGATCCCCTGGTCGCTCCATAATGCTATCAGGCTAAGGACTAATAGAAACATTTGATCTCTAAAAGAGTCGACAAGGCGTCGTGGCGCACCAAGAAAAGTTGATCGTTTCGAGCCGGTGAAATTCCGTTCTCCGCAAGGACTAGTACTCAATTTCGCCAGTTCGCTCCCTTATTGGGTGTTCAATCCCACGATCTTCGCTGCAAGGGGGCAACTGTTTACCAGTCTGATAACATTGTGTGGTGTCAAGCCCTTGGCGGTCAGGGTGCGCACGATACTCGATCGACTGATCGTGACCTCCTCGAACGCTTTATTGACCGTTTCCGTTAACAGGTCAAACGTCCAGAAACTATGCCCAGCCCACCCATAGTTTTCCGTTTTGTCGCAAGCAATGGCCAAGATCTGGCACCGTTGCGAGACGGTAAAGCGTATCGGCGCGCCCGCACGTCGGGCATCCTTCAACCCCGGAATGCCGTTCGCGCGAAAGCGATCGCCGCCATTTGCGGACCGTGTTCGCCGTGATGCCCCGCTTTTTGGCCCCGGCAGCCACGGCTAGGCGTTCTTCGGCCAGGTGCCAACTGATACTGGCGCGCTGTTTGAGACGATATTCCGTGCGCTGCCCCCGCATCATCGCGCGAATACGCATTTCTACGGGTCGGCCTTCGTTGAGCAGTCGTTTGAGGCCCTTTTTGTGATCATTCATCCCCGACCCGAGGTCGGCTACGACCTCAAACGTCCAGCCTTGGCGGCCCAGCATCTGCTTTTGCCGTTCGAGACCGTCTTTCTGGTCATGACTCGATACGCGCACATAGGCGATGGTTTTGCGCAAGGCGGCGTGACGATGAAACTGTTCGGGTCGTATCCGCGCTCAGTCATCACGCCGATAGCCACCCGGTGTCCGTTCATCGGGCATCAACGTTCCTTCGTGTTCCCAGCGTCGCAATGTCGACGGGGTGATCCCCAAAAACTCCGCGGCTTCCCTAATGCCCACAAGTTTTCGATTCATACCATACTGATACAACGATGGATAACCATAGGTAAAGGCTTAAGAAACTGTTAAAACCCTCTATTCCTTTCCAAACTGGGACAACCTCACACGGGCATCAGAGAAGTCCCCGAGACACGAATAACCGTTTAGCGACTCCAGCCTCAGCGCATCGTCCAGTGGACGGCCGATCACTTCGAGGATGGTTTCCTTGGCAGACCGAACGGCATTGCGGCTGTTGCTCCGTATCATACGCGCCGTCTCTTCGGCGGCTGGCATGAGTTCTTCCGGCGGCACCATGCGGGTGATCAGCCTGAGTCCGAGCGCCTCCTGAGCCGAAACCTCCCGCCTGTCAGGGTGAGATCCAGCGCCACACCAACCCCGGCCACCGCCACCAGGCGGACCAGGCCGCCATCGCCTTGGTGCAGGCCATGGCGCACCTCGAAGACGCCGAATTTGGCTGTTTCGGAAGCGATACGGATATCACATGCCAAGGCAAATTCCAAGCCGGCCCCGATGGCATAGCCGTTGATTGCGGCAATGATGGGCTTGTAGAGACGGTGTTGCCCGCGCCCCCCATGCCATGGGGATATTCTTCCGCACATCCAGCATATTGGCCCTCTCCCACTTGGGAATGAAGGTCTTCAGATCGGCGGCGAAATCCCGCCACACTTGCGTTAATTCCATGTCGGTAGCCTCGTCGATGGCATTCATCGCCTCGGGACGGTCGAGCGTCACATAGGCGACACCATCGCGTTTTTCATACAGAACATTGCTCATGGGACTATACCTCTCTCAATGACTCCAAGTTCAACAGAGGGAATGGGTAGGCCAATCGAAGGCAGCCGTTCCATGTTCGGCCAGCGCCGATGGTCTCTCTTTGTATATGATTGCTCGTCCCCTCAGGCTCCACTGCCAAAACCATGGGCAGAAGCGTTGGCTCCTCTGTTTAGGTCTATCCTAGAGCAGATTCGGCGCGGTAATCACTCCCAAGAGCACATTCGGCCTAAATGCACTTTCGCCCCCGTATCTGCCCTATCGTTTGTCTTGGGACCGCCCTCAGATTCTCGACTCTCGCAAAAAGCCTGAATGGTCGCACTTCATTGACGTCTCAACCAGTAGAGCGGTCGGCGCTTTTGATTAGCGATGGCGAGAATCCGGAGATCGCCATTCTCAGCGGAGTACATGACCGAATAGGGGAACCGCCGCACCCGTTTGTTTCGCACGACACCCTGGACCCGCCATCGAGTGTTCACGAATTTCGTATATCGCCGTCTCGATGGCTTGTAGGAATGTGCTGCCCAGCCCGCGTCTTTGGCTTTCGTAATACAACGCCGAATCATACAGTTCAATCTCCGCAGCCGGATGAAACGTCACGCGAATCTTATCCACCGAGTCGTTCCCGGATGTCCCGGAAGACGTCCGTGGCGGATCGGCCCAAGGTCACATCGGACAGCAGATCGTCGTGCCGTCGTTCCGCCTCCTCCGCCCAGAGACGCGCATTCTCATCCTCCGACAGTTCTTCTAGGCTGTCGAGTAGCGCTGCCGCCAATCGCGCCCGTTCTCGGGGATCGAGCTTCCGTAGTTCGACCTCTAATTCATCGTGGGTCACCGAATTTCCCTCCTGCCTTTCTGCGTTCTTATCGACGCATTTGTAGCTGACATCCAGACATTCCTACCCAACGAATTTCGCTCATCCACCTCGCGTTCGGCAGTCCGCAGCGTCAACCCTGACGATTCTCATTATACCTCTCATTATACCTCTCATTCCGTGGTTCCCAATCTCGCCTCGCCAATTTGACCGAATATTATGCCAGGTCGTTAACCGGCCCGTTAATGCAGTAAGGACTACCAACCTATCGCTGCAAAGGTCTTCGGTATGCTTTCCGATGAAATCCGGCCCCGAGCCGGTCGGTTCTCCCGTTGGATCCTCCAACCACATTGTGCACAAAAGAGCCGATTATTCCGAAGGCCAAGTCAACCACGGTGTGCACAAAGCAGACCCACTCACTCGGGATGTGGCACAAGACCATCCAACCCTAGATTGCATATAGCCTTTAGTCCTATTACCCTACTATGGATCCCAAAAACGTTAATGTTAGCTTTCAACAGTTCTTCTCTGAAGAAGTCGATGTGAATTTTCTGATATTTCAAACCTGATTCGTTGAATTGACTCGGGACAATTTGATTCCATTTCAATCACGGATTACGGTTACCCAACAAAACTAGATATAACGGATGAGATCAGAGCCGCTTTAGCAAGGATTCCTAAAGCCGCCAAGTCGGCCGGTGCCGGGAGGGCGATGATAGCGTCGGCGGCTAATCCGAGCGTCCGCCCGTGACATCTTCGATGACACTGTGTTCCAATGCGATAGTCGGAGGGCACAGGGATGCGATCCTATAACCATTTCGAGAACGAAACATTTGGCACAAATTATAGCCAGCGTCGCTGCCGAAAGACAGCCAAAAGAGTCAACGACATCATAATCACCACACCAACCACAAGAAAAAATCCCCAGGGATGATGCTGACCCGGCAGATAATCAAAATTCATGCCGTATAAGGCGGCTACCAAAGACGCCGGCACAAACAGGACCGTAACTAGGGTTAGTTTCTTGACAATTTCATTGAGTCGGTTGGAAACGCTACCCAAGTAAATGTCGAGCGCAGAATTTACCAATTCTCGATAGATATCGGCGGAGTCGAAAAGACGAATCACGTGGTCGTACAGTTGGAAAGCCCATTCCGTTGCCGAAGATTGGTCCAATGCGGTATCCCAATATCGCACCAGTTGATAACTGACGTCGCGCTCCGACGCCAGAGTATGGCGCAGTTTCAATATTTCCCGCTTTAACCGAAAAATTTCCTGTTGGATGTGGGGCTGTCCCGATGACGAATTAAACACGTCATGCTCGATTCCGGCCAAACGGTCATTAAAGACATCTAATACGGTAAACGTGTCTTCAACGAGTTCGTCCAGGAGATAAAAAGCCATGGTGTTGCTGTCATAATCCTCATCAGAATGCCCGTTAATTTTTTCTGCCACCCGCTTTAAAGCCTCCAAGGACCCCGTACTCCAGCTAATGATACTGGACGACTTGACAGCGAGGTGCACCGAGACGACTTTAAGTAGCCGGGGGCTATCGGCAATTTCAAACCCGTAGAATCGTACATAATAGAATGTCGCATATCGGTCAAATGTTGCCCGATAACTTTCAGTGGGCGTCGGCAGTGAAACCTGGTGCGCCGACAATTCCTGGCGAAGTTCCGACTCCGATGGACTCACGAGGTGCGTCCATATCAATTCTCGGTGTTGGTGTCCTGATACCCGTAAAACCTCTTTTTGCACAACACCACCCCTCGAGCTATCCTGTCCTGTAGAGGAGCGAATTATGCTGTTATCTCTGTCATGAATCCTTTCGCAATCGAAAAGCCGTTGCGTGTTCTTGCCGTCCGAATTGCTAAGCATCCCGACGTAAAATTCCATAGCTCAAATTCTGCCGATTCTAGTCAAAAAACCTCACGATTGCCGGCGGTTCCAAGAACTACAATTGACTTTTGTCGTTTAGCATCCCTATAATACACTGTCAATAATATTTTCAAGCCATTACCATTGTCTTTCTTCTTTGCATGCTGCAACAATGTACACCAGAGGTTTTCAACGGATTGTCCAATGTCTTGTATCTATCCGGCTAGGAGAGAATGCGCATGATACCTGAGACCCTCACCGAGGCGGTGACTGAGGCGCCGTTACCGGATACACGAAGCCGGTCCCGTGAATGGCAGGCCTTTCGTCACAACCCGTTGGCCGTAGCCGGTGTTATCGGGTTGGTACTCCTCATTTTGTTCAGTTTTGTCGGCCCGTTGATTTATCATGGCAGCACCACTAACCCGCACCTTCTCGCCACGTTGCAACCTCCATCGGCGCAGTTCCCTTTGGGAACGGATAGCTTGGGCCGCGACAACCTCGCTCGTATGATGGTAGGCGGGCAGTTGTCGTTGGAAGTCGGATTTGCGGCCGCGTTTATGGCTACCTTCATCGGTGTGGTATATGGGCTCATTAGCGGAATGGCGACCAAATGGGTAGACGTCATTCTCATGCGTGCGGTCGACATTTTTATCGCCATCCCCAGCTTGTTCCTGTTGTTGTTTGTGGATTCCGTCTTTCATCCCAATGCCGCGCTCTTGGTCATTGTGATTGGATCCCTTTCCTGGTTCGCGATGGCCCGTATGGTACGGTCAGAGGTACTTACCCTCAAACGGCGCGACTATGTCGAAGCCGCGCGTGCGGTGGGCGCTAGCAATTGGCGTATTATGTTTCGCGAGCTGTTACCTAATGTTATGGGCGTTGTGGTAGTCAATGCTACCTTCCAAGTCGCGGACGCCATTTTAACCGTGGCCGGGCTGAGTTTCTTAGGATTGGGTCTCCCGCCGCCGACGCCCAACTGGGGAGAAATGCTGTCGTCCTCGATGTCTTATATGTTCCAAAATGCCTGGTGGTTGATTTACCCGCCGGGAGTTGCCATTTTAATCGTGGAATTGTCGGTAAACTTTATCGGCGACGCCTTGCGTCAAGCGTTTGATCCTCGCCTCAGAAAGGCCTAAGGAAGGAGGGGCATTTCGTGTTCAAATTTGTTCTGCAACGGTTGATTCAATCCATTCCCTCCATGCTTGGCGTGACCATTATAGGCTTTTTCTTGGTGCATATCGTGCCGGGAGGCCCTGCCCAGGCGATGCTCGGACCCAAGGCCACGCCGCTTCGAATTGCCCAAATTAATCGGGAGTTTGGTCTCAATAAACCGTTGCCGGTCCAATATATCCATTGGCTGGGGCAGTTATTGCAGGGTAATCTTGGCGTCTCCTATTACTACAATGAATCGGTCTGGTCGCTCATTATGACCAACATGCCTAGAACCCTGTCCATAGTAGGAATCGGCATTGTGATTGCCCACGTAGTATCGATTTTGTTAGGTAGTATCCAAGCGTATTTTCACGATACCAAGTTTGATTATGTGATGACCGCACTTACCTACTTTTTTTACTCGATGCCCTACTTTTGGCTGGGAATTATCATCATCCTTATCTTTAGCATCAATTTGGGCTGGTTCCCCAGCGGAGGTCTATCCAACCCATTGAACCCCAACCCCGGTTTTGGCTCATGGGCAGCCCACACTACCTTACCCGTGCTGACTCTGGTGCTTGGGACAGTGGCCGGATGGGGCCGCTATATGCGTACTTCGATGTCTGAGCACTTAGTGCAAGACTATGTACGCACTGCACGAGCCAAAGGCCTCAGGGAGTCGGTGGTCGTGCTTAAACACGCCTTGCGCAATTCTGTCCTGCCCTTGATCACCCTATTAGGGTTTGCTCTGCCGAGTTTGTTCTCCGGCGTTTTGCTCATCGAAGTGATTTTCAATTACCCCGGGATGGGGCTCCTGTTCTGGGATGCCGCCAACCAACGCGACTACCCGATTATCATGGGGGTCGTGGTCATTACGGGCTTCCTCACCATCATCGGCAATTTGCTGGCCGACCTACTCTATGGTTTGGTGGATCCCCGAATTCAATACAACTAAGATGCAGCTATTGCCTTGTCATGCATAAGTGGTGGCGAGGCATTTCTGTTGTGGATGGTATAATGGCGTTATGAAAATCCGTACGGCATTGCCTCAACTGGGGGCGCTTACCGCAGCGGTCTTCTTGGCAGGGTGTGGTGCTCCCCATATTACGTTGCCCCGGCAAGGCAACATTTTGCCCCGCCCAACCTTAAATATTGTGGCCCAAGGCTCCTCAACATTGAATCCTGTGGTCTCTTATGATAATTCACCTGCGGCGGCAATAGATCAACTGATGTGGAACGGCTTGGTAAATATTGCCCCCAACGGCACCGTCATACCTGATCTAGCCATGCATTGGACCATCTCCAACCGTTACCAGGAATTCGTCATGGCCCTAGACCCACGGGCCAAGTGGTGGAACGGCCGACCCATTACTGCGCATGACGTCGTGTGGACTTACCAATTTTATCAGAAACGATACAGCGGTTTTCGCGGCTATCACGCTTTGGACCGTTTGATCCAGTCCGTATCTGCGGTGTCCCCCACCAAAGTCGCGTTTCGCTTGAATCATCCGGATCCCGGATTTCTAGCCGATTGGGCATCCCAGGGATCTGGTGTTTTCATTTTGCCAGCGTTCGCATTGGATTACCTGCCGATCAGCCAAGTCGTAAAAGCCAAAGCGTTGAGCGATCCGCTTGATTTTATCGGCACTGGCGCATTTCGGCCTATTTCCATGGCGCCCAATTATTTAGCTTTGCGTGCGGTACCCCGATATTTTGAGGGCACACCCAAACTTTCATATATTTATTGGCGCACTTCCCCTCCTCGCCGTGTGACAAAGCTTTCTGCCGTTTTATGGTTAACACCGCCAACATCCAAGATTCCCTCTTTGAGGCCGCTCTGGTCCGAAGATGGCCACTACTGGATACTGCTGGCCAACATGCACGACGGTCTATTGCGCAACAACCAAGCTCTCAGAGGACTCTACCAGGGGTTAGATCGATCCACTATTGCCCGGCTCGGCAATGGTCAAATTGCCAATGGGCCGCTCCCTCCCTCCAATTGGTTTGCCAACCCGTTGCTAGAACCTCCAGCCTTTAATCCTCAGGCTGCGATCACCACCACCGCGCCCTTTAGGCACCTGGTGATGCCGATTTTGGTCGACAGTGGCCATCCACGAGAGGTCTTGGCATGCCGGAGCATTGCCCGCCAAGGCCAAAGTCTGGGGGTCGCTTTTAGTTGCAATCCGCAACCGGAGCAAATCTATTACTCCAATCTGAAACATAGCCGATTTGTCTGGGCATTGGTCAACCGCGCTGCCTCGCCTGTGGGTTGGGTGTTTTCCCAGTACTACAGCGGCTTAACCCCGCCTTCAGGGCAAAACCTAGGCAATTACAGCAATCCCAACACTAACCGGGCATTGCTGTCGACTGTAGACACCACGGAGAACACTCAGCACATGATAGCCCTCTATCGGTTGCAAGACGCCTTGGTTAAATATCCCCCCGGCATCTTCTTAGCCTGGCCCGACAAAGCCGTTTGGGTCAGCAGCAATTTTACCGGGTATCAGTCCAATCCGTATGTCGCTTTTTATCAGCCGCAATCGTGGTACCTGATGGTGCCCAAAACCGCCAAAAAAGCCGGAGGCTAATGCCCCCGGCCCGTGCTAAATGATAATGCAAATGAGGCCGCCGGACCCCTCGTTAATGATGCGTTGCAAGGTTTCCTGCAACTTTTCCTGGGCGTTTTCCGGCATCTTAAACAACTTGGATTGAATACTCTCCCGTACCAAGTCATGGAGCGATTTGCCAAACAAATTCGTCTCCCAAAGGCGCTTGGGATCATCCTCGAATTGCTCCATCAGGTATTGCACTAATTCGTCTGCCTGCCGTTCGGTCCCGATAATGGGCGTAATTTCCGTCTCGATATCGGCGCGAATCATGTGAATGGAGGGAGCCGTCGCTCTAAGCTTGACGCCAAACTGCGCACCACGACGAATCGGTTCCGGTTCTTCCAACACTAGTTCCGTTAAACTTGGCGCTACCATGCCATATCCCGTAGTCCGTACTTCACGGATGGCTTCTTCCACTTTGTCCCATTCGGACTTGGCCGCGACATATTCTCTCCACAATTTCACGATGTCGCCTCGAGCTGCTACATGGCGGTCCGCCAATTCACCAAGCACACGATAATACAGTTCATCGCGGGCGCCCACCGATATTTCCGCCACTCCTGTGCCTAGATCCATATGGATTAGTCGCACTTCGTCGGCATAGTCGTAACTGGCCAAACCGCGGACCGCTGGATCGACATCCCGCAATCGTTGGATGCTGGCCCGCGCTTCTTCCAACGACAATTCAAATTGTTTTCGCAACCAATGGCTAGTTGGCAACGCCTCGACCCAATCCACCAGTTGAAACTGGATTTCGGCCACTGGAAATTCGTACAGCACTTGTTCCAATACTATGGCAATGTCTTCCTGCCGCAACTCTAAACAATTGATCGGCAGTACCGGTACGTCATACTGCTCCGATAAGTCCTGTGCCAACTGCGTCGTCTCTTCAGCGTAAGGCTGAGCAGTATTTAACACTACCACAAATGGCTTTGCCAATTCTTTCAACTCACCGACCACCCGTTCTTCCGGCGCTATAAACACCTCGCGCGGAAGGTCGCCAAAACTGCCATCAGAGGTAATCACCAAACCAATCGTGGAATGATCCGTAATCACTTTCTGGGTGCCAATTTCCGCTGCTTCTTCAAAGGGCATTGCTTGATCCGACCAAGGTGTCATTACCATACGGTCGGCTTCCTGCTCGGTATACCCCAATGCGCCACTTACTGCATACCCCACGCAATCGACCAAACGCGCGCGAAACGAAATCGCGTCATTGAGGTGGATTTCTACTCCATCGTCCGGGATAAATTTGGGTTCTGTAGTCATCACGGTACGCCCGGTACCGCTTTGCGGCAGGGAATCCACCGCTCTCTCGCGTTCATTAGGATCATCAATGGCAGGTAGAATCATCCGTTCCATAAAACGCTTGATAAAAGTGGACTTGCCGGTGCGGACCGGACCCACGACTCCTAGATATACATCGCCGCCAGTTCGTTCGGCTAAGTCCTTAAACAGGTCAAACTTCTCCATCCTTATGGTTCCCTCCCTTGTTTGCTGCCAAATGGGTTGGCGCCGGTCCTCGCCTTGTCCCGGGATCACCCTATGAATGACAGTAGCAGGATATGAGGAAACTCGTGAGATAATGCCAGGGTTTGGAAAAGAAATTTGCCCTAGGGGTCCGATTCTCCAACAAATGCACGGGTCATTAGCTTGACCACGGCACGGGAAACCTGTGTACCATGAAATATATCGACTACCGCGTCAGTGATGGGAAGGGGTACGCCCAAACGTTGACCCAATTCTTGTGCTGCATAGGCAGTGGGTACTCCTTCTACCACCATTTGGGTGCTGTTTAAAATATGGTCCAAGTCCAACCCCTTACCGAGCTGCTCGCCACACCAGCGGTTTCGTGAATGAGATGAGGCAGCCGTCACCACCATATCTCCTAGTCCCGACAATCCGGCCAAAGTCGTCAATTGCGCGCCTAACCGTACTGCTAAACGCCCCATTTCATGAAGGCCCCGTGTCATCAGAGCAGCTTTAGCGCTTTCCCCCAACCCCGACTGATGTGCGATCCCGACCGCAATCGCCAGAACATTTTTTAAGGCGCCGCCCAGTTCTACGCCGACCCGGTCCGGTTGATGGTACAAGCGCAAATTGGCGCCTCCTAATCGCTCGGTCCACTCTTCAAACGCCTCCTGACCACAGGCAACCGCCGTCGCCGCAGGAAGCCCTTGACTAATATCAAAAGCCAAGTTAGGGCCACTAAGCACCCCCACGACGCCATCTTTATCATCACCCCATTCATCCCGCAACACTTCAGACATTCGTAGATGTGTGCCAATTTCTAAGCCTTTGACCGCAGACAGCACCTGCAAATCCTGATGAATCCAGGGTCTAAGATGGCGCGCCATTTGCCGCAGGTACTGACTAGGCACCACAATGATCCAATGGGACGAGGAAACCGCCGCGGCCTCAATGTCCATTGTGGGAACTACCCTGCGATGCAATACCAGATGAGGCAAAAACTCCGGATGCTGGCGTCTTTCCACTAATGCATGATAGACTTCTTCACGGCGACAATAGAGGGACACTCGAGCACCCGATCGGGCTGCGATGTCCGCGAGTGTGAGCCCCCAGTTGCCCGTGCCGAAGACGGCGACTGATGGAGCGTTTTCAGTCATTGTCACGAATGCGTTTGGTGCGCGGTCGAAAGGTAAAATGCACCGGACTTCCGGCAAACCCAAACTTTTCCCGCAGTCGATTTTCCAAATATCGTTGATAACTAAAGTGCAGCAAATCGGGATCATTGACAAAAAACACAAAGTGCGGGGGCTTGGTTTCAACTTGGGTCACATAATAGATCTTTAAAGCATGGCCTTTGTCTGTGGGAGGTGGATTGAGATGCACGGCTTCCTGAATGAGACGGTTTAACGGATGGGTTTCCAGCCGAGTGGTGAACGAGCGATAGGCAGTGGTCACCGCTGGCCAAATTTTATCCAGATTCCAGTGGTTTACCACAGAGATTGGCCGCACCGCCGCGTAGGGGATAAATTTTAGTTGTTCCCGGGCTTCTTGTTGTAGCGAAGTGGTTGCGCCTTTAATCAAATCCGCCTTGTTCAACAATATCACCACGGCCTTTCGGCTCTGAGCGACTTGTCCAGCAATGCGCTGGTCCTGCGCGCTAATCGGTTCGTTGGCCGCCAGCATTAACAACACCACGTCGGCGTGACGAATCGCCTCCAAAGTACGTTGCACAGTCTTTTCCTCGAGTTGCTGGGAAATTCTGCTTGGGCGACGCAAACCCGCCGTATCTAGCAAAACATAGTCTTGATCTTCGTAACGGATCAACGCGTCCACCACGTCGCGGGTGGTGCCTGCAATCGGTGTGACTAATGTACGTTCGTACCCAATCAGAGCGTTAAGCAACGAGGATTTTCCCACGTTGGGACGTCCTGCTAAGGCCACTCGGATGGGTTTTTCATCTTCCGTAGTTTCATTAGCATCATGTGGTGGCAGCAACACCGCCACGCGGTCCAACAAATCACCAACCCCGGTACCGTGCAACGCCGAAACTCCCACGGGGTCTCCAAGGCCTAAATCATAAAACTCAGCCCATCCAGACTTCAAACTCTCTGCCTTATTTACGGCCAACACCACCGGCTTGCCGCTGCGCCGCAAGATATCGGCAACATCCAAGTCCACTGCGGTAATGCCTTGCTTGACGTCTACCACCAAGACAATCACGTCCGCTTCCGCTATGGCGCGGTTGGTTTGTTGGCGAGTCATGGTCAACAAAGTATCCTGATCATCCGTCCAGATACCGCCCGTGTCCACCACTGTGAAGGGCACGCCATTCCAATCGGTCTGTTCGTAAAGCCGATCCCGAGTAACCCCGGGATAGTCCTCCACAATTGCTCGGCGCGTTTGTGTAATTCGATTAAACAAGGCCGATTTGCCAACATTGGGTCGACCTACCAGCGCCACCACTCCCACAGCCATCCCCCTCTTCTTCCTTAGGGATTATCCCAGGCATTGAAATTCCGGTCAAGCAGAGTCCCGTCTGGAACTCCATTGAACCCGAACCCAACCTATGGCCCAACTGCCTAGACCGGCCAGCAAAGCAGAAGTTAAATCATGGGAACCCAGGCTCCAATTCCCACCATGCAGAGCGGCAACCCACCCCGAAGACAAGATGTCCGCTCCCAAGGCAACTCCCACTGAGGAAACCGGATCCTCTGTAACCAGCCCCGAAACTAAACCTAAACACAAAGATTCCGGCACTAAGGGCATAAGGCGAACCGCCTGATATGAGACCAACGGTACCACCATGCGCATTAAGGTGAACACCATCGCCAAACTCAGCCACCAATACCACCACCGCGGCCCCCCACGCCAAATACTCCAGGCCAAGGTCATAAAACCCACCCAGGCCAATCCCGCATTTACCGTACCGTTCGCAATGGGGACTGCATTCCACACTATGCCCAACACCACTGCCATGACGGCACCCAGCATTGTCACAATGTACAGCTTGGAGGGCAGGTTCCAATACTGGCGTCCAAATCCAGAAAGCGATAAAATAACAGCTGCCAACCAAATACAGTCCGTTCGCAATCCCGCCACTTCTTCACCCACTTCATCGCCATAGATTCTGATATCATTAGTGTGAGCGGACGGACCGCAAAGTATAGGATGTTGGCCAAAATCCATTAACGAGTACTCCAAGGGAGGCTTGTATGCCCTTATCATTGCGTTGGGCGGTGCGCGCTGCTTTTGTCGCCGCCATCACAGCACTAGGCGCGATTACCGCTATTACCATTCCCGGGCTCTCGATGGTACCATTTACCTTCCAGGTATTCGGTGTGTTCTTGGCTGGTGGGATATTGCCGCCAAAATGGGCCGCGTTAAGTCAAATAGTGTACATTGGACTCGGGGTCCTAGGAGCTCCGATTTTTGCCGAGGGAGCCCGAGGCATTGCGGTGTTCATTGGCCCTTTTGGCGGATATTTGTGGGCTTACCCTATTGCGGCTTGGCTCATGGCTGTGTTAGTGCAACACAGCCATGGTAAGTTTCGGTTGTTCATCGGTATGATTGTTGCGTTGTTGCTGATTTATATCGGGGGTATGGCAGGGCTCATGCTCATCACCAAAGCGTCAATGATCCATGCATTTCTAGAAGGGGTCGTTCCGTTCGTTGGTTGGGATGTGCTTAAAGCCGTGCTGGCATGGCCAGTTATTACCCAGATGCATCGATGGGTAGGACAACAGTCCGAACCAGACAAGCTTTCTGCTTAAATCCACCCTGAGAGCCGCGACCTTGCGGCTCCCCTCACGGGTGTTACGTTTCCGGATTTTCGTCATCCCAGTCACCGGCATGATAAGCAGTCAAATGCTGATTCGGGGACGATTCCTGGACAGTGTCAGAATATGGCTCCATCCCAGCTTCCATCATCTCGTCGGCTTCCTTCTTGGACAGTGAGATTTTTTTATGCTCAGGATCCACCCGCAAAACTTTTACCACGACGTTATCTCCCACCGCCACAACATCAGCCGGTGCCCCAATCCGATGCGAGGCTAACTGGGAAATATGAACCAACCCGTCGACACCCGGTTCTAGTTCCACAAATGCCCCAAAGGCAGCAATACGCACTACCTTTCCCCGGTACAACTGACCTTCCTGGTAGCGATCGGCAACCGTTTCCCAAGGATTGGGAGACACTTGGCGTAGCCCTAAGGAAATTTTGTTGCGTTCAGGATCCAAACGCAAAATCTTGACGTCAACCTCCTGCCCTACCTCAAGCACTTCAGATGGATGATTAATGCGCCCCCAGGATATTTCGCTGATATGCAATAAGCCATCGACCCCACCTAAGTCCACAAATGCGCCAAAGTCGGTCAAACTCTTTACCGTACCGTGAACCACTTGCCCTTCAGAGATCGAATTCCATACTTGCTCTCGCCGTTGTTTGGATTGTTCTTCAATGGCAATCTTCCGGGATAAGATCACTCGACGCTTGTTGCGGTCGAGTTCGATGACGCGAACTGGAACCGTTTGACCCAAAAATCCGTCAAGTTCAGCCACATATCCTCGGGCCACATGAGATGCCGGAATAAATCCCCGCATTCCCACGTCCACCACCAAGCCACCTTTGACCACCTCAACCACGGGGGCTTCGATAATTTCTCCCGAACTTTGCAGCGCCTCTAAGCGAGTCCACGCTTCGGCTTCGTCGGCCCGTTTCTTGGAAAGCTTGAGAGTGCCTTCCTCGCCCTCGTAGCCAATAACAAATACGCGGATGACGTCTCCCAACCGAACCACGTCTTCGGACCGGTCAATTTTGCGATGGGTTAAATCTTGTAGATGGATTATCCCATCCGATTTGCCGCCCACGTCGACCAGCACCGAATCTGATGAAATGTGGACAACGGTTCCTTCAACGATCTGCCCCGGATGAACATCCTCCAGTGCCACAAATGCCATGGACTCCTCCATATTTAGGGATTCGTCCAACTCTAGCTCGTGGTTAGAGTCCGTCGCCTGTTTGCGTTCATCCATATTGGCTTCCCCCTTGTCACGCCTTTACCATGCGACAAATCGCGTCGCATACTCTTTTACATATTACACTCTAACCAACCAGTTTCCAACAATTTTCCGATTTGTAAACAAGGCCTTATGAGATGAACGAGTTCGACTTAGGGTCCCCAGGTTACGTAGCCCCCAGAATTTGTTCCGCAATTTTTTGCATTACCAGGAGTTGGGCGTCTTCACGGCTTAAATCCGGAGGAATCCGAAACGGCTTGCCTACAGAGTATCGAATGGTCTTGCGAAATCCGTACTCGCCGCTGATCCCTACGGGAAGTATCCAGCAGTTCGTCTTTTGGGCCAGATAGACAACTCCGGCTCGCGCTGCCTGCAATTCCCCGGTTTCACTGCGATGCCCTTCAGGAAATATCATCAGAGCCTGCCCCGAGGACAAAATATCCAAGGAGCGGCGAATGGCCTTACGATCAGGATGACCTCGATGCACGGGATAAGCCCCTAAGCTGGCAATAAGCCAGCCAAAGGGGCGAAATCGAAACAGCTCTGCTTTAGCCATAAAGTAGACACGGCGTGGCATCAATGTGGCTGCCATGGGAGGATCTGCCAAACTCTTGTGGTTCAGCGCGATCATCAAAGCACCGGTAAGAGGAACATTTTCCAAGCCGGTGGTCTCTATCCGGCAGTAAAGAGAAAAAATTTCCCGAGCAATCCAATAAACCATCCAATAATAAATCATTCACCTACCACGTGACGGAATACGGACACCATCTCGTCCACCACGTGATCCACCTCCAAGTTGGTGGTATCAATCATTACCGCATCAGCCGCGCGGGCGAGCGGCGCTACCGCCCGGGTACTGTCAAGTCGGTCCCGGTGATCGATTTCCTGGGCTAAGATGTCCACCGCCACCTGATAGCCTAATCGTGCCAAGTCTTTCTGTCGTCTTTTTGCCCTGGCTTCTAAAGACGCGGTCAAAAAAAACTTGACGTCCGCATCAGGCAATACGTAAGTGCCGATATCTCGGCCATCCATGACTACTCCACCGTGCTCCGCCAATTTTCGCAATCGTCGTACCATTTCCACCCGGACTCCAGGGAATCCCGCCACAACCGAAACACTGGCGTTGACTTCCGGGATGCGCAAGTAAGGTGTCACATTTTCTCCATCCACCAATACTTCTGTCTGCCCATCCCGCCCCCGGTATAAATCAATTACCGTATGGGTCAGCAAATCTTCAAGACTTGATTCATCGCGCAGATCTACTCCGTGGCGCAATGCCTTATGAGCCAATCCCCGGTACATCGCGCCGGTATCCAGATAGAGTAGTCCCAACCGCTCCGCCATCTTTCGAGCGACCGTGCTCTTTCCGGCCCCGGCAGGACCGTCTACCGCGACAATCGGCTGCCGGACAGACCCTGCTGTCATGAATCGCGTGAAACCTCCTGGGTGGCCAAGTCTTCGCGGAGTACCGTGGCCCGCTCTAAATACACGTGCTGCACCGCCGCTTGAGGCACATCCAATTCCGCATGCATCAACACCCTAATCGTCTTGGGCAACCCATGGGGCACATCAAGCTCCCGCATGCAAATCACCGGCACATACTTCCAGCCAACTAACCGAGCTGCTTCAGCGGGAAAGGTTGCATGCAAATCCGGAGTTAACGTAAAGAAAATACTAGACATAGCCTCAGGGTCCACATGATTTTGTTCCGCCATAGCAACAATGAGGGTTTTGGTATGGTCTAGAATTTCTTTCGCATCGTCCCACTCCACCGTGGTTGCCCCACGAATTCCTCGTATCACGAATCCTTAGCTCCCTTAAACAATTTGTTGGCTTCGGCGCGCCTCCAACTCTCGCGGCCTAAATCGTGCCGTTGTCTGTTTTCTATAACCGTTGCTCGTTTTTTGCTTCTGACCGAATCCGGTCCTGACAGGTGCGACAAATAAAAGGATGTTGTGGGGACTGTTTCAGTTGCTCGTACTCCGCACTCCAGGTTTCCAAGATCACGGACTTGCCACACACTTGGCACTTTACTTCCATTACCCCGAACCTCCCTTTGTTTCGTGCCGTTGTCAGCATTTGATACAATCTCCTGGTATGAGGAGGGTAGACATGACCGCTCGCAAATATCCCGGCGCGTTGCTCGACAGCCAACACATCCATGACCTCTTAAGCTCCATGCCTAGTGCTATTGTACAGCACGGCCGCGATTACGTGTACCAGGAAAGAGTGTCCCACGCTTTGCATGATCCACGATTTCTCCTAGCTAGACTTCACGGTTATCAAGATTCCTATGTGCCATTTTGCATCGTGCAGCCTACAGGACTACATGTAGGCTGCACCTGCGAGCGCTCTCAACCCTGTGCCCATCTGACCGCTTTATTATGGCAATACCTAACACGTCCCGAAGAATTTATGCCGCCACCGCCGGACCTCTTGCAAGAGGATGACCCGATGATTCCCCGTTGGGCCGCAGGCCGGTTTCCCTGGCACCTGGTGCCTGCGCAAAAACCCCTTTGGCAACAACCATGGGACGACATAAAGAGTCTTGCCTTTTGGGACCAAGCCACCGAACAGTTACGCACCATCCGTCGTTGGACCGACTCGCAACTAGCGAGGATACTTCCCCAACTTCATCCCTCGTGGGTCCAACAGCCTGCCTGGCGTTCACGTTGGAGTCAACTCATCATGGACCATTGGCACAAACTGACACAGGTTCCTTTCCCCTATTGGTGGGCACTGGCACTGCAAAATCCTTCAATGCCCTTAGACCCCTTGTGGCCAGCATACATTCCTCTCCCCAACGACACTTGGCTCAATGCTGCGCTAAACACCATGGCACTCAATCGAGCGGAGGCATCTCTCTACTCAATTCTGATCGATTTGGCAACAGAACCAGGACTCCAGTGGTTACAAGCTACCATTGCCTTGAAACCTGACATCGACCCTTGGCGGTTGCTGACCGCAAGGATATTGATGCGGCGCAATAAGCGGGACCAAGCGGTTAATCTCTTGCGCGCAACCTGGCCCGACTCGGTACAAGGCCAACATGAGGTCAGACGTCAATTATTGGAGTGGCTACCGCTCGAGCAACGGCTTCCCTATCTAGTCGCCGAATGTCTGGAATCACCGGATTGGGGCTGTCTAGAGGCATTAAGACCCCACCTGGCAGGCGACGCGTGGCAGGCGCTGCAGCAAGCTAAAGCAGCGCGACTTATCCCAGACGCGACACCAAACGATCCGAAGGAGTAATCCCAGGTATCCGCCCTCGCTTGGCAACGGGATTTTGGTTGATGGATTTCAAGTCCATGGTCATATCCAGGGGTTCCGCAGCGGCAATATAGCTTCCCACTCCAAACCCCGTGACTCCAGCAGCTTTTAGGGGTCCAATGCGCTCGGGTGTCAACCCGCCTGACACAAAAATCCCGACATCGGGAAATCCTGCCTGAGCCAACCGAATCCGCACTTCCCGAACCAAATCCGGGGTCACCCCGCCGCGCTCTCGGGGAGTATCCAGCCGTATTGCGTGAAGCGAAGGGCCTAATGCCTTCGCTACCCTGATGGCTTCTTCCGCTTCGTCTTTAAAAGTATCCACCAATACCACCCTGGGAGCGTTAGATGGCATCACTGCGTCATAGGCCAAGGCAGCTTGTACGGTGTCACCGACCACCAGCAGCAAGGCATGCGGCATGGTACCCGAAGGAATTTGACCCGCCTGGCGAGCGCCTAAAATACTGCTCGCCCCTCGGGCTCCCCCAACCAATGCCGCACGATCCATCACCGACGCCACGGCCGGGTGCAAATGCCGTGCACCAAAGGAAATTACCGGAACCGGTTCCGCGGCCAGCACGACCTCGCGAGTGGCCGTAGCCCATCCCGATGACGATGCCAATATCCCTAACAGTGCGGTTTCATATAGCCCAAAATCACCGTAGCGGCCAGTAATTCTCATAACCACCTCTTTCGTGTCAACCAAGCTTCCCTCGGATAGCGTCTCAACCTTGACGTTCAATGGTGCCAACAACGCTAATGCCTCTTCAATTCCCGCTAACACCCCCGCACGGTTGGCAAAAACTTCGGCGGTGACGACACTTTCTTTAAGTCCCAAGTGATCTAAAATCTGCTGGGTACCAACAAAATAAACATCAGCGGTGAGTCCGGCCCGAATCTCCTCGGGTGTCGCGGAACGAATGCCGCGATCGGGGGGGTGATAGGCTGAGACGGCCTGTATAGTGAGGTCGCGAGCTTCGTTCATCTCCTATTGCTCTCCTTCGTGAATTAATCGGGTGTTCTTCAAGTGGCCGCGACGCTTGTTGCAGCGCCTTCACTTCTGCATGGGTCAGCGGGCGAAATCGTCCCGGCTCTAATCCCTCGATAGATAATGGCCCATATTTAGTCCGGGTTAACTCCAACACTGGATGGCCAATCACCTGAAAAATGCGTCGTACTTCGCGCTTCATGCCTTCTGTCAGGGTAAGCCGCACTAAAGTGCGATCCGCTTCTCGTTTCACCACCTGAAGGTTATGGGCATGAGCCATCCCTTCGTCCAAGGGAATCCCGTCCCGAAGACGTTCCAAATGGGTAGTGCCCGGTCTGCCCCGCACCCAAGCCTCATAAACCTTAGGAACTTGAAAGGACGGGTGCATTAGTCGGTGCGCCAAAGTGCCGTCATTGGTTAACAGCAGCAACCCTGCGGTTTCCCGATCAAGACGTCCCACAGGGTAAAGCCGACCCCAATTGGAGGGGAGCAGATCCGATACCAAGTGTTGGGCATGGCGATCCTTCAAGGTCGTCGTGTAACCCGCCGGCTTATTCATTAACACATAGCGTTTTTGCACCTCACCAGAGGACACCGGGCGCCCGTCTATGGTAATGTGATCCACCTTGGGATCAATACCCATGCCCAATGAGGCCTTTACGCCGTTGACTTCTACACGGCCCGCAACAATCCATTGCTCAACCGTTCGCCGCGACGCTAGTCCTGCATGCGACAGTACCTTTTGGATTCGCTCTTCCATCGCCCTTTACTCCGTCAATTCAAAAATGCACTCAATTTCTACTGCTGCATCGAGAGGCAATGCGTTGGTCCCCACCGCCGAGCGGGCATGCCGACCCATGTCGCCAAAGATCTCTTGCAACAAGTCGGAAGCTCCGTTAATCACCTGCGGTTGCTGATGAAATGCATCATCACTCTGAACAAACCCCACTACCTTAACCACTCTTTTGATGCGGTCAACACTGCCGGCAGCCGCGGCTGCCACGCTGATGCAATTGAGGATGGACTGTCTGGCGGCCGCCACGGCGTCCTCCACAGAAACCGTATCTCCCACCGCACCCTGAGCTACTAAAATTCCGTCTTTTAACGGCAATTGCCCTGAGGTAAAGCACAGATTGCCGATAATCACACTGGGAACATAAGACGCAACCGGTTTTGGAGGTTCAGGCAATTCAATACCCAAAGACTTGAGCCGTTCACTAGTGCGTTGAATTTGTGACATCCGAATCCCCCTGACTCATACTGCACTACTAACCACATATGCTTAGGATAGCCGGTCCCCACCATCCCTATCCTGGGGCTATCCATGCTTCGCGGATCAGTATACCAGGAAGTGGTGGACACTGGCACCTATCAATAACCATGAAGAGGCGGGTCGTGGCTATGAGTTCAGTACTCATTGATACCATTTCCATTTGGGCAATTCCGTTCTTGATAGGATTTATTCCGTTGTTTGGATGGCTTCGCGGGGTAAAAGTCTACGAAACCTTTGTGGAAGGAGCTCAAGAAGGCTTTATCATGGCAATACGAATGATCCCGTTTCTGGTAGGCATCTTGGTGGCCCTTAACATCTTCCAAGCTTCCGGGGCCTTTGACGCGGTCATTCATTTACTGGCGCCTATTTTGGGCAAGGTGGGAGTACCGGCTGCTGTAGTGCCATTGATTTTGGTTCGCCCACTTTCCGGAGGTGCCGCTCTGGGAGTAACCACAGGTCTCTTGCAACATTATGGGCCTGACTCGTTTGTAGGCCGCGTAGCCTCCACTTTGCAAGGAAGCACCGATACTACGTTTTATGTGATTACTCTTTACTTCGGCTCAATTGCCGTACGCCAGACGCGATATGCCTTGCCGGTCGCCCTGATCGGCGATTTAGCCGGATTCGTTGCCGCCATAGTGATCTGTCATCTGTTCTTCTAAAGGGCGTACCGGTTATCCTGGGGTCACTCCGAATTGCGGTGCCAACGTCGAAAAATACGATCAGCGGTAATAGCCGCGACCGAGGAAAACATAGTAGCGATGATGGTCGGGCCAACAATTTCGGTTGGGTTGCGAGATCCCGCGGCCACCCTGAGAGCAATCACGGTAGCGGGAATTAGGTTGATTGAAGCCGTGTTAATGGCCAGAAAGGTAATCATGTCTTGAGAAGCTCGCTCTTTGGCACGGTTTAGTTTTTGCAGTTCCTCCATGGCTTTGAGTCCAAACGGAGTGGCAGCTCCTCCCATGCCCAAAATATTTGCCGACATGTTCATTAACATGTTGCCCATGGCCGGATGGTCCTTGGGAATCCCCGGGAACAATCGGCCTACCAGAGGAGTCATCATACGTGCCAATCCTCGCATTAATCCAGACTCTTGAGCAATTTTAGCCATACCTAACCATAGTGACATAATGCCAATAAACCCAATGGCAATTTCTACAGCTTTTTCGCTGCTGGTAACGATAGCCTCGGTGACTGGAAGCATCGAGTGGTGGGCGGCACTGACCGCAAGCCCTCCCAAAATCAGCAACAACCACACAACGTTGACCATAATTGCCCCTCCCGTAAGCGGGTGTAAACCCGCCTACGGGAGCATATGGCTTGCCGCCGACCCTAATGACCAGGATCTAAAGTAATATTGTCAATGAGGCGGGCAGGTCCGACATAAGCGGCCAACGCGAGGGTCACAGGACGCTCTATGATTTCAACCTGACGAAGCGACTCGAAGTCAACACACTCGACATATTCGGCGCACAATTCTGCTTGTGCCAGAGTCTTTTTGACTTGTGCGGCCAAAACCTCCGCTCGTCTTTCTCCATTGCGAAATAAAATCTCCGCCGACTTTAGTCCTCGGTACAGATAACTGGCTTTTTCTTTTTGCTCCGGCGAGAGATATCGGTTTCTCGAGGAGAGCGCTAATCCTGAACTTTCCCTCACGGTAGCAACCCCCACGACCTTCACCGGAAAATTTAAATCGTGGACCAGTTGCCTAATGATGGCCAGTTGCTGTGCGTCCTTCTGCCCGAACACTGCCACATCAGGCTGAATAATATGCAGCAACTTGGTCACCACCGTGGTTACACCCGCAAAATGCGTGGGACGGATCCTCCCGCACAACACCTGCGACATTTCTGCCACGGTTACTGTGGTGAGACTGGTGCCACCAGGGTACATAACCTCTACCGACGGATTAAAGATCACCTCCGTTTTACCGAGTTGAGCTAATTTCTCCATGTCAAGTGCTAAATCTCGCGGATACCTAGAAAAGTCCTCGGACGGCCCAAATTGCAACGGATTGACAAATATGGACACCACCACCTTGTCCGCTATTTCGGCAGCTTCGGTAACTAGAGCCAAGTGACCGGCATGCAAGGCTCCCATCGTCGGCACCAAAGCCACGGTCTTTTCCGAACGACGCCACGCTTCCCGCCAAAACTGCATTTGCCCAAGTGTTGCCACAATTTCCACTAGTTCAACGTCCTTGTTCTATAATGTTTTTCAGCGTACGAATCAAGTAGTCTTCGCTGACCGCCCCTTCAATAGCGCCAGATGGTCCGCGGCCAAGCCGTACTATCGTGCGGGGCACTGCATACACCGCATTTTCTTCTGCCCATTGAGGAAATTCGGTCGCTTCCACCACGGTGCCACGCACCCTTGCCGGATTGGCTAAAGCCAATGTGTGAACCAGGCGTACCGCCCGGGGACAATGAGGTCAGGTTGGAGTCACGAAGACCTCCAACATAATATCGTCTTCAATATTACGAATAAAGTTCAAAGACGGGTCCGACAGTCTGATGCGATTTTGGGAGACGTCGAGCAGCGCTTCTATCAACACGGAAAACTCGTAACCCGTTGGCAAACCAATGAACCGAATCCCGCTATCTTCCCGTCGGTGATCTGCAATAACTAAAGTCGGAACTTGTTTCACTCCATACAGTGCGGCCAACAAGTTATCATGGCCCACGTCCCAAATCTCTAGGCGCAGCAAGTCCGGCATCACGCGTACCACGTCGCGAAGCAACAACACCGCATCCTGGGACCACTGATGACCCTCCTCGACAAACAATTCCAGATGCACCGGAAATTTCAAATCCCGAAACATCTCGCGCAGTGTCCGCCTATCTCGTTCAGACAGAGGAGTCATTGCTATCATCCCCGACCATCATATCTCTGCCTCCTAGCGATAATTCCCGGTATTGTTGGGAACGCATCGATTCTCCAATCTTTTCAGCGGAAATCCGTCGAGTTCCGATAAACGGGACCACCTGCCGCCAGATGAGCCAAAAGGCCGAAAGCGGTATTAGCAAACCCGGCCCACACTCACCACCATTTTCAGTTTTTCTGCCATTCCACGAGCACCCATCGGGTCTATATCTCCCGGCCCTAGATTTCAGTTTATCGATTTGACGCTCAGTTGGCTACAGTCCGGGTTTCGAAGACGGCCAGATTAATCGTTTACGAACCGCAATAAATTCATTGCCCAAAGCATCCAATCGCGCTTCGATCTCTGATCGGTCGTCTTCCCAGAAGAAAATATCTAGAAGTCGGCTTTCTAGACTTCCCCGCTTTTCCAAGTGGCGTAATATGATGTCAAGTTCGCCCACTACCTGTCGAAACAGGTCGATTTTTTCGTGCAGCAGTCGCAAAATATCTTCTTCTACGGTTTCCACGGTAAGCAGGTTATAAATCTCCACCGGATGCTGCTGCCCAATACGGTGCACTCGCCCAATTCGCTGTTCGATGCGCATGGGATTCCAAGGCAAGTCGAAGTTTATCAATTGATGACAAAATTGCAGGTTAATTCCCTGTCCCCCCGCTTCCGTCGATACTAAAACCGAAGGTTGGGAGCGAAACCATTCAATCAGAGCGTCTCGTTCTTTCCCCCTTAGCCCTCCATGAAATGCCCTGGATGGAAATCCCATAGTGTTTAAGTAATTGACCAGCATATCTTGTGTGGCGCGATATTCGGTAAAAATCAATACTTGTCCTGGTAAATGGGGCAGCATCTGGGCAACCGACTCGGCTTTCGCAGTAACCTCTATGGATTCCGCCAGTGCAACCAAATCCTGTCGGATCGAACCCATCCACTCCGCGTTTTTTAAGGTGGGGACCAAGGAGTGAGGTGAGGAACAAATTTCCCGTTGCATCATAATTAGCGGCAGCACCGTGTCCTGACCCACACGATGACGATACTCATAGCGCAGCACCCGCGTCAATTCATCGTAAAGCAATCTTTCTTTTTGACTTAACGTAATCGGCCATAGTGTGACCTCCCGGGATACAAAGTCGATGCCAACGGTCTGTCTTTGGTTGCGGACCATGACTTGTGACAATAACTTCCTTAAGGCCTCAGCATTTTTCGGGGTTCGCTTGTCTAAAATAAATTGCCGATAAAATCTCAGGTAAGGTCCGAACAATCCAGGTTTAACTAAATTCACCAAGGTATAGAGTTCTGTCAGTTGGTTTTCCATGGGGGTGGCCGTCAGCAACACCATATATCGTGCCTTTAGCCCAGCAACCAACTCGTAATTTTGGGTGCGATTGTTTTTTAAGTGATGAGCCTCATCGACTATTACCATGTCCCAGGTCACAAATTGCAACTGGTGTGACAAGGATCCACGCTTGGCACTGTCTATCGATAATACCCACAGCCATCCCCGATCATGAGGACTTCTCATCGCGGTCCATCCAAATTTCTCTTGCAACTCGGAAATCCATTGGCTAATGAGACCGGCCGGCACTAAAATCAGAACTTGCTCGATTAATCCCCTGGCTTTTAATTCGGCAATAATTAATCCCGCTTCAATAGTTTTGCCTAATCCCACTTCATCCGCTAAAATTGCACGCCCGTCCAGTTGATTGACGACCTTTAAGACACTATCAATTTGATAGTCATGGACATCAAGCCCCCGCCCTACATGAGACTTCAGTTGCGGCCATGCTTGTAGGCGTACAATTGGAAGTCTTTCCATTTCATCCACATCCTGTATCACGAGCTCACCTCAGGTTTGGTAGCAAGTTATATCGCTCCACCACATCCTCCAACCGGCAGCGGGGAGTCTTGGCACAAAACAAATCGTCCCCTTGAGCCACTCGGGGCAGTACTCGAACCGGCGTCCAATAACTGGGCTCAAATCCCAATTCCTCAAGACGTATCGGTGTGGACACAGTAGCCGCCTGGGTGGCCCGCATACTATAGACCCCGATCATGGTGCGCTGAGACCCATTTTGCAAATAATCAAGATAAATCCGGTTCCTCCGTCGGGCCTTTAATCGCTCCACGGTCAGGGATTCCGGGAATGTGATTGCCAGTAGTGTGGCCAAACTCTTCATCCAATACACAACGGATCGATGGTCTTGAGGTTCGATCGGAATATAAAAGTGTACGCCTTTGCCACCGGACGTTTTCATTATGAAGGGAACTGCCAGATGTTCCCACAACGCGGCTACCGCACGAGCTGCCTGTGCCACCTCTGACCACAGACAGTTTTGAGGAGGATCCAAATCCAGCACAGCCCAATCATGTTGGAGAGGACGATCCAGGAGCCCCAATGGCACGTGGAATTCTAGGGTGCCCAGCGCCACCCATTGCAACAACTCATGAGAATGTTCAATTCTAATCGGTTGATTCGCGAAATGCTTTTGATAAAACACGGGACCGACAATATCTTCGGTCCAGCGTTTCAGAGTGATCGCTCGCTCCCTCATGTGCGGAATCATCACGTCTGCTACACCGTCGTAGTAGGTCATCACCTCAATCCGTGTCAGACCCAGATCAGGATAGACGATCCGGTTGGGGTGCTTCACCGTGATTCCCTTCCACACCATCTGATCGCCATCGCCGTATACGCGCATGGCGTAGTCGTCCCCCCTTTGTTCTCTCCCGGTATTCTACTTCCACTCGCAGGGCGCGTAGGTTGCCGCCCAATGGTTCTAGATTCCAATCGGCCGGTGCCATGACCTTGGAAACTAGGGGGCCGTCCGGATCCTCGGCGAGCCCCCATTGCCAATGACCTGTGGACAATTTGGCAATTCTGGATACGAAAAACCAGTCGCGACGCATAGATAAAAATTTTTGCCAATATTCAACACGTTTACCCGGCCAATAACGGCTACTGTGAAGTTTAGCCATGACGCCTTCCAATTGTGCCGCCCTCGCCGCCCGGAAAAGGTCGATCCCATGGCCAGTGACGCCTTGGGAAACTACCAATGCGGAATGCGCTTGAATAGGCAAATTTTCCAGATATTCTCGGCGACGGTGAAACGGTTCGTGCAAGTGCCATTGCCCTTCACTGAACAGGCAATCAAAGGCGATGGCTACATGCGGCACCGGCCAGCGGCTTTGCAACGCCGTGAACGAAGGACCACCATTATCCCATGCCACTACCTCGCCGTCGACAACTGTTCCCCGAGGGAGAATTTCACTCAGCTGAGCCAGGTCGGGAAACCATTTCAGTAGATTGTCACCTCGTCGAGAAAACATCTTGAATTCGCGAACATTGCTGATTATCGCACGAAATCCGTCCCATTTGACTTCAAACCACCAGTCTTCGGAATCGAACGGCGCCTTGGCAGTCACCCCCAGCATTGGTGGAATGAATTCTGCGGGATCCCGATTCATGACACACCTTGGCCACTACCGGTTTTGCGGGCAATCGATTCCCTAAGTTGAGCCATTAGATCCAAGACTTCTTCGGAGGCCTGATTTGGCAACTCCGGGGTACGGGCACTAGGCATCAATCGTTCAATTTCTTGTAACAATCGCTGTCGTTCTTGGTTGGGATATTGCTCAGGAATGAAAGGACCCGTCATTTGTTGAATCAGACGTATGGCCATCTCGCGCTCGGCACCGGAAATCGCGACACTGGGGCTACCAATTTCAGCCCCTTCCGTTCGCAAAGACTCCGGATAGTGCATCCCGTGAAGCATCAGTACCGTGTGATTGAAAGGGCGAACCACCGCCAAACGAGACTTGCTGCGCAGCATCATCTGGGCTAACGCCACTTGTCCCACCGAATCCATGGTCTCAACGAGTAGCCGGTACGGTTTATGACCTCCAGCTTGCGGCTTCACCCAGTATGATTGTTGGTAAAATACCGGATCCACATCTTGCAGTGGGTGAAAATTCAAAATGGTAATCGTATGGTCGAGGTCGGCTATCGGCTCGGACTCTGACGTTAGAGGCACGTATCTCCCGTCAGGCAAAGGGACCGCCTTTGTTATGTCCTTGGAGCTTAATGTAACCTGGCACACAGGGCAGATTTTTTGATAACGCACTCGAGTGCCGCAGACGGTATGCACCCAGTGCATTTCGATCCGTTCCTCGTCAAAGGCTTTGTATAACTGAATTGGAATCGACACCAGTCCAAATCCCAAAACACCCTTATACATGCTCCGCACCTGACCACCCCTTCCCACTTACATTCAGGGTGTGCCAAACGCAAAAAGTTATTTCGGAAAATATTGGGCGAAAGGCGGTCGCCTAAGAGACCGCCTCGTCTGCTATGACAAGGAATGCGGATCGATGATGGTAGGAGTATCGGTATGCGATTCTTGACGATGCGCTACCCATCCCTGCACCTGATCAATAATTTGCGACGCATTGTTCACTATCGAATCGACCAAATCTCCACGTTCCACAGACAAAAGTCGAATATTGTCGCCATGAGCGACCAAAAAACCCACCGGATGCACCGTAACGCCTGCCCCGCTACCACCGCCAAAAGGATGGCCCGGAGAGTCTGACACTCGACTCCAATATTCCCCGCCTCCAGCTGCAAAGCCAAACGACACCCGAGAAATGGGAATAATGGTCCCTCCATCCGGAGTCTGAACGGCTTCCCCAACCACCGTATTTACGTCAATCATCCCTTTAATGGATTCCATCGCCGTTTTCATCAGCGACTCAATGGGATGACTACCGGTGTGTGCCATCGTTGCATCTGTATCCATAGTTAAACCTCCTTGTATACCTGTTTATTAACCAAAACTTGTTTAGTCGCCAAACTTGTCAAGAGTGAAAACAAGATGGCGCGCGGCTCAACCTTAAATTCCCCTCTCAGTTGACCGGAAAAGGCCGCACGATCCCATGCTGGTTCCACATCCATTACTGGCAGCGTAATGGCTTGCGGTTGTATGCGGTGCGTAAGCCACCATCCAATGCCACCGACCACCATGCCGAAAACTAATCCGGTATCCGATGCCTCACCCAATCCAAATTCGGCATGGACTGAAAAATTTGTCACCTGACATCGACACCACAACACTTCCACAAATCTCCGATACCATCCGAGAACATGCCACCCCTTGCGGATACGTTTGGGGTCAAAAGACATCCCTGGTTGGGTTTGAGCTGCAGGGGAACGCGGTATTTGCCAGGAATCCCCCATAACAAAAATAAGCCAGCGGATAGCAAAACCCATCTCCCAGGTGATGCCTCCGCCATGTATCCACACTTGAAAGGTTAGCGGTTGCCTCAGAAGGATGAGAATGGCGCCGATTAAAGCCAACGTCAGAGTGATAGATATTGCCATGGCAACCATGAATGAGGTTCCCCTTCCGGATGTTCCCCCTTAGGATGGGTGTTTTTCCACTATTTTATACCGGGGAAGTTAGGGGAATTATCAAGCGCAGGCAATTGGGACAAATCCGTCAAACCAAATTCAAGCAGGAAAGAGTGGGTGGTTCCATATAAGATTGGACGTCCAGGGGTGTCCTTGCGGTCAATTTCTTCAATGAGTCCACGCACCACCAAGGTTTCGATAGCCCGCTCCGATCCCACTTGGCGCACGGCTTCAATTTCCAACCGAGTGACTGGCTGTTTGTAGGCCACGATTGAGAGCACTTCCCAGGCTGCATGAGATAGCGGTTCAGCCGTTTTAATGGTCATTCGTTCCCGTACCCAGGCGTCTAGTTCAGAATCGGTAGCCAGTGCCATGGCGTCGCCCACCACCTGAACCCAAAGCGCCGAGTGGTGGCTGTCAAACACTTGGTTTAATTCATGACCAACCGCTAGTACTTGATCCACATCAACATCAAGCCATGCTGCAATTTGGCTCAAGGGGACCGGATCTCCATTCAGAAACAGGATCGCTTCCAATTTTCGGCTAAGCTTATGCGTCATGACGACTGTTCCTCACAATCCACACCGGTTGAAACGGGGCACTTTGACTCACATCTATTTCATCTTGGTGCCACAACTGAACAACTGCAGAAAAGGTTAGCACTGTCTCCCGGGGTGCATTGGAATCCATAAGAGCGGTCAGCGCCACCGGTGAAGACACTCCTCGAAGGTGGGCTCGAATCCGCCGCAGGCGATCCCCTATTGGATCCGGGTCCGGATGTATTATCTGAACCGGGCGGCTCGCCGGCGGCTTTACCTTGGGCCACGACCAAGCCAATTTCCGTAGCGTGGCATCCTTAACCGCTGTGACCCGATTGGGGGCAATGGCGGGGGGCCGCTTGTGGGTTTGGGCTGCCATTTGAAATCGTTCCTGAAGAGCTGCTACTGCCGAGTTAAGCCAAAACGCGGTGTCTCCTCGTGGCGATTCGTTGACGACTCCCTCATCTTGGTTAATGGGCCGGGGCAACAGCATATCTGATTTTCTCCGCACAACCCACGCGGTAACTGGCACTTCATCGGTAACATCCAACAAGTCATGCGCTTCTTTCCACCGCGCCTGATAATGGCGCACCAGGCCGAGCACCTCAAGCGACAACGCCAGTTCAGGATGCCGCCGCACTCGTTCTGCTAAATCATTAATAGATTGCGCGATTTCTGCCATTGGTTACCGATGCTCGGCTGCCGTCATGGCATACGGATTGTCTGCGCGAATCAAATCTTGATAGGATTCACGGGCAACCCATAGATAGTCCTGGCCTTGATGCACCAATACCACTGCGGGCCTCGGAACCCGATTGTAGTTGGATGCCATCGAATAATTGTACGCGCCGGTGTCAAACACCACCAGAAGATCCCCTACCGCCGCCACAGGCAGAGTAATGTCCTTCATTAGCACGTCACCGGTTTCGCAGTAGCGCCCGGCAACAGTTACCGTTTCCATGTCGGCCCGGTCCACTTTGCCATCAATGGCCGCCCTGTATTCCGCCTGATACAAAGCTGGGCGGATATTGTCTCCCATGCCTCCGTCGACTGCAAGGTAGTGCTTACCTCCAGGAACCGATTTTTTGACCAATACCCGGTATAAGGTAACTCCAGCTTCCGCAATAATCGAGCGGCCGGGTTCCATAAAGATCCTGGGAACAGGGAGCTCTTTAGGCGTTAAATGGAGCAGCAATTCATTAATCGCGCTGACCACAGTGGTCAACCGCGGCGGATGATCCCCTGGCTGGTACCGAATCCCGAAGCCGCCTCCAATATTCAGCACTTCTGGCCACCAACCGCGGCTACGATTCCAGTCAAGGCCATAGCGCAGTAAAGTTTCGGTGTTCATGACAAAGGGGTCTTCCTCGAGAATTTGGGACCCGATATGCGCATGAAGTCCTTTTAACATCACATGTTCAAGGTCCAAAGCTCGTTCTACTGCGCGGTCTGCCAAGCCATCCGCCAACCCAAATCCAAACTTGGAATCGAATTGTCCAGTACGGATAAACTCATGGGTGTGCGCTTCTATTCCCGGGGTTATCCGCAACAACACTGGCGCCAGGCACCCCAGACGAGCCGCTTCCTCCTCAATGCGTTCCAGTTCATCCATCGAGTCGCAGACAATATGGCCCACTTGCGCGGTTAAGGCGTAGGCAATTTCTTCGCGGGTTTTGACATTGCCATGGAACATAATCCGTTCCGGGGTGAACCCCGCCTGTAATGCCGTGTATAACTCGCCTCCAGATACCACATCTAGACCCATTTGGTGTTGGTCCAACAGTCCTGCCATGGCTTGGCAGAGAAAAGCTTTGCCGGCATAAAAGGCTTGTCCGGGCGAGCACAACTCATTTAACGCATCTTTGTAATCTCGAATACGGCGCACAATCGTCTCATAATCTAACACGTAAAGCGGGGTTCCATATTTCTCCGCCAAATAAGCCAATGTGACGCCGCCAATTGATATCTGTCGATTTTGGCCGAGCGTAAATGTATCAGGTTTCATAAACTGGTGCCTCCCTATGCCCTTCTAGCCTAGCATGGGGGAGAATTGGCGGTCAACAACGAACTCACACCTTAGGCCGTCGATGAGTCCGATCTCGCGGCAAGGTGAGTCTCGGCCGCATTACTTTGCGATTCAATGGCTTACGGATAAGTTCGCTACCTAACGCATCGGCATTAAAGGGGTAGATGGGCCAAAGATAGCGGATACCAAAGGAATTAGTGTTTGCTGCAATCAGCACGGGGATTGCCACACCAACACCAAATCCCCACCACACTTCTCCAAACCAGATTCCCAGTCCGGTAAGGATTAGCAGAAACGCCCGCAATAGCCGAATAGCCATCCCAAAATCAATATCGGGAGAAGTAAACGTGCCAACCGCAGCTATTGCCACATAAACCATCACTTCAGCATCAATCATTTTGGCTTTAATCGCGACATCACCCAACAAAATCGCACCAAAAAACCCCATGGATTGGGTTAGCGGATCGGGACTAAATGTGAGCGCCAAACGTAACAAATCTACTCCAATTTCCACCCCCACTAATTGCCAGAAAATCGGCACCTCCTTGATTGTCGGGGTTTCCAAGATCACCCAGTGGCCGGGAAACACCACATGTGCCACCAAAAATGCGTACCACAGAGGTGGGCCGAGCCAAGAAAATAGAAGCCCCACAAAGCGGACCCATTTTAGATACGAACCTATCAGCACGTCTTCATGATATTCCTCCACCGATTGCAAAAACGAAAACAACGTGACCGGCAGAATCATAGCATTGGGTGATGTATCAATCATGATCAGCACATGCCCTTCAGTCAAATGCTCGGCGGCCACGTCCGGGCGTTCTGTAAACCGACTGTTAGGCCATGGATTCCACCAAGGCTTATGTAAAATCCATTCCTGAATCGCCTTTTCCGACATAGTCAGCGCATCAACGTCAATATCTCGAATCCGTTGCCGGACCTGCCGGATAAAAAAATCATTGGCAATGTCCTTAATGTAAATTAATGCCACGTCGGACTGGGACCGTCTCCCAACTTCCAACATCTCAATACGCAAGTTGGGATCGCGCAGTCGACGCCGAATCAAAATCGTATTAAACACCAAGGTTTCCACAAAACCATCGCGGGGTCCCCGTAAAACTCTTTCTAACGAAGGTTCAGATGGTTGCCGTTCCGGATATTTCCGCACATCCATAACAATAACATGGCTTAAGCCGTCCACTATTAGTGCTGCGGGACCAGATAAGATTTGTTGCGACGCGACTTCCAGCTTTGTTTCCGGCGTAATTTCAATAAATGGCACGTGGCGATTGAGCAGTTTTTGCAGCGTGGGACACTCTAGCGAATCCTCAGGAGCTCCCAGTAATTTTTCCATGACTAAAGTCAGCACGGTTTGGTCCACGAAGGAATCAATATAGACCAAGGCGGCATTACGTGACCCAATTTTAAACTCACGAACAATAAGATCAAATGTTTCTTTGTACCCGAGATAGTCCTTCAACCAGTGCAGGTTGCTCAGAAGGTCAAGCGATACCATATGGGATTCGACTTTGGCTTGTCCCTCCTGCCTAAATTTAACTTTCATGGTATCCGCTCCGTCGAAGAATTTCCTGCAATGCTTTTTTAGTGGCCGGAACGCCCTGCGACATAGTATCGTGGCCCTCCATTTTACCCGGATCCCCTAGACCGATTACCGTCAACTCCTCATGACCGTGCAGTACATCCACAGTATCCCCATGCAAGGTGTCTCCGGAGGTGGCGCGACCTTTTTTGTTCACGACCCCATCAATGACCTGGCCGGTTTGAGTCACTGAGGCATCTACGGCAACTCCTTGCACGGACCGGGTATTAGCAGCAACCGCCACCACTCCCAGCACATTCAATTTCGGGGATTTCAAAAGCACCTCAAGGTCCCGTTCCCCAACACCCTGGTCGGCCTGACCGCGGTCATCGACCATCACCACGACTGGTTCTTTCGGGGCTTCCAACACAGCTTTCACAAGCGCTTTGCCTGATAACGGTGTAGGGTTGCCTCGCGAAGCCATCAACGGGAACAACTCCAACTCTTGACATGCGACGTCAATGGCTCGGTACGCGGTCTCATCGCCATCAGTCACTACAATTACATCATGTGCCATATATCCTGCCTCCTTATCGACCATCTTAGGCTTTTGGCTTGAAAAGCAACGCAGCCAGAAGACCAAATAAGACAGCGGCTTTGATCCCGCCAGCGGCAGCGGTCAAACCGCCGGTCAACAGACCTAATACGCCCTTTTCTTTTACAGCTTCCCCGATGCCTGACACCATGGTATAACCAAATCCGGGCAATGGAACGGTCGCACCAGCTCCGGCAAAAGATACCAGCTTGCCATAGAGCCCGACGCCGCCAAATACAGCTCCTAGTACCACAAACAATACCAGGACATGGGCCGGAGTCACGGCAAACAGATCCAACGTTAACTGGGCGAGCATACATATAAGGCCGCCCACCAAAAATGCCCAAAAAAACATCATGGTCGGGGGGCCTCCGGTCTGCCTAAGCTTACGGCATGAGCAATACAAGGAATGGATTCTCCTTGTTGATAGGTCGTGGGCGAAAACAAGGCTCCCGTGGCCACTAATAGCAGTCGCTGCCATTCCCCCGCCAACAGGCGGTGGTGTAAATACCCTGCAAACACACCGGCAGAACACCCTGGCCCCGATGCCCCATTGTGAACATCTTGTTCTTTCAGGTAGTACAAGCTTTTGCCACAGTCATTGAGCCGGGCGCCAAAATGCAATCCTTCTTTTTTGCCTAGGGCTTGGAGCAAATCCACCCCCAAAACCCCTAAATCTCCGGTAAAAATCGCATCGTAGTCACTAATGACATCACCAGTTGCCATCAAATGTTGCTTGATGGTATCAAACGCAGCTGGGGCCATAGCACTGCCCATGTCGTTGGGATCTTTTGAACCCCAGTCGACCACCCTTCCGAAAGTTACACCGTCAACCACTACGTCACCAGATTCTGCCGGCCCCACAACCGCAGCCCCTGCAGCAGTAGCCGTCCAGGCGGCTGTGGGAGTTCTTTGATAGCCGAGTTCCACGGGAAACCGAAATTGACGTTCGGCTGCCATATGATGGCTTACTGCACCCACGGCCACCGTCGTGGGATGGTGGTCGGCTACTAACAAGGCTGCTAAGCCCAAGGCTTCGGTGAACACGGCGCAGGCGGAAAACAGGCCTAACAGCGGTCGTTGATGCCGCCGTGCCGCGAAATTAGTCGACACAATTTGGTCTAGCAGATCTCCCCCTAAAACCATGTCAATTTCCGCCCACCCGCAGCCCGCCTTCTCCACCGCCAAGTTCATAGTGTCTTCCAGCATCATACGTTCCGCTCGTTCAACACTTTTCTGTTGATGGGCCTCCGATGCCCATATTTCATCAAAGTAAGTCCGAAGCGGTCCCTCGCCTTCCTTAGGACCCACGATTGCGGCGGTCGATTTAATGCCTACCCTACTCGTATGATAGGTGCCAGGGCCGATTTTTCGGGCCGGCATTCTAGGCGACCCCCGTGATAAGAAACCGAATCAATCCCACGACGAAGGCCGCACTTAATCCATACACCAACACTGGACCGGCAACGGTAAATAATTTGGCGCCCACACCCAAAATAAGGCCCTCGCTGCGAAATTCCATTGCTGGTGCCACCATAGCATTGGCAAACCCTGTAATCGGCAAAGTTCCCCCCATGCCACCCCTTGTGACCAATTGGTCATACCAACCAAATCCGGTAAACAATGCCCCTAATCCGATTAATACAACGGTTGTCGGACTAGTGGCTTCTTTGGCACTCATGCCATACTGCATAAAGCCGCATTGTATTCCTTGACCAACTACCGAAATCGCTCCCCCAACTAAAAATGCATAAATCAGGTTTTTAAGGACTGGCTTGCCCGGCCGTTTCGTTTTGACCAATTCTTGATAGTCACGTGCAGTTTTGCTGGCTTCTTGATTTGCCATGGAATGGAAAGCCCCCTATTGGCGGTTGGGATCCACCGCAAAAGCGATTTTGACGTCAACCTTGTATTCCGTCACTTTGCCGCCATCCACCGCGGCTGTCCAATTTGTGACTTCCACCCCGGTTATGTGGTCAATGGTGCGGTGTGCCTCCTGCACTGCACCTTCCACAGCATCCTGCCAACTGGTCGGAGATTGCCCTACCAGTTCGATTACCTTTGCCACCGTTGCCATAAAGAAAAGACCCCCTTCACTTGTCATCAAGATTCAGGGGTAGTATGGCCCAGGAAGATTCATTTCATTTGTCCAAATTCAATGGTTGTCGTGCGATATCGGTACATCTGCTAACGAAAACTTCAAACGGTCCAATGCCTTGCGTTCCAAACGCGAAATCTGTACTTGAGACACATTTAAGCGTTTCGCCACTTCCATTTGAGTGCGGCCTTCGACAATTCGGGCTCTAAGAATATATCGCTCCCGCTCATCCAATTCCTCAAACGCTTGGCTTAACGCCATCTGTTCCAGCCACTCGGTTTCTCCCGACGTATCATGAATCGTGTCGGCCAGGTGAGTTTCCGATCCGTTGGATGTCTCGATTGGCTGATTCAGAGAGGCAAGTGGCCGTACCGCGTCCATCGCTTCGCTGATTTCCGCCACATCAACCCCAATTTCTTGGGAGATCTCCAAAGTCGTGGGATCGCGTCCCAATTTTTGGGTCATCTGAGAGCGTGTCTGCTCCACTTTCATGCCCAATTCCCGCAAGGAACGCGCTATCCGCATGGGTTGATCATCCCTCAAATGGCGTCGAATTTCTCCCATGATTAGAGGAACGGCATAAGTGGAAAATTTTAAACCGCGATCCACGTCAAAGCGGTCAATGGCCTTTAACAAACCAATGGCACCCACCTGAAACAAATCTTCTGGGTCTTGTCCACGACCAGTAAATCGGTGAACAATGTGCCAAATTAAGTTCCAGTGCCGTTCTACCAACTCCTCTCGAGCCAGTTTATTCCCCGCCTGGGCTTGACGGTAAAGGTCTAGTTCTTCGGCACTCGAAGTCGGATACCCTGGTTCATCATTGGGCATCGCGCGACAGTTCCCCGGATACGGTAACCAGACGGCGCATCTCCACCCGGGTGCCCTGTCCCGGGATAGATTCTACCGTCAGTCCATGCATAAATGATTCCATAAACACAAATCCCAATCCCATTCGCTCGGGGTCGCGGGAATAGGCGGGCTGGCGGGCTAATTCCACGTCGTCAATACCCACGCCCCAATCCTCGACTGTTACCGTAAGACCGGAATTGTCTAAGAGGCAATCAACCTGGATCCAGCCATCGACCTGACCTAAATACCCGTGAATGATGGCGTTGGACACGGCTTCCGATACCGCAACCTTTATCTCATCTACGTCCTGTAGCGAAAAACGGATTTGACTGGCCAATGAAGCCACCGCAACACGGGCTAAACCTACATTTTCGGCCAAAGACAAAAACCGTAAGGTCATACGATTAGTCAATGTATACTCCTCCCTCCACCCTCCGCTCAACCTAACTTACCCTCTGTCTATTGCTCGGCCTCTTTACGCACTGGACTATCCACTACGGCGATAATGGAAAAAATTCCGGCTAAATCCAGCACCGTGCGCAATGCCGGTTTTACCCCGGCTAGTGACACTGTTCGATGCCGATCCGCCAGTTTCCGATAGCGACCTAAAATGACGCCAATCCCGGAACTATCCACAAAATCCACTTCAGCCAAATCCAGCAACAAATTTTTATCCGGATACCGGTCAATCAATTGATCTAGCGCGTCGCGCAGTGGCTGAGCCGTCTTCAGATCCAGGTCGCCATTGACAGCCACTACGATGCGCGGCCCTAAAACAGTATGTAGGATGGTCATGTAAGCCTCCTCCATCGGGGGGACAAGCCCGGTATGGATCTCATGATACACGTCTTGACGCGCGAAAAAAGGCGGGTTTTGGCCGCCTCATTCGCTGTCTTGATCAGTTTCTTTGTCGACACTCTCTCCCCGTCGCCTTTTTTTCTCCCGCAAGGTATCAAACAGCACCTCACCGGTTTCATCCACGATGGATTCCACGTCCTCCACGTAACCAATAGGTTGGTCAAACCCACTATAGGTTTCTTTATAATCGACTGCAGGCGGGTTGTCCGTAGGGGTATCTGAATTGCCCCATTTGGCCACACTTTGCCAAAAATCTTCTCCGTTTGGCTCTACCCCATCGTGCCCAGCATCACGACCTAAGGGCCGCGGAACCACCTCTGCCTCGGAAAGCAGGGGTTTATAAGGTTGATCTATGAGATTTTGACACCTCAGGCAGAACTGAACCTCGGGTACCACTTGAAGACGGGCGGGGTCGATGGGTTGGCCGCAACGCTCACAAATTCCGTAGGCCCCCTGATTAAGTCTTGCTAACGCGTTCGCAACCAAGTCCAGTCGGCTACGCAGTCCAGTAACAATCCCAAGATCCAGCTCCCGTTCGAAAGTGTCGGTGCCTAAATCAGCGGGATGGTTGTCATAGGCGCTCAGGGCTTCGACGGAGTCGGTTTCTGCCACATCCAACTGCGCTTCCAGGTTTTCGGTTAAATCCTCTAGTCTGTGCTTCACCAATTCCAAGTGATGTTTATCCACAGCCCGCCTCCTAGTCTACGATGTGCCAAAAATAATTCCAGACCACTTCCCCAAAGTGCTGACGCCTAATTGCCTGAGTCGCCCAAACCGAAATACGTACCGGACGCCGGTGAGGGATATTGACAACCACTTGACCCACAGTCTGATGATATCGAACCGGAGCTGCCAGATGCCGTGCCATCTCGATCCGCCAAGTTACCCGTTGGCTTTCGCCGGGGGATATGGTTAATGCTAATGGTCGCGACAAGCCCACACGAACCTCGGGCCTTACCCCGTGGAACACTGGCACCACTTGGGGCAATCCCGTAGGTTTGTCAATATATAACGTCCGATAATTTTGAAATCCCCAGCTTAACAACCCGGAGGCATCTTGAAATCGTAATTTAGAAGAGGGCGCCCCTAAGATCACCGCAATCAGTCGCGTGTGATCACGATGGGCACTAGCTACCATGCAAAATCCGGCGCTATGGGTGTACCCTGTCTTCAATCCGTCGGCGCCGGCGAAAGTTCTCAACAAACGATTCTGGTTAATCAACCACAGATGACCACCTTTGCCGTTGCGAATGGATCGGTCTTGCCACTGCGAGGTATACTGCAGCAATAGCGGATATTTCACCGCTGCCGCACCCAAAAGCGCCAAATCGTGCGCGGTGGTATAATGGTCCGCTGCTGGCAAGCCATGCGGGTTAGCAAAATGGGTATGGTGCATACCAAGCTCTTTAGCTGTTTGGTTCATCATAGCTACAAATTGGGATTCGGAACCTCCGATATATGTGCCCAACGCATAGGCCGCGTCATTGGCAGAACCCACGGCAATCGCCCGCAACATTTGTTCCACGCTCAGCTTTTCGCCTGGTCGCAACCAAATTTGCGAACCGGCAATACGGTAAGCTTCAATGTCGGCCGGTACCATGGCGTGAAGCGACAATTTGTGTTGCGTTATGGCACGAATCGCTATATACAGTGTCATGAGTTTGGTTACACTTGCCATCGGCAAGGCTTGTTCTGCGTGGTTGGAAAACAACACTTGGCCGGTGGTGGCATCGACCAACTCGGCGGCTCGTGCCACCACCACAGGCGGTGCAGGCTCTGCCCAAACCGTCCCACCGGCCAACATTAGCAAGGCAGTGAGTACCATTACGAATACCGATTTTCCGGTCCTAGCCATTGTCAAATCACCCCTTCGGGACTACTTGTGTTAGTATCCACGACAGGGCGACCCTTCATGCACTGAGTCTCACTCGATAATCGCGAGGATCGGTTCGTTGGCAGTATCAGGGGCGGGACCAAAGGTTACCGCTTCCTTCACTAGACGTAGCGCCTCATCGGCCGCTTGGGCATCCCGCGCATAAATCTCTGCGGCCACGGTCCCAGTTGGATAGCTTTGGCCAACCTTGACAAAGCACCGAATACCGACTTGATGATCTACAGGCTGATCTTTAACATGCCTTCCGGCGCCCAGGGTAAGTGCTGCTAGGCCGATACCTTTTGTATTGATGGACGCCACAGTTGCCTGCGCCGGCAATTCCCACGTGGTCCGAATCGGCGCTAAAGGCAAATCCGCGTTCAACACCCTAGCGTCCGCCCCTTGGGCGGTCACCCAAGAGACAAATTTTTTCCATGCCCTACCATCATCTAAAGCGCTCGAAACCTCGCCGAGTGCCCGTTCTACAGCAATGTTTTGGGCCATAGCCACCATGTGGCTAGCCAATGTCTTGACTTCCTGAGTCAAATCCTCGGGTCCGTGACCTCTTAATGTGGCCATGGCTTCATTGACCTCAATCGCGTTTCCTATAGCATATCCCAGTGGTTGATTCATGTCGGTTAAAATTGCCTTCACCCGTACTTTGTGAGCCTGTCCAATGCGTACCATAAGGTGTGCCAGTTCCATCGCTTGTTGCTTGGTTTCCATAAATGCCCCGCTGCCCACTTTGACATCCAAAACAATATTGGGCGACTTGGCAGCGAGCTTCTTGCTCATAACGGAAGCTGCAATCAAAGGGATACTATCGACCGTTGCGGTGACATCGCGCAAGGCGTAAAGTCGGGCATCGGCCGGCGCCAGATCATGACTTTGCGCGATAACAGCAACCCCGACTTCTGCCACCTGCCGTTCCAATTGTTCGGTGCTCAACTGGACCTGAAATCCCGGAAAACTTTCCAATTTGTCTAGAGTGCCCCCGGTGTGGCCTAATCCTCTTCCGGACATTTTCACCATAGGTACACCTAGTGCCGCCACCAGCGGTGCCAAAATTAAACTGGTTTTATCGCCCACTCCTCCCGTGGAGTGCTTGTCTACCATTCCGATGTGGCGAGGGGGTGGGCTGCCGATGGTTGCCATCGCTTCCGTCATGGTGAAAATTTCTTCATCCGTTAGACCGTTGAGATAGGCCGCCATCAGCCAGGCAGAGACCTGATAGTCCGGTACCTCCTCTTGCACCACCGCTTCAATCCAACGCCACATTTCTCCCCGAGACAATGGTTTCCGATCCCGGGTCTTCTCGATAATCTCAATCATCGCCATCCCCCCTCGACAAGTTTTTGCGCCGCCTGACCATCGCCAATCTGGGGTGCATCAAACAATACCGCTAAGGTAGCCGCAATATCTGCCAAGGTTTGTCTAGGGCGACCAACAAATGGCGTCAGATCTCTTCCCCACGCTAGCCAGGGTACTGTTTCCCGAGTGTGGTCAGTGCCCCGGTAGGTAGGATCACAACCATGGTCCGCCGTAATCCATAGTTGATCTCCCGATCCCAACGTTACCCACAATTTTGGAAGAAATCGATCCAAATCCTTTAGGGCTCGGGCATAACCGGCGGGATTGCGACGATGGCCATAATGGGAATCAAATTCGACCAAATTGGTAAAGACGAACTGCGGTTGTTGGCTGTCTTCTTCCAGTACTTGAAGCGTCTTTTCCAATCCGTCAATATTGCTGGACGTATGTAGATGCTTGCCAAAACCCTGCCCCGAAAAGATATCCCCAATTTTGCCTATGGCCACTGTTTGCACGCCGCGCTGCAGTAAAGCGTCGACCTCGGTCGGTGACCAGGGACTTACCGCGTAGTCGTGGCGATTTGGGGTTCGCTGGAAATGCCCCGGTTCGCCAATAAAAGGGCGGGCAATAATTCGTCCCACCAAATTTGGCCCCTGCATAATGTCACGCGCTTTCTGGCACCATTCATATAATTCGGGTAGAGGCACCACTTTTTCATGTGCCGCAATTTGCAGCACACTATCAGCAGAAGTATAAAGTATGGGGCGTCCGGTGGCCACGTGTTGCGCCCCCAATCGTTCGATAATCTCGGTTCCCGACGCCGCCTCATTACCCAGCGGCTCGCGTCCCCATGCGGCGGTCAATTGGTTCACCACATCATCAGGAAACCCCTCGGGATATGTTCTAAACGGTGTGGTAACCGTTAAGCCCATCATCTCCCAATGGCCCGCCAAGGTATCCTTTCCGTTGGCATGCGGATGTACCGGATATGCCACCCCTTGCAGGGGCACGGCTGGACTGCCATACACATCGACCAACCCAGTCAGCCCCATCGCTGCTAAATTGGGCAGGTCGATTCCGCCCACCGCGGCGGCCGTATGCCCAATGGTGTTGGCTCCGTTGTCGCCAAAATCCACACTATCCGGGGCAGGACCAATGCCTCCCGAATCAATCACCAATAACGCTATTCGCATCAAACGATTACCTCTTTTCCTATCAATTCACGCCCGTGGGTGTGTCGCATCATAGGCCGACCTAAGCCGACCCGAACTGATGTGGGTGTAAATTTGTGTGGTAGAAATATCTTGGTGGCCCAACATCTCTTGCACTGCACGCAAATCTGCGCCGTTTTCCAACAGATGGGTGGCAAACGAATGCCGTATCATATGTGGAGTAATAGGTTTGACGATATCAGCTGCCACTGCATATTTTTTTAACAGCTTCCAAAAGCCTTGGCGAGTTAGCACTTGTCCCCGATGATTGAGAAACAAGTATGTCGTTTTGCTTCGCTTAACGAGTTTAGGTCGCGATTGCTCCACATAGGTAGCCAGCCATGATACTGCAATTTCAGTCAACGGAACATAACGCTCTTTATCTCCTTTTCCCAAGCACCTCAGTCGCGGAGGATCCGCCCACCAATCGTTGATCCCCAAATGACACAACTCACTCACCCTAATTCCGGTTGCATATAAAACCTCTAGCATCGCCCTATCGCGTACCCCAGTTACTTGCCGCACATCGGGTGATTCCACTAACCGAGTCACCTCGGCAATCGATAAAACGTCGGGTAATTTTCGCTCTAACCGTGGAGACAGTAATAAATCGGTCGGATCTTCGGCCTGATATTCCTCTCGCAGTTGCCAGCGGTAAAATGCTTTCAGGGCAGCCAAACGCCTCGCAATAGTCGCCGTGGAACGGTGAACCCCACGCAAATGATCTAGATATCGCATGATGAGTTCCCGTTCCGCCATGGCTCCTAGGTTCTGAGCAAACCGCATAAAATCTTCTAGATCGCGGCCATAAGAATCCACTGTGTTATTGGCTAGATGCCGTTCGTACCGTAGATGGTAAAGAAATTCCGCCACCACGTCATTCACGCGTCACCACTTCCGATTAAGTCAGGATGGAAAGGTGTTCGACGCCACAGGGAGAAATCCCTGCCCCATCGTCAGCCTGCAGAAAAATCTTCCGCAAGCCGACCCAAGGCAGAGATGCGTGTCAATGTTACGCTAAGAGTGAGTTTACGGAAACATATGCCAAATTATGCGCTTCGGCAACTGCTTGGAACGTTACCTGGCCTTTATAAATATTCAGTCCTTTGGCTAGGCTGGCATCACGCCGCATAGCATCCTCGGCACCATAACGGGCTATCGCCCGTGCATACGGAAGTGTTACATTGGTCAATGCCAGAGTCGAGGTGCGGGCCACGGCCCCAGGCATATTGGCGACAGCATAATGTACCACTCCATATTTCTCATACGTCGGATGGGAATGAGTGGTGACCCGATCAATGGTCTCAATGGAACCTCCTTGGTCAATCGCCACGTCGACGATGACCGAACCCGGTTCCATGGATTTCACCATTTCTTCGTTGACCAAATGCGGTGCCCTAGCTCCCGGTATTAATACTGCTCCAATCACAAAATCGGCGTGTCGCACCGCATCCGCAATGTTAGATTCATGAGACATTAAGGTTCGCAGTTGTCCGTGGAACTGATCGTCTAGTTGCCTTAGCCGATCGGCGCTAATGTCCACGATGGTGACTTCAGCTCCCAAACCTAGTGCAATTCGCGCCGCGTTGGTTCCCACAATGCCGCCACCAATCACCACGACGCGGCCCGGCAATACGCCCGGCACCCCGCCCAGCAGAATACCACGTCCCCCGTAGGGCTTCTCAAGAAATTGGGCGCCTATCTGACTGGCCATGCGTCCTGCCACTTCACTCATTGGGGTCAGCAACGGCAAACTTTTGTCTTCGTTTTGCACCGTTTCATAGGCGATTGCCGTTATGTTGGACTTCAACAAGGCACGGGTCAATTCGGGTTCGGGGGCCAAGTGCAAATAGGTAAACAACACCATGTCGGAGCGAAAATAACTGTATTCTTCCGGCAACGGTTCCTTCACCTTGACGACCATTTGGGCTTGTCCCCAAACTTCACCAGTTTCTGGAAGCAGGGTAGCTCCGGCTTGCCGATACTGCTCATCGGAAAAACCGCTCCCGATCCCCGCCCCAGACTCAACGACCACCGTGTGGCCATCTTTGGTCAACGATAAGACTCCTGCCGGGGTTAGCGCAACACGGTTCTCATCAATCTTGATTTCTTTAGGCAATCCAATGCGCATTGCTAAGACGATCCTTTCTAAAAAAGACTGAAAACACAGGGTACGGTTCATTCTAGCATAACCGCATTGGATTGCATCACGAGACTTTGTCTTGACGTGCCCGTTTCACCGGAAGGTACGCGACGGCAAAAACCCCGGTCGCCGCTAGGGAAATTCCCAGAGCAATCACTTCATGGGGTGCCAAAGGTGCCGTCGCGACGACCCCCACAATCAGCACTACACCGATCCAGGATAACATCGGGTACCAGGGTATTTGGAATTTTAAGTCCACTTTCCGTTTCTCTAATCGCGGCCTAAAGTAGATCTGGGTCACAATAATCAGGATCCAAATCATTAAGGCTTGAAACCCGGTCGCCGTAACCAAATAAAGATAAGCCGTTTTCGGCAAAAAGTACGCCAACCCGCTCACGATCACCAAAAGAACACCGGTGACCGCATTGGCCATTCGAGGAATCCCACGGGATTCCCTGGATAAAATGTGCGGCGCGTCATGAATGCGCCCCAACGTTGCCAATACCCGATCAGTAGCAAAAAGTCCCGCATTTAACGTACTTAATACCGCAACCACAATAACAAAATTTAAAATGTCGACCAGCCAGCTGCTTTGCAATAATCGCAGAGCACCGGTAAAAGGGCTCTGAGCGGTAGGCACAGTGTTCCACCGAAGCAACCCTGTGATCGCCAGCGCCGCACCCACATAGAGCACATAAATTCCAATTACCGTGTTGCGAATGGTTCTGCTAATCGTTTGTTCCGGTCGTTTCACATTAGACGCTGCCAGTCCTAGGATCCCCGTCCCCGACATCGAAAACAACACCAACACCATGGCCCCAAACATTCCCAGAATTCCTCGAGGGAAGAAAGATGGTGCGCTTGTCCATAACCGAGGCCCCACCATTGGGCGAACCGGGATAACGTGAAAAATCACTAGTCCGGCCACCGCAATGAATGCTACTGTGGCGATCACCTTGGCCAGGGACATGACGGATTCCACCGAACTGAACCCTTTCACCGTCAAAAAATTTATTCCCACAATGATAATGGAGTAGCCTACGCTGAAGACAAAGACGGGGACGCCGGGAAACCACAATCGAGTAAAAATGGCTCCTGCAGTAGCTTCCGCCGCCAAATTCAGCACACTCGAAAACCAAAATATCCAGCCTCCGATGAACGCTGACCCCGGCCCTAGGGTATGTCTGGCAAAGGCAAGAAATGAGCCGCGTTCCGGATCTGCGGCAGACATCTCGGCTAGTGCCGAGATCTCAATAGACATGATGGTAACACCAATCAAAAACGAAATGGCAATCGCCGGACCAGCCAATCGTATTGCAGATCCACTCGCCAAAAACAGTCCTGACCCCATAATTCCGCCAATGGTCATTAGCGTTAAACCACCTGCGCCAATGCCGTGGGGAATTTTTCCTCGTGGGCCACTCCCGTATTGATGGCTCGCCTCTTTGGTTTCCGTCAATTTTAAGTTTTTGCGGGAAAAGGTCTTGAATTTCATACCGGTATTATTCCGAGCAGTCTCACCAATTATGCACTCGGGCCATAGGCAACATCTTAGTCCGGTCGTCCCTCACGATGATCAAGACCCGATGGGTTTCTTCATCTAAAAATACCGTGCAGCCACTCGACTTGTCCCCTTTCCGCAAATCGATGTCGTCGACCGCCAACACGCGGACGTCATTGCGCGCCAAATTGGATTCGAGTTGCCGCGCGGCGGCTTTGACATACCGGGCAATCGTATCATTGCTCACCGTGGCCCCCTCGCGCTTGAGGGCATCTTCGGCGGGTTTACACCCGCTGTCCAAGGCCCGGACGACACAGGCGCGCTGGAACCGGAGGGTTTTGCGCTCCCCGTCGTCGGCAAACCCCGGCAATCGCTCCACAAACAGATCCCGCTCGCACGCCGGGTTGGCGCAAACATACCGTTGTCGCTGCACCCCATGGTAAACGGCCCGGCCATCCTGGGGCAGGTCTTGTAGGGGCTTTTCGAAGGAGTCGTGCCGGGCCGTGGTGCTGAGGGTCCCGCAAAACGGGCACGCGGCGGTCTGGGAGCGGGTCACCCAAATCATACCGGATCGGGTGATCGTCGCGCTCGATATTTTGTAATACCAAAAATGGGGGCACAATGCCCTCCCACTCAAAAATGGTCCGCGCTTGCATTTCTAATTGAAGATCTGTTGGACGGTTTCCGGACGAAAGACCTGCTCTCATGTGGAGCAAACACCCCCGCCCAATCATGAATCGGTATCGTGCACCCCCTCATCTCCTAAAGTTTGAGCTTATCATACGCGCAAACCCCCGCGATGTTCAGCCTATCTCACCGGGTTTGAGAAAGAGCCCCAAAATACCACGCCACCGTCCAGTAATACATATGTTTCTGCGTTAACGGTGTAGCGTTCCTCTGCGGTTCACCCAAAGACCGACAAAAGCGGCATCATAGTATAGCGGATTCACGCCAAGATAGTCAGACCAAGAGCTGGAAAATAATGGGTTGACATTGGAGGGTTCCTAAAGCCCCCGTCACCCAGCTATTGATAATGTCAAATGTTGCACAACCCATCGCCAGTCGCCGGACGCTCGCGGCAAGCGCCACATCTACTACATATGCTTTCCCATGCGCCATACGACGTGCTGATGCTGTTCTTCGCGGCTCTTGACGAATCCACACTTCCGATTCCGATAGAAATGCAGAGGCTCGGGCGTGGGGGATACTCTCAGATGGTACTCGCTGACGCCATAGCTGCGCAAAACATCCTCCGCATAGTGAGTTAATTGGTGCCCCTAACCCTTGCGGCGCAGCTCGGGAACATTGATATCGGATCACGGCCCGACCGATTCTTCCCCGAAGAGCGCCAACAACGAATCGGGAAGTCGCGTCACACGGTGCGACTTTTTCTTTTTGGCTTGGTTGCAGACTAAATAACCTTAACGGCGGATTGCGGTCCGCTACTCCGGAATCTCTTCAATGACTGCGAACCATAAGACCCCCTGACAGTCGCGGCACCGCGCAATTTCAAGCGGAATACCATCGAATTCCGTGGCATTCTTCTCAATAGGCAACGCAACTAGCGAAACAGGTTGGGTAGGCGTCAAATGGTGACCTTGGCAATACGGGCACCGGATATCGGACAGCTTCATACAACCTCACCTCGTTTGGTTAGCGGCATGCGCCGTACCCGCCCGTCCCAATCGATGATGGGCACACGCTGCGTAGGACGCAATGGGTCATTCAATTGCTCAAGGGATTCCCGCACAAACATCCGGATGAGCGACGAACGCCCCAACCCGCGACGAACCGCTTCCCGATTGATTGCGCGCATTTCCTCTTCCGTAAAGCGAATAGTCACCCGCTCTTCCCGCAGGTCCACGTGGACCTCGGTGGGGTCGGCCTCTAGTTTCAGTTCGGCCCCTTCAGCCAACCGGCGAAATTCCCGCTCTGTCATCGTCCCCCGCCTCTCTCTTTGTTCCATAATGCGCATTGGTCTGGTCCTGCATCCAGAGCCGTCACCGTCCGCCACCAGCCTGCCTTCGGTGGGGATTCGTAATAGATGCTCCAAATCTCCAAAAGTCGGCCGCTAGCAGTGTGCCCGATGGCGACAAAATACGGATTGTTGCCCTCCGTTTCCACGCGCACAAAAACGGGGGCGCTGGTCATTACTTCGGCAACTTCGCCGACACTGACCTGGTGCCGAGCGAGGTGACGAACATTACCCTCGGCGTCCTGGTCATCATCCCAATCTAAGCCCGTGATATTCGGCAAAAGATATTCGCCTTGTCTGCTAATGTCTGACAGAACTATTATACGCCACGCCCCGAGAAAAAGCACGGGCCGCCAGCCACGGCGAGAACGACACAATCCCCGGAATCAAACCCCCAACCTGCTAAGGTCAAGGCGTCCTTCACAATAAGGACACGACACTATCTGATGACAGGGAGGACAATTCAAGCATCTGAGCAAAAAGAGCGGAGTTACCAAAAATGGTCGTTAATTGCTCGGCCATTTCGCAGAGCCGCAAAAGCATATGATAGAAAAACGCGGCGGTGTCTTCGGAATAAGGCACGCTAGACCATGGGATGGACGCCCCATGGCGGGCTCCAAATCACCATCAGCCCCCATGCTTTGACCACACGCGTGTCTGGTGATCGCACCGCATCACGCCAATACCCGCCATGGGCTACATGCTGGCCACTCTTATGCCAGAAGGTATCATCGGCCGCACCCAGCAAGTCTCCAGTTGGCAACAGGTGGGCATCCGCCCACCGGACCCCGAAATTCTTCAACGTTGAGAATGAGGATTAACGGAATAATCGCTCTGGCACTAAGGGCGCTAAGGTGGGAACTTGAGGACTGGCGGCATTTCCCAGATACCGTAAGTGCCAACCGTTTTCAATGGTTTTTAACAGACAATAATGATTGCAATCGATTCTGATAGTGCGGTGACGAGTCTGGGGGGAAATAACGATTAGGGGTACCAGACCACCTCCTATCGTTACTCCCAGAAATTTGGGCGCTCCCGGAGCCCCGGCTAAATACTGAGGCACTGAGGTTAGACCAGCGGGCGCATTAGCTTCATCCCACGTAATGAACAAAACTGAGTTTCCCTGCCACATAGGACTATGGGTTATTTCCGGCACTAGTTTTTTTAAAAATTGGTCGCCTAATCGCTCCAACTGCGTGTTGTTGGCAACTGGGCAGCGAGAACCCGGCGTATTCGGTTCCCCGTGCATGTCATGGCATAGATTAGGAGTAATCCACACAAAATCAGCGAGATGCCCTTGGGCAAGCTGTCTTTGGAACGTACGCAAATTGACAATGTGGGTTCGCAGCAGTGCCCGCGAGATACTGTTAAAAAAGACAAACGGATTGTGTTTTTTGGCGTATAGTGCCCTGGTTGGAGCGGAGCTCGCCTGCGATTGGTCTAAAGGCTCAGGATACCAGTTTCCCTCAAATGTTGGCGCCGGGATGCTCTCCATTACTCCCTCCCAACTCAGGTGATGGTCCTGCAATTGGGAGACGATGGTCGGACCGCTAAACTGCCGCTCAGGATTGTCCGTCCAAATGCCTTGGGTGGATCCCGCAATTGTCGCGAGATAATTGGGAAGACTGGGGTGAGTAACTCCCCGATACTGGGGATCAAATCCATAAGCCGCTATGAGATGGTTAATATAGGGAGTGTTGGGATTGTTCATCAGTTCCGATGTCCCGTGATTTTCCATCATAATAATCACCACATGACGAAAATGTTTGACGGGTTTTACCGGCGCGCTTTGTGATGATGTACCGCCCCCCACTCTCAGCCAAACCCAAATAATACCAAACAGCAGTGCCAATCCAAGAAAAATTTTACTGAGTCTGACACTCATAAATTTTTTCCGCCCCGCTCCCCGGAAATATTTGACAATTTCGATGCCCAGTTACATTGTAATGGAGATTGACCCACTTCTCCAATCAAGGGAGTGATCTCATGAACGTCACGCTACTATTGGTCGGCGGCATCTTCGGTTTTTTGGCTGTCGGTTTAGGTGCCTTTGGCGCCCATGGTCTGAAAACCAAACTAAATGTCGAACAGTTGGCCACCTTTCAAACAGGTGTGCAATACCAAATGTATCATGCATTGGGATTGGGCCTCGTGGCGCTTTCTAGTGCCATTCTCTCTCAATCAAGTGTCCTAGCCTGGGCCGGATGGAGTTTTGTCGTCGGCGTTGTCCTGTTCTCCGGCAGCCTCTACATGTTGGTTTTGACCAACTCAAGGCGCTGGGGCTTGGTGACCCCTTTGGGTGGCATATTTTTCTTGTTAGGCTGGGGCCTTCTCATCTTTGCCGCTTGGCGGTCTCTCATTCCCGCTTAGTACCTGCTCTAGCATCCGCCCGGATTTCTCCCAGCTAAAGCCCGGCAGCGTCGCCCTTCCTCAGCCAACTGCCACCCCAAGGGTGGGTCGGCAATTAAACCCTTTTGGATTTCGGGTTTTACCTCTGGACCGAGGGTTGGGGCCTGCCTCATATGGAAGTGGCCTTCTGCGTCACGGCGCTAGCGGTGGCAAACATTGGCGCCTGTAGGGAATATCGCCGTTGCTTGAAAACAATGCCTAATTTTCATGAAGGTAGACCCCAACTTTTTAAATTCCACCTTAAATCCTTAAATAATGCCAGATTGACACACGGTAATCTCTGACAAACAGGCGTCAGGTTGATGTTACAATGGCAATAAACCACAGCCGCCACGCAACTTCCCAGGAGGTATTGAATGCGACGCAATTGGTATTGGATCCCGACATTAGCGTTGTTACCAATTTCATGGGACATTGTCTGGCTTTGGTCACGTACATCCCATGGCTATCACACTGTTGGCGGCCTACTAATCCGCATTTACGTTGCGACCGCAATGCCTTCATTCCTCAACCTCGTTCGGCTTAATGAACATCCATTGATATCCGAACCATCGCTGAACACATCACGGTATGTTCCGCATCCGCCGCACATATATCTGTCAACAGCCCCGCTTCCTCCCCTAACACTAATGGCGGGAATTTTGACGATGGCGGGCTGGAGTGTCGTCGAATGGATTTTTGTGATGCTCTTGCTTCGTCGCATTTGGCACATCCCGTTAGTCTCCTGGGGTGAACGTTGGCGTGGACTGGGCTGGTTTATTGTGCTTAACCTGGCCTTTTTATCTACCCAATGGGATGCCTACCTGATGCCCCAGTCGCTGTCTAGGTTTCTCCTGACGGGTTTAGTGGTACCACTCGGTTTGGTTGTCGCCAAATATTTCCTAGTTTTCTTTAAATTTAGTCTGATGTCCGAATCTGGCCCGTTATCACATCAATGGCGCCATAGCCAGTGGACACGGCGCGCCAGTCGTCAGCGGATTACAGGATGGATGATAGGCGCATTGGCTATATCCCTGCTGTCAGCTTTGATAACCAATCTTTCCCCTGATGTTTGGTGGATTCTGGGATGGCTAGTAACAATAGACCTCATCTATGTGTGGTTGCTAGTTCTGCTGGCAAATTACTACCGTCAGTCAAAAAGCGCGTAAGCGGCGTGGACCATCTCACCGCCCACAGTGCACCCCGCCCAATGCGACGCACTGGGTTCGGGCGATGGTACGGACAACTTGGAGGTGACCCCGAGTCACTGATTAAGAGCCATCTTCATCGATCTTGAGCGGTTGCAGTCAGGTAAATTTGCCACCAACGCTATGATTCTACCAATTGCTCTATGGGTCGTCTTCCTTCTGCTCGGTGTCATCGGCAAGCGGCCTCGACCATCCCGCCGTGCCTTGGAGAAAGCGGTGACCCGACGGCGAATACGGACGGTCACGCGGCACACCTTATTCACCTTGCCGGCTAACGAATCCGCAATGTCAGCACGGATCCGTGGGAATCGGCACCGAAGAGCGTCAATCTCCACTTTACCTAGCATCCTAAAACTGCCATTCATTTAAACCAGTTCCGTCGTCTCTGACGACGGCGCTTTGTCGTGTCCTGCGTCTTCTGTGGCCATCCCAGTATTTGCCAGGTGCAGGCCGACCAGTCCTTTTTATAGCTGATTGTGGAGAGTATCATCGTCCGCGGCCCTTTTTGAGACATCCACCCAGAATTTTGGTCTTGAAGGCTGATGTGTCACGCATTCAGGCATAACATAGACAGGAAGCTGTACCTGCCTCACTAATTGATGGTATACTATGTGTAGGCCAGCAGAGTGTGGATGATCAATTTGTAAGTACCGGCAAGGTGGTCAAAGAGCCTTAATGACCCATTCCCGAACAGTACCACCAGCAGGCGTGGCGGGAATGGTATGAGAGCCGGAATAATCGGCTGCCAGCGCGTGGGAATCGAACCAAAAGGGGCGATCCGAACGGTGAAGTCGACCTATACCTCTATTATCGGACGGTTCAAGTATCAACCCCAGTATGGCATTAGTGTGCATCATGCGGCAGCTCTGGAGATTGGATCGCGAGCAATGGAAAACAACCCGCCCTATCGAAAAAGTGGTTGGAGTGCCTGTTTAGGATATCGTCAGACGTTATTCTTCGAATAATAGGGACCCGACGCTCTCCGCTGCAACCACGTGGCAAAAGGAGCGACGAAACATCCTTCGGAGGATCCAAGCAACAGTGGGTATGGGGGTGCCGGTGGGAGCATCAGGCCACCCTTCTCTTGTCGGGATCTTGAGTGGTGCGTGAGGGCCCCCGCGATGGGACGAGTGCAACATCCGACCAGACGCATCCGGTGAGGACTTCGGGTTCCGAAAGCCACAGTATTGTAGGTTTTTCTAACCATGATGTTAATAAGCCACTTCGGCAAGCTTACGCCCAACATCCTCCTGTGTTATATTGTGGTTCTAGAGTATCCACCTGTGTCAACATGCCTGTACCGCAACTAATTGGTGTAACTGCCGTCTTGTACCCATGCAGTTGAAGTGACTGGATTAGTTACCCTAAAAATCCAATAAAGGATCGGAAACAGAGTAACACCTTGAAGCCGAAAAGGAGGCAAGTCATGGAACCATGGACCCCTGACACTCTTCCGCCCCAGTTTCCCGGTGGGCCGACAGCACCTCCGGTACGGCGCAAGCGGAGTATCAAAGAATGGCTTTTATCGGGTCTTGCAGTGATCTATAAAGCCAAAGTGTTTTTGCTGTTCTTCAGCATGGTGGTTTCCATGCTAATTTACGGCTGGGCATTTGGCTGGGCATTTGGAGTAGGTCTGGTGATCCTTATAGCAATTCATGAATCGGGACACGTACTGGCTAACCGTGCGCGCGCCATTGAAGCGTCCTGGCCTACGTTTATTCCGTTTTTCGGCGCCATCATCAATTTGCGGCAAAGCCCTGCCAATGCTGATGATGAGGCCTTTATCGGCATTGCCGGACCCGTCTTTGGGTTGGCCGCCTCGGTATTCAGCTATGCCTTGTATTTGTTGACTGGTCAACCATTATTTGCAATGTTGGCGCTTTTCGGCATGCTGATGCATATTTTTAACCTAGTGCCGGTAGTTCCGTTAGATGGTGGCCGGACGGTGTCATTTTTGGGGTGGAAGGCATGGGTTCCGGGTTTGTTTGGATTGGCGGTCATTCTGTTTTATAACCCTCTGACCAACAGCCTCAGATTAGATCCCCTCACGATGCTAATTCTTGCCTTTATTGTATGGAATTTTACCCGTCGAGTGCGCTTGGGGGTACCCGTCGCTTATAATGACATCCTCCTCTCGCACAAATGGTTTTATGGATTGCTGTGGTTGTTTTTAATGGCGTTTAGCATTGCGGGATACCTTTATATTGGCAATGCCACTCATCTCTCACTCTAACCGGGGACCCTTCTCTTGCGTCACTGGCATTCCCTGACGTCGCCAACGATCAATGCCTCCCGCTAAGTGATGAACTTGGGTAAATCCCAAATCCAATAGTTCACGGGCTGCGGCCTGACTTCGGTGGCCTGTCTTGCAAATGAGCACCACTGGCGTGTCCCGATCTGTATCAGCCATTAACTGGCCGGTTTTCCCTAATGGCCCATGACGTGCTCCTTCGAGGTGTCCAGCTAAATACTCTTGCCGAGTGCGTACATCGACTATAAGGATTCCCGGACCCGAAAACTTGTCGGCCAAGGCTGCCGGGTTTAAGGCCACCAAGTCCTTTGGATGTTGAAACAAACGTAATAGGTTCACAATGAAGTCCCCCAAGTCCGAACTTGCCCATTATATTAAGGTACTAACCAGATCACTGTCAGTTGTGCTAAAGCATATCCTCCAACCGTATCCCAAAACCAATGTCCGCCGGTGGCAACCACGGCAAATGCCGCAACCAACACTCCTGCAGTAACCCACCATTTTTGCTTTATTCCTTGTAAAGCTATGATCGTTACGTAGCTTAGTCGGAACAAGTGACCGCTGGGAAATGTCCCCTTAAGAAGATGCGATGGTCCGGATGCTAGACTGGTGCGTCCCATCACCAGTGCAACCCAATGCATGACTTGTTGCGGATCGATATTAGTCGCCGTTATCAAGGACCGGTAAAAGGGGGGTGGAACCACATTAGACGGAGTCGGGGTCGGAATCCAGTGTTTGACTAAGACTTCAGCGAGGGTACCCACAATGAAACCTACCACGACACCGCTCCACGGCCTGTTATGGCGGGCCCGCGTCCATGCCATCAATAGTACCAACAGCAGTGTCAAAGGCGCCCCGCCCACTACCCAGATTAACTGTAGAGGGGGCCAGTGGGCTCCATAGGAACGCAATGCCGTCGAGATTACTTCATCGACTTGATGGGTTACGGACAACGGAGCCATTAACATCGCGGCAACAAAAACCGCAAGCCATATTAACCGTTGCCTAACCATTTTATTCATGACGCCATTTTACCTAACCTCCGAAGTATCGCCAACCATAAATTTTGTGATATGCTAACCAACAAACTTCAAAGTAATCTCAACACAAAAAGAAGGAGAGCGCTGTGACACATAAACCGATTTGTTGGTCGCCCCAGCCTCTGTGGGGCATCCCAAAGGCTTTGCCAGACGCTTGGCATTGGGTTTTTGGCCATTTGCTCCCAGAACACAACCCTTTGGTGACCGGATTGATTGTCAACGGGTCCGACGGCTATTTTGATGGCGCTCGGATGGCACAGTGGCCGCAGTTGCGCGTTATCAGCAGCTACGGAATCGGGTATGATCATATCAACGTCGCCGATGCGACATCTCGCAACATTGTTGTAACCCATACCCCGGATGTGGTAGCCCAATCAACCGCGGAAATGGCACTGGCCTTAACCTTAGCAGTCGTCCGCAATCTCTTGGTTTATGACCGCCAGACCCGAACTCAAGGTCGTGTCCTCACCGGGTCCAACACAGCGCTTTCTCCTGAAGTCCATGGAAAACGGGTTGGCCTTATCGGTTATGGGCGTACGGGTCAAACCATCGCCAAATTGCTAGCTCCCTTTGGCGTCACCACCCAATACACCAGGGCCCACGGGCCACATCCCGAAAACCCCCAAGGCTACGCCACGCTTAAACAACTATTGGCAACTTCTGATATCGTTATTGTCATCATTCCCTCAACGCCCGAGACCTATCACTTGCTTGGCCCCAACCAATTGGCCATGATGCCGCAAGGCAGCTTCCTGGTTAATGTGGGGCGCGGACCCGTAGTTGACGAATCCGCCTTAGTGGATGCGCTATCCCGTGGCCATTTAGCCGGCGCTGCACTGGACGTCTATGAAAACGAGCCATTAGTACATCCGGGTTTGCTGGAACGCGATGACGTGGTGTTATCACCGCATCGTGGTACGTCGACGTTTGAAACCCGGCAGCGAATGACCATCACCGCCATTGACAACCTGGTGCAAGCGTTGGAACATCATCCGGTGCGCATAGTCCCGGAGCAGCGCTGAGGATCTCAGCCATCATGGCGCAGTGCCTGAACTACACTGAGGCGAGAGGCTCGAAATGCTGGAATCCACGACCCAACGGTACCTACAACCATCCCAAAGGCTAGTGCACTGACCACCAGCCACCACGGAACCACAAACAAGCTAACCGGAGCCGTACCACCAGCCCTCTCAATTAGCATTTTAAGTACCGCTTGCAGCAGAATGGCCGTGAGATACGCGCCAGCCAATCCGATGATACCAGCCAACAAGCCAATTAAAGCAGCCTCATCGACAAAGACTCGCCGGATATCTTGGGCTCTAGCTCCCAGAGCTTTCAGTATGCCAATTTCTCGCGTCCGCTCCAAAACTGCCCACATCATAACCAATGCAATCATAATACCGGCCACTACTAAGGCAATTCCTCCGAATGCTCCTAACACACTTTGAATGATAATCACAAATGTGTCGATTCCCTTGGCAATTTCCCTTAACGAAAACACCACGAACCCTTTTTGAGATAACGTCTTGGTGAGCGCTATCGTCGCCGAAGCATTATTCGCGGTAATTATTGCGTGGGAAAATGCTGGAGGATGTCCCGCCCAATGGGCCACTGCGGTCGGATATGGCACATAGAGATTTATAGTGGCACCCGACGTCACGGCCGCGCCCGGAGAAGTACTTTGATCGCGTGAATTTGTGGGCGATACCACTCCAGCAACTGTTAATACAACCGGGCGTGCATTGGAGGTGCCTACTATGGTAAGCGTTTTTCCAACAAGATTTGCCAAAGGCTCCGTTCCAAACAGTGATTTGACCCCGTTTTGACTTAACAACACGTCATTCCCGGATTCAGGCTGCCGTCCCAGAACCAATTTTTGTCCGGTCGGCAGTCCGGTTAATGGCAGATTGTTTATCACAGCGGGTTCGGTAGCCAACGTTTTGACCATTACCGGCGCCGAAATCATTCCATAAGCGCTGGCCACGCCAGGTAGTTTCTGAAAATAGTCAATGTCGGATAAATTTAACGGTTTGGGTTCCGCAAAATTGGCTGAGGAGGCTCCGGGAGGCATCTGGCCAATCACTTCTACCGTATTGAGGCCCCCGTTTTGCGCCAAGTTCTGATTGGCGTTTTTTTGCAATCCAGTACCGAAAGCCACGGTAAGCACAATGGATCCGATGCCTATTGCGGTGCCAATTGCCGTTAACAGGGTGCGGGACTTGGATCTTCGCAGGTTACGCCAAGCCATCCACCAGCTCCACCCTAGCCGGGTTTTAACACGGTCTACGGCCACCGGATCCGGGTTTGGCTCATCAAGGGCCTGCGGAGCACTATCTGCCACTAGCATCCCATCATGAAGACGCACCACCCGGTCTTCTTCAGTGACCAACTCCTCGTTATGGGTAATGATAATCACGGTGTATCCTTGATCATGCAATCGGTGTAGCAGGTCCATAATATCGCGACGTGATTTGGCGTCGAGATTGCCGGTTGGTTCATCCGCAAGCAGGACAGAGGGATTGTGGGCCAGCGCCCTGGCTACTGCCACCCGCTGCTGTTCACCTCCTGACAATTCGGCTGGGCGGTTGTGAAGTCTTGGTCCCAACCCAACTTGCTCAAGAAGTTGTTCCGCCCGGAGTCGTCGACCAGACGGCGAATCCATGGACAATGCCAGTTCAACATTTTCTAGGGCGGTTAAATGCGGAAGCAAATGATAGGCTTGAAATACGGTACCCACATAATGGCGCCTAAAGGATGCTAATTGGTCGTTGGTAAATTGGTCTAGATCCCGCCCATTAAACAAGACAGCCCCAGAAGTAGGTCGGTCCAGACCTCCCAACAGGTTTAATAGCGTGCTTTTGCCACTTCCAGAAGGGCCCAGCACAATGGACAGGCTATGATCGGGAAATGCCAGGTTAATATGGGATAATGCTGAAATTTCCTGTCCCCCTATTTGATAACTACGGCTCACATCGCGTAATTCGAACATCCGAATCGCCCTCTCCCAATGATCATCCCAAAGCGCCTTACCTTGGCGCCAATCGAATCCACACCCCATTTTTGGGTTTCAAGCTTAACAACGGCAAGGGTAACACTTCGTCATCGGACGCAGGTTCTAGTGTCCAACGCGATAAAATAAGACTCAATGTTATCCTCATTTCCTGGTGGGCCAATGTCTCCCCGATGCAGCTGCGTTGACCTGCCCCAAATGGAAAGTAAAGAAATGGGGGTAAAGGCGCACGCTTTATCCACCGTTCCGGCAAAAATTCCCCTGGTTGGTCCCAATATCGCTCAAGTCGCTGGTTCACCCAGGGGCTCAATAAGATAGGTGCATCTTTTGGCAATCGGTAACTTCCTAATGAAACTGGCTCAAGCGACACCCGACTTAAAAGCCATACCGGAGGGTACAAACGCAAGGACTCCTGTATCACCGCATCCAGCCACTCCGGATCGGTTCGTGCAAGGTTTTGGGCTTCTTGATGCCGCGCTAATAGATACAGGGTCCAACTTAAGGCATTAGCAGTGGTTTCGTGACCAGCAATCAACAACGTCACTATTTGAGCAGTGCGTTCGTCGCTGGGCAAGTGTTCCAAAAGAGCAGACAGTTTTGCTGATGCGCTTGCACGCCTAGCGTAAATTCGTTCGGCAAATCCTGTTAGTGGTTTCGCGGCTGACCAATACTTGCGATTCATCGGCCAAGGCATACTGTAAAGCGGGCGGAAAAAACTGCGGCTACGTCGGTAAAAAAACATCATGAGCTCTTGCGAGGCGTCTATCACTGCGGTCATGGCATCGCCCTGCGCGGGAAAGTCAAACAAGGTCTCTATCGCCACTTGTGCGGTTAACAGCACCAGTTGCTCCGTCACATTGACCTTACCATCATGCCATTGGTCCAGTTGAATCCCAATAGTTTGACGCATTCGCAATTGTTTTTCCCGTACCGCGGCCGGCAAAAATTCCTCTTTGAGGATACGGCGACTGGTTTCCCATCGCGGTGTCTCACTGAGCAGCAATCCGGTACCAATAAGCGGATTTTGACGATCCATGCCCGGGCCTTTGTGGTAGTGCTGCACATGACGGCTCAATACCTGGCCAACCTCAGCAGGCCCGGTGACCAGATAAAGTGTCCACCGCCCTAAACGAATCGGCACCACCGGGTCAGGGCTTTGCCCATAACGCAAAAGCATGCCTAAGGGATCGTCGTGAAATTTCAATAACGTATACCATGGTGTCAGAAATAGGGTATTAGACATCACCACATCGTCGTGGGTTTCAATACCCCGGATCGCCATGCGGCATCCACCCGGCGATTCCACTCGCTCCACTCGACCGGTATTTCTTGCCGTTCCACCAACCATATCAGATACCACATCATAGCCCGTAATTCGTCCTCAGCAATCCCTAAGATGGACGCCATCTGGATAAACTCCGAACTCTGTTCCATGGTTTTAAGCAATTGAGTCACATGACGCTGTGACTGACGTACATACGGTTCGCCATCCATGACACCCGACTCATGACCTATTTGTTTGAATATCAGCCATAAAGGATATTTCTTATTGCTTCGGTTATCAACCCAATAATCGGTACGCAAATCATTTTCATCCATGGCGTCAGATTCTCTTTTCTTTAGAGATGGTCAACAACGACAAAGCCATTCGGCTTCAAAATGCCAATGTGCCATGACTAGGTTAAGCGCCGGATTTTCACGCTATAGGTAGTCTCATACTGGTGAGAACCGATAAACTCCTGTTTTTTGAGTAGTGCCCAATTTTTTAAGTCTTGGATGCATAACGGATCATCAAACAAAATTTCCATGATTTCACCTACCTCAATATAATCCAATCCCTTTACCGCACCCATGGTAGGCATTGGCCTGGGTTTCCCGGTAGCATCGACTTCCAGCGTAACTAGCTCGTCGTCCCGTGATATAAAGTCGCTCATTGCGTGCCAACACCCTTTCCCCTCACCAAGGATTGCATAGAAACCTAGCATCTATTGTACACCGTTACGTGGTGGTTTTCTTTGGGCAAGTATACCTCTTCCACAATGGACCATTTCGCCAATCCTCTGAGTCGTCAGTGTGATAGACGCCAAAGAGCATACTACTTGCGGTACCGATGGCAGCCGTCGATACTTCTTCAGCCTTCAGACCGGAACGTGAGGACAAACGTCCCCAGTCGAATGTGCTAAAGCTTCACCGCCGCTGGCGAACCATGTGAGGACTATGGGTTCGAAGAGAAGAGCCAAAGGCGCCTACTGAAGTCCTCTTCCAAGAAATAAAGAAAGATGACGTACTGCCGATCAATAATGGATCACTATGCAGTATGCGGTTTAAATCGTGGCATTGAGCAGACATTGCGGGAGCAACAACCTCCGTGAAGCCTCAGACTTCCCCGAATGGTTAAGAATACACCGCGAAAATGGGCACCATTTACCGTTTTCACAGAAATTTTCTGTAGCCATGAACAAGTTCGAACTGTGGAAAATGCATCGGTCATCCGTACGTCATTATGAGGTCCGTCCTTCATTGTCGCCCACAGCCATGGTACACTTTAGACATCAGCCTGTCGAGGAGTGATTGTGATGTCGCCCGTAGCCGCCTTTGTCACCCTCTATCCATCAGAGGGTGAGTTGTTAAATTTTGTAATGCCAGTCCAACGCGACCAATATTCAGAGTTGCGCAATGTTCATAACGCGGTGGAACTTGCTTCATGGCTGAACGAGCATCTTTTGGATAATCCTGCATATGAAGACATTCATGAGCGAGTTCGATCGGTAGCGCCCGACACCCGAATCGACCTTAGCTTAGAACACATCGGGGATACTTAGGGGACCGCTGACGTAAAGCCAGGGACGTTGATTGCGCCAGGTTACGTTGACGGGCACATCATAGCAACGGCTTAATTTATCTTCCGTTAGAACGTCGACAACCCGCCCTTGAGCAACGGTTTTCCCCCTTTGCAGTAAAAAAGCATGAGTTATCCATGGTAAGATTTCCTCTACTTGATGGGTTACGTAGATAATTGCAGGAGCACCAGCAATTTTTACCATGGCACTAAGATACTGCAAAAATTCCTCTCGCGCTCGCAAGTCCAACCCTTGAGCTGGTTCATCCAAAATCAGCAACTGAAGATCTGCCATCCAGGCTCGAGCTAACAACACCTTTTGCCGTTCGCCTTGTGATAACTGAAGCAATGGTTTGGATTGCATGCTCTCCAATCCTAGTTGGGTCATCACTGTTGCAGCCTTTTTTCGAATGTGGCTCGGCACTTGACTTATCGCCGACATACGGCTCTCATATCCTGCCCATACCACCTCTTGCACTGGTCGACCACCATGATGGGTTCCAAGCCAATCCATGACTGAAGGACTAACCCAACCGATGTTGCGCCGCAAATCTCTGAGGTCCACCGTGCCAAACCGCTGGCCTAAAACACTAACGCTTCCTTGTGTCGGCCATTGATAGCCGTTAATAATGTTCAGCAAGGAGGTTTTGCCTGCACCATTTGGACCCAAGAGTGCCCAATGCTGACCGGATTCGATAACCCAGGAGATATTATTCAATATTGTGTCGTTACCCCGAATCCATGTTACTGAGTTCAGGTGTAAAACTTGACTCATAAACCTACAATCCCCCTACGATGATAAATATTTTGCTCTTGATTCAACCCAAACTGCTATACTCCAAATATGGATACTTTACGGTGCCGATTAGGCGGTAGCTCTCGGTTTGTATCGGCTATAGGATTAGGAACCTGGCAATTTAGCCAGGGGCATGGGCTGATCGGCAAATTTTGGCCTACATTAGACAATAATACCATTACGGGCATAGTAAAAACCGCGATCAGCGGAGGAATTAACTGGTTTGACACCGCAGAGGCCTATGGCGGCGGGCAATCGGAACACGCCCTTTCTCAATCACTGAATGACTTGCAAATCCTTCACAACGACGCTATGGTTGCCACCAAATGGTGGCCCCTGTTTCGGGCTTCTCAGTCACTAGAGTCTACCATTGAAAAACGACTACACCATCTCCAAGGATGGCCGATTGCCCTGTATCAAATTCATCAACCCTATTCCAAGTCTTCCATTGCCGATCAGATGGCAAGCATGGCACGGCTTTTGGATCTCGGTTTGATTCAACAGGCTGGGGTCAGCAATTTTTCAGCTAGTCAGATGACCGAAGCCTATCGTGCGCTAAAAGCACATGGCCATATTCTAGCCTCTAATCAGGTTCGTTTTAATTTACTCGATCGTCGAATCGAAACCAATGGTGTGCTTTCGGCCGCCCAAGACTTAGGGATAACCATCATTGCATACTCTCCGTTGGCTCAAGGACTGCTGACCGGAAAATTTCATAGCCGCAGCACACCACTGCGGGGCTTTCGGCGCCTTTCGCCCCAATTCAGTGCTCGTGGCATCGCCAAGACCGCTTCTCTCATTTATGCGCTTGATACTTTGGCCGCTAAATACCATGTGAGCATGGCCGAAGTAGCACTGAATTGGCTCATTACCACCCCAGGGCAATTTGTGACGGCCATCGCGGGCGCCACCAGCAGTGTCCAAGCTGAGCAAAATGCACATGCTATGAGGTGGAGCATCAGCGCCAGTGACCGCAGTGCACTCGACCATGTCTCCTAGAATTAAACTTTTACCAATCTTTTTTGCTAATTCCGTGCTCCCATAGCATCTGAGTTTAATGAATGGTATAATTTACCATCATTATATTGGGGTGAAGTCCAAATGACGGAATGGTTGTCCATTGAAGATTTGGTGCAAGAAACTGGGATTCCCGACCGCACTATTCGTCGCTATCTCCGGCAGTATAGCCAGTATCTGCCTGTAAAAAGAAATAATCGCTCATATTTGCTGCATTCGTCCGGAACTGTGCAATTGATCCGGATACGAGATCTCTACGCTAATGGCAGCACCAAAGAGGCTATTTTGCGCCAATTATGCGATGCGACCCCACCAGCCTTAACCCAGGTTGCGGAACAACCTCTAGAGCAGGTGTTGGTTCGCCTCAATCATCAAGTAGCCACAGCCTTTGACCAATTTTCTCACAGGCAGGAAGCATTACAGCTAGAAATCGGAGCCATGCGCGACGAATTAGCCGCTACCCGACGCCAGTTGCAGGTAGAAAGCCAAGCCCGGGCCGATGCGGAGCGCGCTCGCGAACGGTACTTCACCCAACGGGATGAACACTTGGTCGCCACAATTCGCCAAGCCATGGCGGAACGCCGCAAGCCATGGTGGCAGCGGCGAAAACGCGCGTAGCGACGCGGCATTGGTAACAGTGTATAGTGTTCGGTAAAACCTACCCTCATACTGGAGGTGACTCACATACATTACCCCTACCTGATTATCGGCGGCGGGATGACGGCTGCGGCCGCTGTGGCCGGAATTCGTCGCCGCGATAAGGAAAGCCCGATCGGGCTGTTTTCCGCTGACCGTTATCCTCCCTACAATCGGCCCCCACTCTCCAAAAAACTGTGGTTAGAAGACCGACTGGAAGATATTTGGTGTCGTCCTAATCTCAACCAGTGGGGTGTCGATGAACACTTGGCGACCCCCGTAGTGGAGTTGGACACGGCGTCGCATATCATTCGGGATGCTTATGGCACGGCCATCGGGTTCGACAAACTGCTATTGGCCACGGGTGGCACCCCCCGCAGGTTACCGCGGGATACCGGTCATGACATTGTCTACTTTCGCTCTTTGGATGATTACCTTAGGGTTTATCAATCGACCAAACCAGGCACCCATGTCGTAATCATTGGCGGCGGCTTTATCGGATCTGAACTGGCTGCCGTACTTTCGTTGCGCGAAATCGACGTGACCGTAATATTCCCAGAATCGCACCTCCTGGCGAGTAAATTTCCCCGAGATCTAGTCAAATATCTCGAGCAGGTGTACCATCAGCACGGGGTCACCCTGTTAGCTGGCCGCGAAGTGAACGGGGTCACGCGCTCTGAAGGAGCCCTCACGGTATCGCTCAACGACGGCACCACACTCACAGCCCAACTGGCAGTGGCGGGTCTTGGCTTGGAGCCCAATACCGCATTAGCCGAAGCCGCTGGCTTGGAGGTAGGCAACGGAATCGTTGTCGATCACCACTTAGAGACCTCTGTTCCCGCCATTTTTGCTGCCGGTGATGTGGCATCCTTCAGCTTGCCTTTTATGGACCACCGCTTGCGAGTAGAACATGAAGACAACGCACTGGCTCAAGGTCGGTTAGCCGGAGAAAACATGACGGGTGCAGCGAAATCCTATAGCCATTTGCCCTTTTTCTATTCCGACCTCTATACCATGGGCTATGAAGCAATCGGCACCATCGACAGCCATCTCGATATCTTTGCCGACTGGACTACCTTTGGCGAAGAAGGGGTCCTCTATTACCTCAACAACCACCAGGTAGTGGGTGTGGTCAATTGGAATGTGTGGGATAGGATACCGCAAGCCCGTCAACTGATTGCGGATCAGACCTCGGTGGCGCAAGCCAAAGACCTTAAAGGTCGGATTAGGTCGGATTAGTGATTCTCTACCAAAAAGGCGCCCGTCCTGCCGAAAAAGATCCGGCGGACGGGCGCCTTAGAAGTTGTTGCGGAATCGGCCAGTAGTGGGAAAGGCCATGTTCGTAACCGGACCGAACATCTTCACCGTGCCATAAAGATTAATTCGCCTGTTCCGGAACCAGTTCCTGCCTAACCATCCACTGGCCACGGCAACCAAGTCATGGGCAACTTCCGGGCTGCAAACAGTTAGTTATACAACGCATGCCCGGTTTTTGCCGGGTCCTCGGCAGGTAGGATTTGTCGATCAACGGGTTCATTGTGTTGTCCGCGAAACCCAGATCCTGGCATCGATTCGCTTCCTGCACCACTTGTTTTACCGTGTGTTTTACCGTGGCGACGATGCCAAACGTCTCTGGGCACCAGGAGACAAAGCGGACCTGTTGACGATCGAGGCGCTCCAGGTTAGGCCGACCACGAGGGCGGAGTCCACAATATAGAGCGAGTTTGCCAATTGTTCGGGTTCCATGGTGGAAGCTCACTGCTCCATGATTTCGGCACTGAGCGTGTTGTCGAAACGCCGCCCAAACTCGACGGTGCCAAAACATGGCACCCCTGCCGATTCACAAATAGGGTAAGCAAACTTGTTTGAGATCGGGGCGATACCACTCCCCGCATACTTTCGGTCACAGAGCACGAGGTTCTCTTCCAGTTGCCAGTATCTAACGTAATCTCTTCCACCGCAGATACACATGAGTCCCAATGGCACTAAATGCCCCAGCCTGATGGCCCGAGTAAGTGTATCCAACGCTTCCTCAGCGCAAGTATCCTGCCAATGAAAGCGCCCCGATAGGTCCAGTGGCGTTGCTGCCACTGACCGTTTGCATCATTTCCCACGTAAACGCCGCATCATTGGCGGTGGTCGGATTCCCTTTGGACCATTGATATTTGGAGTTAAGTGCGATCACACACTGCGAGCCGGCAGGGAACGCCGTCGATTACCGACGCCGCGTCAATGTATATCCGATATCCTGTAAGGTTTGCGTGGTCAGGCTGCGTACTTCGACGACGTGGTCGGGAAGCCAGTCAAGCAATCCTTGGTTCACAAGCAAACGCATGGCTTGCGACAAAATACGGGGAGCAATGCCAAGTTGACGCGCCTCATCGACTATATTGAGCCGCGTCCCTGGTGTCAAACGGTGAGTGTAAATTGCATCACGATACCGGGCTGCTAATTGTGACGGGTTCTCTACCAAACTCACGCCTCTATCTCCTCTTTCACGAGATGACTATGTTATTAACGAATTCCCTTACATTGTACACAAGCAAATGTTAATCGCATAGACCTTTGAAAGTGGCAAAAATTATGCTAGTCTCTTGACGGTAACGCCAACCTGGGGAGGCCGACATGGGCAAACGATGGATTCGTTTTGTGACACGAAATAAATGGGCAGTATTGGTGGCCTGGGGCCTCATTTTGTTGGCGACTTTGCCTTTAGCCGTCCAAGTCACGAAGCACTTATCATCTAGCGGATTCGACAATCCTCGGAGTCCGGCCGTGTGGGCAACCAAACAACTGAACCTGCTTCGCCCGCCTTTAGTGCCCTCCCCTTTGCTAATTTCCGGCGCCACCACCCAGCACGTTATTACAATGGCATCTCAGGCGGGGTTCCCGGCCCATGAATTTCACGCCGTTAGTGTCGATCATACCCTTTTTCTGCCAAACCCTCGTGGTTCGCTGACGCAAGCGGCCCGACTACAAAACATTTTAAAACATCACCATGCATCAACTGTGAGCACTGATCAACGCGCCGTGGGACACAAAGTAGCGCAGGACAGTTCCAAAACTTTAGGGCTTAGCGGTATTTTAGCCATGCCCTTTTTAGCCGTTTTGCTTCTGATTGTATTTGGCTCACTCGCGGCCATTGCCTTGCCACTAATCGTAGCCTTGGCGGGCTCCGAGCTGGCACTGGCTGCTGTAACCATAATAGAAACCCACATTACGCTATCGGTATTTTTAACCGATATCGTTAGCTTTTTAGCGCTTGGCGTAGGGATCGATTATGCATTGTTTATTAGTACCCGGTTTCGCCAAAATCTAGAACGAGGAGAAGAAGTGGACACCGCTGTATTAGACAGTATGGCGCACGCTGGACGTTCCGTATTCTACTCGGGTATTGCCGTTGCCATGGCAGTAGCCACCCTAACCTTGGGAGGCAATGCCTACTGGCGAGGCCTGGCCATTGGCGGCGCCATAGCAGTGATCGCGGTCTTGATTGCGACCCATTCGTTGCTGCCTGCACTAATGTCCATTTTTGGCCATCACACCCACTGGGGCCGATTGTTCTCTCGGAAAAATTATGGATTGTGGCGCGGTATTGGCCGTTGGGTATCTCATCGACCGTGGGCAGCTATGATCTTAGGTCTGGCATTCCTGGTGCCACTGGCTGCATTCGGTCCCCGCATGCAGATGAAAAGCCCGGCTAATTTGGCTTCAATGTTGCCACAAAGCGACCCCTTACGACAAGCGGTGAGCCGACAGCAAAAAATTGAGGGTGCCGGCAGTATTGCGCCACTAGCCGTTGTGATGCAATTCCCAACAACGGTGACCAATCAGACTACTTGGGCAGCAGTTCGCCGAGTGACACAAAACATAAAACCATTGCCTCAAGTGAAGCAGATCGCTTCACCAACCCAACTAGGCCTATCGCCGACATCACTATCGCTGATGATCCAAAATCCCCACACAGCGCCTTCCGCAGCCTCTCAAGCCCTCAAAAACTTTATCATCCCGCAACGAGACCCCTATCTCGTAGTACTATACGTCACCGCCAAATCCGGCCCCGACACTCCGGCCAGCGCGAGGTTATCCGAGACGATAAGCCGCCATCTGGCTCTTTGGCTGCCGGCCCATACCCGTGCAGCAACCGGAGGATTGGTGCCAGTGCTCCAGAGTTTCAACCAACTAACCTCCTCGCGACTTCCCCTGATTTTAATGGCCGTCGCAGTGGTGGCCCTCGTTGTTTTGGCAATCGCTACTGGTTCTCTCTTACAAGCGTTGTTGGGCGTGATACTTGACGGACTCGTAGCATTAGCCACCGCAGGATTTTTGTATCTTGTCGTGCAAACCGGACATCTTGGCTTTAGTCCCAGCCCCCCCGACAGTTCTATTACCCCCTTAATTTTTGTATTGCTGTTTGGCCTATCGATGGATTACGAAGTCATTTTGTTGCATCGCATTCAAGAACCATTAAAAGCGGGACAATCCCTAAGGGGGGCCGTCCGTTCTGGTGTAGGCACCACAGGATCAATGATTACCGGAGCCGGGATGATTATGGTCATCGTCTTTTTGGCTTTGTTGGTCAGCCCGTTGGAAGTGATGAAAACCATTTCTATCGGTCTAACCTTTGCTGTGTTGATGGACACCTGGGTGGTCCGGACGTTATTAGTTCCCAGCATCACTGTTTTGTTGGGTCGTTACGCCTATTGGCCTTGGGGCGACCGCGTCCACCCATAGACCTTTTTCAATGTAGTGGTAATCTGATAAGCAATTACGCATGCTGGAGGTACTCCCGTGAAGCAGATCGACTGTCGCGGATTTTCTTGGCGTCCCAAAGTTGTGGATATTGCTCACGTTATGCAAACATTGGACGAAGGAGAACAGCTCGAAATCATTGCGGACCAGGAATCAACGCTCCGCGAGGTGCGGTCTTACGTGCACATGGTAGAGCATGACATTGCAGATGTGGTGTTTCATCCAGCAGGCTCCCAGTGCCATCTCAACCTTGATGATTCGGGAGTGTTCAGACTATCGACAATTCAACCAGCGGCCGCGGGACTGGAGCATTATTTTAACCAAGAAGCCTACGCCATGAACCTCGCACGCCAGGATAAAGTTTACTGTATGAGAAAATGCCGCTTACTGGTCCCGAGTTATGGTTCACTTGAGAGAAACACCAAGTCATTGCGATTACTGGTAGCTCGCCTGCCCTATTCCCCATTTGTTCTGTGCCAAAGCACTGGGTGCAGGGCTCAGAACTCCATCTTGACAATAGACCAAAGCAAATTGCTGATTTGTTGGGGCACAGCACGAATATGATTGGCCTTCACTTCCTATCGCACCGACTCCCAAGGGACAATAGCCAGTCCAATGTCGGTCGCCGCAAATCCCATCATGGAACCCTTACCTGAAACTTCTTGCGCAACGTGCGGTACAAATCCCGCAGACTGCATGAGGAAACAGGAAGGTGGCACCAGTTTTGGTCAGGTATGGTCGGAAATGGATAGGTCCATCAGAACGGGTCGATGGATTCAATGGGTGCTGCAGGTATCCTTATGGACTCCTGCTTACCCAACGTCGCCGATTTGATTCTCTGTCGTATTACAGTAGAATGTCAGTAACACTGTTTTTAAAGGAGCCGCCCGTTATGTCGAAGTCCCTTGTCATTCAAGCAGCCATGGTTACGCCTATTACTCCCGAGTTTACCATTGATTACCACACTCTAAACCGATTGATCGAACGACTGATATCCCACCACGGTCTGGATTTGTCCATCTTGGGATCCACCGGTGAAGGAGCATTGGCCCCCCAAAAATTTCGCGCTGAGTTTCGCGAGGCCGTTATGGAACGGGTGCAGAACCGATGTACTGTGTATACAGGCGTGCTCAATGCGGTACCGTCGGAAACACTGGATGAGCTGCGTTCATTGGAAGGGCTCGGGATTGCGGGTGCTTTAGTACCTCCGCCATTCTATTATCGGTTAAACGACACCGAAATTCAGAACTACTTCGAGATGCTGGCAGACCAGTCTCCAGTGCCTCTGATGTTGTATAATATTCCTCCCTACACCAAACTATCGCTACCCCCCCATGTCGTATCCAAATTATCCGATCATCCAAACATCATGGGCATCAAAGATTCTAGTAAAGATTTCGAGTATTTTTTAGAATTGCGCCACGCGGTAGGTGACCGTGATGATTTTCACCTTCTGGTAGGAGCCGATACCTTGATTGCAAGTTCGATACAAGCCGGCGGCGACGGCACTGTGTGCGCAATTGCAAACTTAGCTCCCGAATGGGTCGGCCTAACCTGTCTAGCCGCTTTAGATGGCAATCCTCATGGATTAGCGGAAGAGAGTGGAAGGCTTGCTGCCCTCGCCTATCTGGTGCGTTCTCTGGGAGGAGTTGCTGCATGGAAATATGGGGTTCAGTTGATAGACGGCGGTCAGGGATCCCTGTTCGCGCCTTTTGAGGCCGTTAATCCTGAAAGCGCAGCGGCTGAGCGGCTCAAACAATTTCTCCAGGCGCACCACCTGGCGGGGTAAGTGTCACCAGGGATTTTTCCATAAATCGGTTGTCTGGTGCCTGGTAACCTAAAGCCTGATAAAACGCAGCAACCTCTAAGTTGTGCGGCTCAATCAACAGATTGATTTTTTGACATCCGTTTTGTTGTAGAGAACGTTCGGCAGCTTGCATTAAAAGACGTCCAATACCTCGGCAGCGGAACGGATCTGCCACCGCCAGGTGGTAGATCCGGCCCCGGCGTCCGTCAAATGCCCCCAGCACACAACCTATAAGGCGATCATGCCATTGATATCCCCAATAATGCTGACCAAATCGCCTGACTGCTTCCACATAGCTACGCTGATCATCTCCCAAATCCCACGACAGTCCCGCATCCTTCCACAGTTCGACTAAATCCGCATAATCTCCTTCCGTTAACGGCCGTAATCCCACAATTCCACACCCCCATACAATACGATATGGCAACAACACGCACCATGTGCATAACGCGTCGTTGTGCACATTCGTGGTTCATCGTCAGTCCTTCACAGTTGACGTCCGATAGCATGAGTCACCGGCCTTAAGGACTCAACTAGCTCCCGGAAGTGGACCAATGTAAGACTTTGTGACCCGTCCGATAATGCCTCTTGAGGATTGGGGTGAACTTCAATGATGAGGCCATCAGCACCAGCGGCAACGCCAGCGCGGGCCATCGGCGCCACCCAGCTCCAGTGCCCGGTAGCATGGGAGGGATCTACAATAATCGGCAGATGCGATAATTGTTTAACAACCGGAATTGCGCTCAAATCCAGGGTATTGCGCGTTTTGCCTTCATAGGTACGTATCCCCCGTTCACACAAAACGATGTTGGGATTGCCGTGGGCCGCGATATATTCCGCCGCCATTAGCCACTCATCTATCGTGGCCGCCAGACCTCGTTTGAGCAGGATCGGTTTTTTCGTGGAACCCACCGCCTTAAGCAACGAAAAATTTTGCATATTTCTCGCGCCAATCTGCACCATGTCTGCCCATTCGGCGACGAGTTCCAAACTTTCGTGGTCGACTGCCTCGGTCACCACCATCAGTCCAAGTTGTTGCCGCGCTTCATCCAATATCTTCAACCCTTCGCGTCCCAGTCCTTGAAAGCTATAGGGCGAGGTCCTCGGTTTATAGGCACCACCCCGCAATACAGACACTCCTGTTTCGCGAACGCAGGCAGCTGACTGAAGTACCTGGGTTCGGCTTTCTACCGCGCAAGGGCCTGCAATGACAACAATCCGCGGACCTCCAAACTCCACGGCACCCACCCGTATAATGCTATCCTCAGGATGGAACACCCGGCTAACCAATTTATATGGCCGCGGTTCCGAAGACAATTGCCCAACCGAACTCATTGATATCATCCTCTCTAGTGACCCATCTCGATCTTTCGCGGGTAATTAGGGCTATTTTCGGTTGGCGACGGACCCGAAGACAACAAAAGACCTTCCCCCCCATCAGGGACGAAGGTCTACTCCGCGGTACCACCCTATTGACGGCCTCAAATCGCCATCGCTTTGCCGACTGCCAACACAGCCGCTCCTGGTAACGGCAGGACGCCGGATACTCTACTAATCGGCCAATCCGATGTTCGATGCTCACTCACGGGTGAACGATTGACACTTGGGATATCGACTTGCACCGACCGCCGACTCTCTGAGACCCCACTGCGACAATCCCTTCCCGATCATCGTTTTTGCTTATGGTTACTGGTGGGATATTACATGATTTTATACGTTACTGTCAACTAATTGCAAAGGCTACCGCGTGGGTATAGCTGCACTGGTTCACCATGTGCCGGCCGTATCCAAAGACGTTGACCACGTTCAAGAAGTGTACGCGCAAGCTGTAAGCTTTCGCCATTTTTCCACGATATGATTCGTGGTGAGGGCTTTAGCCGATCCTTCTTGGTGACCAGGGCATCGCCTACCGCGATGAATCCGGGACCCGCATAGGAGACGAGACACCTTGATAATGATTCGGCTACGGTGTCCCAAATTGACGCGATCCAGTACACCGCATTTCCCTGGATGAAAAGACATTCATCGGGATGCCCATGCCCAACCGTTGCGGATTTAGCCGATGCCAGGGATCGCGTCTTGACGGGACAAAATGAGCGCCCGGGTTTCAAGGAAAAGGGCCAAAACTCTGGGCCCAGGAAGCGGACCCATGGTGGTTTTTGAGAGATGCCGATGGCGGTCGTTGGCCCACCCCGCGGCATATTGATGGTCCCCCACTCGGCCAATGCCCAATTCCACACGAAACGGGCGGTCAAAGTATTCCCCCGGCTTCGGTATCGGGTCGATCCGGATGTAGTGCGCTAATGTCGGCATGGAGGGCGTCCTTTAAGCTTTGGCGATAGTTCCGCAATCCGCTCAACCGGGCCCTGAAGACCTGCGTAATGGTGAGCAATCTTGGACCATTTCTGTTCCGGCGATAAGTGCTCTTGATCGAGCACTAAAATCTCGCATCCGTGTTGCTGGCAGAATCGCTCGAACCACTCGTAGGGTCAACCAGTCTTGGTGCGCCAGAATCACGGTGCCCACCTCTCCGGCGTCCAGGCCCAAAACCGCTTGCGGCAGGAGTTCATGCCGCCGCCGAGTTCCTCGACAAACTCCACATTGGCGAGTCCGCCTGCGGTATAGAACTGTTCCAGCGCGAACCGTTGGTTCTTCAAACCGGGCCGCTGGCTAGGGCTGCTAACGCGGCAATAGGCCACGAACTTCCGAGCATAGGACGGCCTAGGCCGTTGGTGCCAGAATCTGAACTTCGGTGTGCAAGCTAGCTTATAACTCCCTTATCGCGGCCGCCTCTCCCATGGTGTAACGGTTCCTACCACCGAGAAGTCCTGGCGATCGACGATGGCGGCGTAAACTCCGTCGACAATCTCCTGATCGGTCAGCCACCGACTTGTCCCCGACTCTATCTTGAACCCCAACGTCACTTGCTGATACTGGGCGGGAGGTGACGGCCGCCAGGAAAATGGCTCCATGGTGTTCTGACTGCCTACCACGTGAACCAGTTGCCAAGGTATATGTCGATAGGCGTGCACTTCCGCTACTATTGTTTCCAATACCGGAACCACCGGATGGCGAATCCAAGCCACCACCACATCCACCGGTCCCTCCATCAGTTGAAAATGGGCAATCCAGTGGGACAACCGATCCCGATTATGATAATCTAAAGCCATGGGCACTACTCGCCCATCTAGCCCTCCGCTTTTTTGCTGCAACCGATCCAGGCTTTCTGCCGTACGAGCCACCGCCCCAACCGTGATCCCTTGGTTCACTAATTCAATACATAGCGGAGACAACATCCCCGTACTTCCTAGAACCAAGGCTCGGCGCACCCATCCTATCGGGTTATCCAATCAATCAGCCCCTCCTTGGTCCGTGGTTTGGCAGCAATTGCTTGATCCGGCGATGGCCAACCTAAATAAATCAGGCCAACTATCGCGTATTCTGATCCTAAATTCAGGACTTCGCGAAAGGATGGATGGTAAGCCATCTTCCCCGGACGCCAACGCGCCCCGAGTCCCCGTGCGTGGGCTACCAACAGCAAATTTTGAATGGCCGCAGCAACTACTGCGTGATCTTCTTGAACCTGAACCGACGAACCAGCAACCTTTTGGCTAACCACGACAACTACAGGAACTCGCAACAGTTTGGCACGTTCTTCCTTCCTGAGCTAAGGTCGCCATTGCTTGACGCACGGTCGAACCCATCTTTTTCCCTCCGCGTTTGCCATAAATGCGGGCCGAGAGCGACGGGGTCATGGCAGTCAAGTCCTCCACGAGTTCCGGCTGTTCGTCTTTCACCGTGTGCTCCATGACGACCACACGCACGCCAAAGGCGTGCAGGGAACTTTCCCGATCAGTAAACTCGAAGCGCGCCAATCGATCCTTGGACTCCACAGCCACGATGCCCGCTTGGTGTTGCTGAGCAAGATCCCGCAACCGATGGAGACCCCGCCGCTTTTCATTCAAGCCGCTCGCGACATCGGTAAGAGCAGCCGCCACAGTCCATCGCTGCTCCGCAGCGAACGCGGTTAACCGCCCGAGTGGACGATCCAACTTCCCCGCGTCTTGTTGTTTTTTGGTCGAGACTCGGGCATAGAGGAGACAACGCGTATCCCTAGCAACATCAGGCGCATCCTCGTGCATCAAGGGCGCATCAGTCCGCGACCCGATAGCGCCGATGATTCGTCACGGTACGCACCGGAATCAGGCGCCCTTCGCGTTCCCACTTCCAGAGTCCGTCGATGCGCATGCCGAGCATCTTGGCCACCTTGCCGATGCTGACAAACTGCTCATCTATGATACAATCACCTAATTATATTATACATATTATCGGAGATCATCATAGATTGACAGCAAGCACCTTAAACCTCCGTAGACAAATCCTGGAATCGCCATATGTTCAGGTCTAGGTTGATATTCGGTCAGTGTCTCGTCGCCATTCCATCGTGTTTCGAAATGATGTCCCAACTCATTGAGACCACCACATCCGTAACACCAAGCATAGTCTGCAGAATAATATGCTTGAATTGCTGAGTGCTGCCTCGCTTCAGCCATAAAGATGTTCCCCCTGCGTCGTAGCTTTAGATACTCACGATCCGCCCACGAATTAATATCGATTTGTTCTCGCTATTGCTGGGGTTGGTCTCCCAACCATGCCTCATACCAACTCAAAAACCGGGACAATGAATCTCGCCGCACACTGATTTCATCCCTCCATAGCGCGAGTTGGTGTTTCCCGAAGTCGGTTAGGGTGTATTCCCTTAGCGGGGCCCCAATGTCTTCGGTTACCCAATGAGACTCTAAAGCCCCGGACTCCTCCAGTTCGCGCAACACCCGATATACCCGCCCGCTATCAATAGTCCAAACGTTAGGCAACGCCTCATGCAGCCACTGTAGAACCGAACCACCGTGAGCGGACGATTGCGATAAATATAGCAAAATGAATGCTTCGAGATGTTTCCCGGTTTGATATTTTGCCATTTAGTGGTTCCTCCTTCTCATTGCCTCCGGACGTCTCGTAGTAATTAATCCGACTATAGCAAATATTGCGCCGACCCAAAAGACGCCTCGAAACCCCCATCGAAACCACATCGGATAAAGAACACTATGGTGACTCGGGCTAGGACCCAAGCCATGAAAGGTCCACACGAGTGTTAGCAATACCGATGCCATGGCTACACCTAACGCACGTCCGAGGTTTCTTTGGGTCGCTAACAAGCTAGAGGCTAGTCCGGTATCTCGCTTTCTCACCGATCCCAAAATAGCCGCACTATTGGGAGATGAAAAAATTCCTGCAGCAATGCCCTGCAATACCAAAAGCGCCCACACTCCCCACAGTGGGATAATTCCTGGCCATAAGGCAGTAGCTATGTCGGCCACACCCAAGATGGCCATCCCGGTGCGCGCCGGCGCCAAGATTCCCATCGCATCCATCCATCGCCCGCCGTATGGCGACACCACAATCATAGCCAGGGCCTGTGGCATTAAACTTAGCCCGATTAATCCGACCGGCAAGTGGAGTTCGGTGCGCAAATAAAATGGCAGCAAAAAGGAAGGAAACATCATCAAAATCCAATAAGCTAAACCCGCCACCATATTGGATGAGAATGCCGCCACTGTAAACAGCCGCACCGGTACCAACGATCCATCGCGTGTTTCCCGGCGAACAAACAACCCCAAGGTTATCATCATAAGCGTCAACATAACCCATCCCAATACCTCATGAATATCCGTCAAACCAAATTCCAGCAAGGACGTGGTCGCAAAGAACATCACAGCCCCAGTCCAGTCAAACGGGGTGCCACGAAGAACTGGGTCCCGAGGAAATTTAGGCAAGTAATGCAAGGAACCCCAAATTCCCCAAATTCCTAGCGGAATATTAACCAAAAAAATACTGCGCCAACCCCATAGTGCCGTTAAAACACCGCCTAACGGAGGTCCCATCAATGTGCCTGCTGCTACCACAGAGCCAATTAACCCCAGAGCTTGTCCACGCTTGTTAAGAGGAAATATCAGCGCGATAATGGCCATGACATTGGCCATTATCGTTGCGCCGCCTAGTGCTTGAAATATGCGAGCCACGATCAACCAACCAATATTGGGAGAGAAAGCACACAAAAGGGAACCCAGCGTGAACACGCCAATCCCCCATGCAAACACATCTTTTCGGCCAAGTCGATCCGCTAGCTGTCCTGCGACGGGCAATATCCCCGTAATCACCAGCAGGTAAGCGCTAACCACCCATTCCAAATCCGCAATCGGTAACGAAAATTGATGCTGCATAACGGGTAACGCCACATTTACCACACTAGAATCTACATTCACCATAAAGGTTCCCGTGGTAGCCGCCGCGAAGCTCAACCACAATGCGCGGCCCGCTAAAGAACCATCTGAACCCGATTCTCTTGCGGGTCCGCCTATTTGAGATGATTTCATTCTCCATTGATCTCCCCTTGAAAGACGGTACAACCGACCCATTTTTCAGTTGCTTTTCATCGGCGGCTACCAAAGCTCTTCATCCGCTCCTGTACCTGTTCGATAGCAAGATCAGGTAATGGTTTGGCTCCTCCTAAGGCTTCAGCCAAGATTAACATTTCTGCGGCTTCATCCAATGTCGTCAACAACTGAACTGTCCTAGATAGGTCGTTAGCAAACGCCAACGCACCGTGGTTGGCCAACATCAGCGCAAAAATTCCGGGGTGGTTTACTACTCTGTCCAAAATTCCCTGTACAGATTCCTGAGACCCCCGTGGCGCCCACGGCACCACAGGTACTTCTTCTGTTAGGCCGAAGCGCAAAAGCGGTTCGTAAACCAGCGGAATTGCACGATGCGCCAGCGAAAACGTTGTAATATGTGGAGCATGGGTGTGAATAACCGAGGCGATATCGGACCGCATACGATAAATGCCCGCATGCATCTCGATAATTTCTCCCATGGTCGCTGCCATAGTTCCTTCGACCACTTTCCCGTCAAGCGAAACAACAGCAAAGTCTCCCGACGTGAGCGCAGCTACATTGCCGCCGCTGGTCATCAGCATGGAGTCATCGTCCAACTTTACCGAAAGGTTGGCATGACCACCACGAAATAGCATTCCAGAATCTTTCAATGTTTTACTCGCCGCAATCAACTCAGCCACACGGGTATGCGCAGCAGTCAAAGTCGTCACCGTTTTACATCCGTCCTTTCTTCATTGTAGAATTGCTTTATAGATTCCCTCACCCGACACTCGCAATTCTGACTTACTTATTCAGTATACTGCTATTTTCAGTTTAGTGCAAAGATATCTTTCGTCGGAGACCGCAACCCTCAATGAACATGAACCATTCCAAACCATGAGTTCATCCAGACGCATCGTAACATCCGCCGTTCCGGGCGGATGTTACGGCGATGACCCCACTGGGGTCACTCGGGGGTTTGGCGTTGTTCCATATAACCCACATTTGGCGACATTTTTTCCCAAATGGCCTAATATCGAAGAATCTCTGCCTCGTTTCTTTATGTGTGGTCACTAATATATGTCTATTATATCTATATTTTACGCTTGATTTGGGTCGTCGAGGTCATGCAAGACTGGTTGTAGTCACTAACAGCCTAACCCCGGGCCCGCTATCCCTTGCGCCTCAACGACTGGAAAATATTGTCGCCAAACGTGGGATATAAGGACGAATAGTCGACTGCAGTGCTGAACTGGAATGCCAAGTACCAACAAATGTGGGTCAATCCCATGCGTTCACTGTCCGACGGTAACGTAAGCCTTAATGAGTTGAAGTTTAGTGGGATTGTTTGACCACGATACTGTTAATAACGTTGGCAGCACCATCGGCTCGATCCGCCGCATTGCTTAAATGGCGGTACACCTCACGCACCTTGATGATGTAATGAATATCCGCCTCGTCCGTAAGTTGGGCAATAGCCCGCCGATATATTCCCTCCATCTTGTTTTCCATGGATTTTGTCGCCAAAGCCTCTTGGTTGGCGCGTTGCAGATCGCTGCTTAACTGTGTTATAGCTTCCGTTAAATGTGCCACTGCCTGTTGCATGGTGGCGACCATTTCCCGAATTGACTCGTCAATTTGAATTTGATAAATGGCAATTTCTTTAATGGTGTTTTCGTTATAATCGACAATATCATCAATCGCACGTGACAAATCATTCAAGTCTTCTCGGTCAATGGGTGTGACAAATGTCTTTTCCACGCGATCCATGAGGGCTTTGCGGCGGCTATCGCCCTCGTGCTCTAACTCAGAAGCCTTAGATGCCAACAGAAAGCGCTCGGCCGCTACACTGGTCGAGATATAACGCTGCAGCACGTCAGTAATATCCTTAGCAACTTCTATCTGACCAGCAAGCAAATCATAAAATGCCTGTTGTGATGGAACAAATATGTCCTTCCAGCTCATGATTTCAACCCCTTATACAAAATTTAACCCCAAAATCGTCGATGCCGACCTAACGAAACGCCGCGACCATTGCCATGCCCGTGCCGCCAATAATCATTGCAATGGGCATAGTTAACAACCATACAACAATTATTTTTCTAACCATGGGCCACCTGACATGTAAGGGATCCAAAGAAGCTCCCATACCAAATAAACAACCGTCCGTGGTCTGCGTGGTGCTTACCGGAAATCCTAACATGGCCGCCACGCTCACGGTTATTGCCGCCGCTGCTTGGGTGCTTAACGCATTCATTGGGCGTAAACGAAAGATATGGGATCCCACCGTACGTGCTATTCTCCAACCCCCAAACACTAATCCCACTGCCCAAAATACCAAGGGAAGCACTATAGCTAACCACGTCACATGGTATTTTGTGGAGTGCGTTAAAATCATGAAAAAAATAGTCATCAAGCCAATCGCTTTCTCTTGGTCATTGGCACCATATGCCAATCCCTGCCAAAATACTGTGACATACTGCCCCAAGCTAAGGCGTTTGACATCAGTGGCAGGAATTTTTGCTAACAAAGCCCAGAGCAAGGTGGTGAGAATCCAGGCAACCAAAAATCCAATCAGCACCGACCCTACCAATCCAATGCCTAACTTCGCCACCCCGCTCCAATGCACCAATTGCCCTTTGCCACTAAGAAAGGCCGCCCCAATCATGCCCCCGCCCAGGGCAATCGTCGTACTAGTGGGAATACGCAGCCGCCAGGTTAAAACCAAGGTTCCTAATGCCGCCAGCAAGGCCACCAACAGCACCTCGTGCCCGGCTGCCTGAAAATTTACGATTTCCAGGGCAATTGTGTGTGACACTGCCGTGCCAAATATGATCGGCCCCAACCCAATTCCACACAGCAACAGCGGCACCACTACCCGACCCGTTAATGTTCCAGAAGCCAGAAATGTTGCAATCAAGTTCCCGCCGTCATTAAATCCCGATATCACCGCAAATCCTGCAATGCCCAAGAATATTGCTATTTCTATAACCATACCTCTCACCAAATTCCGCCGCAACTTAATCTTAACAGGATCTTAACATATTCTTAACAATTTGCGAATGGAAAGCTGATCCAATTCATACCCTCCTCTGACTACAATCTTTCCGAGATACGACACTCCTCTGCAATTTCGGGTATCATATGTGACAAACGGGAGGGAGACGCCAATGTCTTCGCTTAACCAAGAACCTGTAGAATTGGCCAATTCATCTTTATCGGTAGCCACATTTGCTGGCGGCTGTTTTTGGTGCATGGTCAAACCGTTCGACCAATGGCCCGGCGTGATCCGTGTTGTAGCGGGATATACAGGCGGCACCACGGCCAATCCCTCGTATTACGATGTTTGTTCGGAAACCACGGGTCATGCCGAAGCGGTACAAATTAGCTACGACCCAGCACAAATTTCCTATCAAACACTGCTAGATATTTTTTGGCATCAAATCGACCCCACAGATTGTGGAGGGCAATTTGCAGATCGCGGATCCTCGTATCGCACCGCAATTTTCTACCACTCCCAAGAGCAACGCCAGTTGGCCCAAGCCTCCAAAGCCGCCCTGCAACAAAGTGGCGTATTCTCCAAGCCTATCGTGACCGACGTTGTCCCCGCCGGTCCGTTCTACGTCGCGGAAGATTATCATCAAAACTTTTACTTAAAAAACCCAACCCACTATTCCCGTTATCGCCGTGGTTCAGGGCGCGATAGTTTTATCAGCCAATATTGGAACAATATATAAATCTAAATCGGTGATAGCAACATTTTGACATGAACACTGGTGCTATCTAATCAACTGGGCGAATTTGAGGCGGTCCACAAACTGCCCTCATTTACTATGTTCGGATAAGATTTGAGCCGATGACATTCTAGGGATTGACGCACCAAGTGGGCAGGGACACGACCCAACCGTAGCACGATGTAAACCCAATACAGCGTTTTAGCATCCCAAAGGTGGTGACCGTGATATTGGCTCCTGACCGCCCTACAATATCTGGGATACGCACCAGTTTTCCGGGCTCGTCAGCCAACGCCAAAGAAAACCATAGCGAATCCTAGCGGAAGTTACCTAGTTAAGGGCTAAAAATGGGATCAAAGCCCCACCCTGTCTCAAATCAGTGTTTATACCCATTTTCCGGTGCCGCACAGCCATGGCCGCAAAAATATTTCTCAAATTATCCTTCAGAGGACTTTTGGAAGACCACGACGAACTCCTGTTTATCAACCTCCAGAGTCAGGATGCGCGTCGATGGCGACCATTACCAAACGCAAGGTGAAAGAGCATGTCTATTACTATTTCGTTCAAGGCAAACGGATTGATGGGAAATCCCGGCTCGTGAAGCAACAATATCTGGGTGGGCGGAACAGGTCGTCGCCCGATTGGAGGAGCAGGCGCTGGAACCCACCCGTGTGCGGGTAGCGGAATATGGCGGTAGCCAAGGCTTGTTAAGTATGGTGCGTCGATTGCGCCTCGTAGAAATCGTTGATGCCGTCGCGCCGAAGCGCGACCAAGAATTATCCGTGGGAGCCTACATCCTGTTGGCGGTGCTGAACCGCGTGTTGAAACCGTGTAGCAAGGCCAAATTAGGGGACTGGTTCCGACGTACCGCGCTTTATCACGATTTTTCGATTCGCGACGCGGATCTGCGCAGCCAGCACTGTTGGGACCATATGACCTACTTGACGGCGGATCGCATCCGCGAGGCCGAGCGGGCCCTGTGCCGACAACTGGTGGAAGAATTCCACGTGGACCTCTCGACGGTGGTCTATGATGCCACCAACTTTTACCCCGGGATTGATATCCAAACGCCCTCCGAGTTGGCCCAACGCGGCCACCAGAAACAGCACCAATACGACCTGAAAGCAGTCGGGTTGGCGCTCCTGGTCACGACCGATTTCAACATTCCGCTGTTTCATGCGGTCTATCCGGGCAATCGGGCGGACAGCCAGCAATTTCAGAGCGTGTCCGAGGACCTCGTTGATCGCTATCAGACGTTGTCCGCGTACTGTGACCACATGACCCTCGTCTACGACAAGGGCAATCATTCGCAAACCAACCAGGCAGTGGTAGAGACAGCCCCTGTGGGTTCGTTGGTTCGTTGGTTCGTTGGTTCGTTAAAAGCCAACCAAGTTCCGGACCTCCTGGAAATTCCGCGCGAACAGTATCGTGCTCCCCGAATTTGGCGATCTGCAAACATACCGTACCATGTGCACGGTCTTCGGCGCGGAACGGACGGTTGTAGTGACGTATAACGAATCCCTGTTTTTGGGCCAATGGCAAGGGGAATTCGCGCGGTTCCGGAAGCTCCACGAGCGATTGCGGGCGAACCGAACCCGTTATATAACCTACATTTGGCGCCAAATTTTTCCAGCCCTTGGCAGACAAGGGGTTGCGTCCATGGCGGCAAAAAATTAGTGACTACAGCCAGGATTATGCACGGCTCGGGCTTGCGCGGTATCTTCGAGGTGAAACCGCCGATAGTCGAACGCCACGACATACCGCCGCTCGGCGGTGGTCCATTCCCGATACCAGAGCGTGTGTTCCGCATCATACGCCTCCATGCCCCGGTGCGTGACCGCTTCCTGCCAATGATCTTCGTCGACCGCCTCGGGCCATGCCGCGGGCCAGAAGGGCAGGCCGGCGAGTTCATCGCGATCCACGGCTGAGAGGTAGAGATGCTGCGCCGCGTCAATCGCGGCCAAATTGGCGGATGACACCATGCCCCGATCAAACACGAGAATACAAGAGCCCAGCGCGAGGCGTTGCTTCAGGTCGGCGACCACCGTCTGCACGGTGGTGACATCGGGGGTATTGCCGCGCCAGACCTGCCCATAGATCGGCGACCCGGTGGCCGTGATAAGCAGACCGATGACGATTTGAGTACGGTCAGGCCGGTGTTCGCGGGAATATCCCGCCTTTGCTAACGGACTCGTGGTGCCGTCCACGTACGTGGACGTGAGATCATAGAAGAATGTGGGGGATTTTGACTCTCCCGGCGCAGAGCGATGATGGGCCGCCAGCGCTTGCTGAACTTCCGCTTCGCGTGCCGCCATCCGGTCCAAGACTCGGTACACGGCATACGGATCGAGGGTGTCAGGCGTCAAACCATGATGGGCCGGCAAGACGGTCCCCGCCGCCCAAGAGTGGAGATGAATTTTGGCTTGCGGGTCGATCAGCCGATTGAGCACCAAGGCTTCCACCCAGAACGTATCGGCTCCCCAAAACTTTCCCCAGTCTCCCGTCTGCCAGAGCGCATGCCCCACCGCCACATCGGGATACGCGGCATGCCGCGTGACCGCGATTTCCGCAAAAGGCGCGCTCACCCACTCGGTCCCGTGCGTTACTGCCAACACCGCCCGAATCTGCTGAGCTTGCTCCTCCGTCACGTTCCCGAGGGACCACAGCACGCGGTGTTTCACGCGCCCGGCTTCCCGAATCGACTCCACGATTTTGTAATGCGTATAGGTTTTCCCGTGAATCGTGGTGGACGTTTTGGTTAGAAACATCGTCTCTGTGCCATGCTGGCCCGCTCGCAGACTAGCAGAGACCCGACGCCGACAACAGGACGCGATGTCATCATGGCGACTCCCTCCCCGAACATTTAAGAACAGCGTACCGCGAAGGGCGCCAAATGACCAGTACGAATGTCCAGTATTTTTTTCTGTGCGGACCGGTGGACGTGCGGGGGTCGGATCAGATAGAGTGTAACCGCGAAGAAAGAGTACCCGTCCTCAGACATTGTTCAAATCTGCGATCGATTAGTACCGACGAAAAATCCCCAATTTCCGCACGAACTCGATATTCATGGGTTTAAATTAGTGACTACACCAAAGTGGTTGAGGCTGAAAAACCCGCATCATAAAGCCGTTTGGAAAAAAATGGCGCCAAATGTAGGATATAATACAAGCCGAACCTCGAAACCTCTTGCGCTGCAAGGGGTTTCGCTATGCGCGATCAGATAACTAGGAAAGTCTCGTTGGTCATTCAACCCGGGTATTCCCCGCCGGGTAGGCCATGCCGGTCCAACACGACAACTGCTTTTTCGCCGTGATATAGGGCTCCTGCCATCGAACCCCGACGGGTCGCGATGGGGGTTTGTGAGGTCGCCCTCAGAAGTGCCTGGTTCTGTGATCGCTGCGCCGTGCCATTAGGCATCGTACGTCTTATGCTGGATCTCCCCTGGGCGTCGATTCGGACCGTTCCGGCCCTATGGCCTTATTAAGGAACAAAGGTTTCGTCATGTCTAGCCCTACGGGCTCGCCCGCTTGACCCCCTCCCGGCTTCGCCGGGGAAGGGGAATGCGCGGGCATTATGTTCAACTTTTTCAGGTAAAAAATGAGCATTGCGCCTGTGTTTAGGCCGCCTTGCGGGACTTTTCAGCTCTAAAAACCGTTGACTCGCTCGCGTAGCAGGGCCAGCAGTTGTCGCAGGAACCCTTGATAGCGCAATTCGGCTTGGTCAGGTTGAAGTCCATGGTTTTGTGCCACGCGCCATCTATACTGCGCGGGTCAAAGTTAAGGTTTTTAAGTCGTCTCAATAACGAGCGGATGATCTGACTGGAAGTCGCTGCCCCCCTGCGATGCAGTGGGGTGAAGCCATAGATTTTCCCACCATACCGAATCCCCAGAGGGGTTTCCCTGATTCACCTGATCGGTACCGCAGACGAAATCCCGCCGTGACACGATGAAGGCAGCGTATTGAACAGCGCTAGGTTTTTCGCGCTCCACCGCGGCCAAAGCGACGAGATGCCCCGAAACGACCGTGCGATCCTTCGTCAAAGCGTACCAAGAGGGCGAGGTCCAGACGCTACAAACCGTCCGGGTGGGTGGCAGTACCAGCGATTGGGACGCCTATAACTCCTCGCTGCGCGAGGAGTTTGCCCAATGCCCGGCCCGCAGTTTCATGGAAGCGGGCCAACGGCTCCATGCGCTCACCGGGCTGCAAAAAAATTCCGAGTACAATCTCCACTGGGCTAGATTGCAATACCGCAAGGTCTCACCCATTCGCGCCAAAGCCATTCCCACGGTCCAGGCGACCGTTCTCACCGAACCACCGGAACCGATTCTCGCGAAACCCCAAGCTGGCCTGCGCCCCTAATTCTTCATGGGCGCCGCCCAGTTTGTCCTGGGTGATTTGTGGAGTCTGACGCGGATTTTTATCCCCACCTAGCCGGGATGCCAACGTTTGGTCGTCTTCAGTGCCTGGCATGCTGTCATCCCTGTTCTATTTGGCTGGCCACCTGGCTCGCCATGATCCCTAAGAAATTCCCGGGGCTTCCCCTCACCATCGTTTTGGATCACGCGGCCGATCCACGCCATGCCTTCGTGCGGGAAAAAGCCGCGCCCCTCGCAATCGCCCAGATTTTTTTGTTTTCCCCTACTCGCGCAATCTAAACCTTATCGAACGTCCCGGGAAATTCGTCAAGGTGGAGTACCTCCACTCCCACTATTACGAGACGGTCCCCAAGTTTTGCAACGCGATCACCCTCTGTTTGTCCAACACGTCAGCACAGCATCAATCACGTCTCCATACCTTGCTGGCCCTCCAGTTTCAACGACTTAAGTCCGTTGCCTAAAACGTTAAATTTGATCCGCTCGCAGTATAATCCCGGATCATCGCCAAGGAAAATCGGTTAGTTCATCGTTTCGCCGAGAATTAGTTTTGCCCTAGTGTCCCGTTGGCCTTTCCCTCAAGCCAGGCCCCGCTTTACTAAAATTACCTCATCTAAGTGCGGTTGACTCCAGCTAGGCAGGTTTCCTACTACGACATATCCATGGTTTTGATAAAATCGCAGAGCACCGCTGTTTTCCAAGTTGCAAAGGCAGAACAGTCGATCAATCTGTCGTTCCCCAAGATTTTTCTCTACCAAATCTAGCAGTGCTCCACCTAAACCGTGGCCCACAAACATTTTGCCTACCCCTAGCAACCGCAGATAACCATGATCTCCGAACGTTTTATCGCCATAAATCGCAAATGCCGCCAGTTTACCATCACACCTCAACCCCAAGCCAAGTTCTCCTTGATTGAGCAATAACTCGACACGCTGCTTCGCTGACTCTTGGGTCACCCCATACCTAGTCCACAAAGGGTGCTGCATCATAATACGGCCCACGTCCTCGGCCATCGCTGGTCTGATTGTTTCAGCATGCCAATTTTGGCTCACCGATTGACACCCCTTACGTCGATTAACTAGTTTCATCTAATCTCCCGGCGCGGAAACCTGGGCGTTCAGACCAAGGTTTCCGCGCCGTTCACCTTTTCTTCTTTGTTAAATTCGCAGAAGTAACGTAGTAGAATACTTCTGTGAAGACGATACTGACCGCCAAACTCAAACTGCATACAACATCGGAAAGTGGCCAAAGTCTCCTGTATACGGTCCAATCGTATCAGAAGGCCCTCAACTATACGAGCCGGGTCGCTCTTGAGCACGGGAAGATGTCCAATCAAGTCAAACTCCTTGAACTGGTCTATCCCGAATTGCGGGAGTGGTGTGGTTTGCCCTCCCGTCTGGGGTATTCGGTGCTCAGACAATTTGGGGCCACCTTCAAAAGCTTGTGGACCGAGGCCAAGCAAAATGCGTGGCACCGTCCAAAAGGCTATACCAGGACGGCATACAAAGGGCTGGATCAGGCACCGGTCTTCACATCGCATACGACAACCTTTAGCTATCAACAGGAGTATCGATTCAAGTCCGAGCAACAAGTTCACATCACCGCACTGATGGGGCTTGTGTTTTTGGGGTACAACGGTTACTCGAAACAACATCTCGCATTAATCCAAGAAGGTTCTTCTAGGGCAGCCACCTTTGGCGCTGCCAAGCTGTGCCGGGGTCCCCGCACCAAACAGTTCAACCTGTTGGTCAGTGTGGAGAAGGAACCCCCGGATCACATCCCTGAAAACTTCATGGGGACCAAAGGGGCGGATTTTGGCGAACGTTACTTGGCGGTGACCACGACACCACGGAACGAGAGACAGTTCTTTCCTGGAGAAGCCATTCGCCGCCAAGGCGAGGCGTTTCAAAGGGTGCGTTCACTTCTGCAGAAAAAAGGTACCCGCGGTGCGAAACGGCGATTGCGCGAAACGAGATGCTTCAAGGCAAATGTGAGCCATCAAATGGCGAAAATCGTTGTGGCATCTGACTTCTTGATCGGCATGGAAAACTGGAAACACATTCGTGAAAGAACCCAAGCGAAAGGCAAAAAACCGCCGGAAGAAGGCCCAGTGGGCTTCTGTGGAACTGGGTGCCTTTGTCGCCTACAAGGCCCAAATCGCGCGCAGTTTGGCCATTACAGTCGATGCCGACTCCACCTCCCAGGGATGGATGCCCGAACTGAGAGCATGTTGCCCGAGAGAACCGTCCGAATAACGGTCTGCTATTGCATTGCCGGCAATGCGGTTTCACCCTCCGCGCCGATCTTTTCGAGGCGAAACGCTACCCTAAGAACGCTTCTCATCTGCAGGATTGGATGGGGACGGCTGTTTGTCAACTAACCCTGATGGGTCGGACGATGAAGCCAAAACTAATCGTCTGCAACGGTTCTTAGATTTGCGGTAGAGTTCTGTTCTAAACTCCGGCCTGAAGGCCGGGGGTCGTTGGCTGTTTCCCCCATAACATTGAACAGCTAATTATGACACGACAGGGAAAGAGACATTTACTACCTATGATGGATCAACGACAGGAGGTCAGTCTATGGATGCTGAAGCAAAAAAACATGCCTTGCGAATGATTAACTACGGTTTATACATAGTCACCGCAATGGAGCACAACGAGGTCGCGGCGGGCACTATCAACTGGATGTCTCAGGCGTCCTTTACACCCCCTTTGCTGATGGTCGGTGTCAAGAACGACAGCCGCTTACATCCGTTAATACAACGCACTAGTCAGTTTGCGGTCAGTATTTTAGAAGAATCACAAAAAAGTATAGCGGCAGATTTCTTCAAACCCACGACGTTCGACGGCTTATTGCTTAGCGGTCATGCCACTGACTTGGGCCCTGCCACTGGTGCACCCATTCTCAAAGAAACACCTGCTTGGTTTGAAGCGGCTGTGAAAGAATCCGTAAACATGGGCGATCATACGGTCTACGTTGCTGAGGTCATAGACGCTGGAGTGCGGGACAAGAGTGCCAAACCGCTAGTCATGCGTGAAACTGGATGGTTTTACGGCGGATAAAATAATTGTAGGAAATCGAAGGCCTTGAGCTTGGGTTCAAGGCCTTCGTTTGCTATACTAGCACCGTGTGTGGAGGTGCTGTATGAATTGGAAGGCCCTGATTTTCGGCCGCCCCATGAAGACCCGTGACAGCGAGACGGCCAAACTTGGGCTTTGGCAAGGATTATCCATCCTCTCCCCCGATGCGCTCTCGTCGGTAGCCTATGGCACCGAAGCCATTTTGGTGGTACTGGCCACCGCAGGCATTGGTGCACTGTGGTATTCCTTGCCTATTTCCGGCGTCATTGCCCTGCTGTTGGTCTTCCTCGTCATGAGCTATCGCCAAATTGTCGCCGCCTATCCCAACGGCGGCGGTGCTTATGTGATTGGCCGCGATACTTTGGGCAATTTGCCCAGTCTGTTAGCGGGAGCCGCCCTGTTAGTAGACTACACGCTGACCGTATCGGTCAGCGTGACCGCTGGGGTCGCCGCCCTAGTCTCGGCCTTTCCGAGCTTGACTGCGTATACGGTGGTCATTTGCGTCGT
>JAJZZP010000144.1 GCA_021797515.1 Bacillota bacterium | reverse complement strand
ATTATCCGTATCCAGAAAAGTCGGTCCGATCAACACGAACCGTTAAGCTTGCGAGATCGGGCCTCTGGCCCAATATGCCACGTGACTCGAGAAAGATTTTGACGCCGTGAAAAACAACCTGATCTATCCTGAGATCAGCAACAGGCTGCTCGAAGGCACCAACAGCCGCATTAAAATGAAACATCGGCGGCGGCAGCGGGTGCGCCGGGATAGCGTTGCTCAATGCCTACAATGTGCTCACCGCGGAGGATCTGGTTGGATAGCCAGCCATCCTACACTTTGAGAATGAGCCCCATATTGTAGACAACACGGTTATGTTTGTCCATCATTGCTCAAAACTTTTGGAGCCGTGTCTTTCCCCAAGTCTCACCCGATCGGATCAGCCCCTGTCCTTGGATGCTTCGAATACGGCCCGATAACTACCAATAGGTCGTTCCCGTACGTAGACCGGACAATCCACCTCCAAAAATACCTCGCCTGTATCTCGCTGGTAAATCTGGACCAAAAACGGTTCATCCGCTTCAGGCAACGCGTAACGTTGCAAGTCTCCCGGCGTTTGTCGAACAGGAGCCTCCCGGCCTGAGGCGTTAAGGCCCACCCGTGCACCGCGTATGCCATTAGTGTCTTCCAACAGACGTTTGATTCGGTTACGAGCATCCACTTTGGGGTTCCCCGTGAGAGCTGGCAGCAGCCGCCGTTGACCGGCTACCATCATCCCGTTTAGGTCAAAAAAGCCCGCCATCGCCAATCCCGACCGAGAAGCCTTTGCCTCCAGCATATCGGTCAACGCCACGTCAACCTTGTCATCCCAGCCTACCGTATACTTCGGGGGGTTAAAACGGGTAGCTCCGCCAGTGTCAAAAAGACGGTTGAGTGCTGCCGCGTTCGGGCCTGTTAGTTCTTGCGGGGATCCGCGATCAAAGGCATCGTCCGGGATTTCTTGCAGGAAAGAGGAAACTTCTGCGGCCATTTGCCGCGAATAAGCGAGAAGATCCTCCAGAGTCGCGGTGATTCCTCCGGCAAGAGGAACACCGTTCTGACTCCCTGCCATGGCCCGCATAACGACGGCGATAGTGCGAAACCGGTCCATTGTACGGCTATAGTCATTCAACTGCGCATGGAACTCTTCCGCTGCCGCTGCGTTGTTCTGGGCGATATCCGCTAGCCGGTTGGCGACCTGGTCCAATTCTTGCAGCGAGGCCGTCACTTCTTCGGCCGCCGCCGCGTTCTCTTCCGCCACTGCTACCACTGCATGCACCTGCGAAGTCATCGTGCCGACCTGATCACTGACGGCATTCACCCCTTGCACAGTCCGTGTGACTACTCCCTGCTGGCTGTCGAACGCTTGGACGACCTCTCCGAATGCCTCCTGCGCTGCCGTCGCCGATTGGGACACAGCACTTACATAACTATCTAACTGATCCACTGTCTTGGTGACTACGTTGAATGTCTTTTGCATCTCTTCCATGCGTGCCACGGTCTGCCCGACGTGGTCGCGCGATTGGTCTGCCAGCCGTCGCACTTCGTCTGCCACCACCGAAAATCCGCGCCCGTGGTCTCCTGCCCGAGCCGCTTCGATGGCCGCGTTCAAAGCTAACAAATTAGTCTGTTGGGCAATGCTCAAAATTGCCTGGTTGACGCTGGCAATGCTATTCGCCACTGTCTCCAATCGAGTCATCTCGGTCTTTACGGCCCGAAACTGGCCCACCATCTCCTCCACTGCAGACAGAATCGTCATGACGGCCTCCTGACCGGCGGTGACGACCGTTCGCTGGCTTAGCATGTCGTTTTTCGCCCAAGAAAGCTCTTCAGTTTGCAGGCCGAGTGTCGTCAACAAGCTCACGGTAGCGGCTTCTAAAGAGCTGAGATGCTGAGTCTGGTCAGCCGCGCCTCGGGCGACCTGGCCGATGGCGACCGCCATAGTATCGGCTTGTTGGGCTAAATGCCCGACCTCAATTGCTTGGGATGCTGCGCCTCGGGCCATGTTGTCTACGGCTTGGGTCATCTCCTGACTGGACGCAGCCAGTTGGTGAGCTTGACTCTCAAGATCTTGAGCAGACAGTTCGATGGATTCCACGAAGCGGTCGATATCCCGAGTCGTGTTAAAGATCTCTGCATTCGCTGGAGGAAACGCGTTGCCTCGATCCAGCTTTGGGGATTCTGAGAACTTCGACATATAGAACTCCTTTAGCAAACCTAACCTGTAAGTGTCCCCGAATTGTGGAACCTACGTGATCATAGTCATTCGACAGGATTCGAGAATTCCCTGCTTGTAACCCATAGCATGTTAAACGCGGATGCCCGGCGATGGTTGGGCATCCTCGGATAATTTTTGGTCAGATGAGAGGATCAATGGATCGACTCAACGAATCGGAGGGATACATGTCCGATTAATCCGGCTCTTTGAACGGAAAACTGCGCTTACATCCAGTCGGTTAGAAACATTGTTTGAGATTGTCTGTCTCAAGGGCTGGACTGCGGAAAGACTTTAAGTATAGTGAGGTGCATGAAAAGACGGCACGATCAACGACAACCCTATCGTGACAAGGCCCTTGAGACGCCTCCGTTGGCCAATGACGGTGAAGGCCTTCGCGTGACCCTCAACGATTTGCCGTGTGCCCATGATACGCTCCTGGATGAAGTTGCGCGGCTCCGCCGAGAGAATCGCATCCTCCACAATCGCTTGGAAGCCGCCCTGGTCAAGATTGCCGAATTGAGCCGGCCAGATGGTTGGGCAAAAGTCCGAGCGGTATGGTCCTCCTCCGACAAGGCTGTAAGAGGGTTCCCAAGAGGGGCCAGACGGATCGGCACCCGAGGCAGAGCCTATAATGGCTCCGATACCCATGGAGCCACGGGAACGGTCACGCCAGCCCCTCGCTGGCGCGGTCAACAACCCAAGCCGGGCCATGGTCGACGGCGTCATTCGGATATCCCGACACGCCACGTCTACATCGAAGTTCCCGAAGTCGATCAATGCTGTCCACGTTGTGAGGAGGATTCCTCACGTGAAAATTCCCGTGTTTGAGGTAGCGAGCATCGGCAGGATGTCGCGGATCTTCTGCCTTGATGAGAGCCAACAGGTCCGCGACGTACCCGATGTTCCAGAGTAATGGTCAACACAGCGCCGTATTGGTGGACGGTGCCCCCCGCGTGTAATAGCCATCGGACCAGACGCCGCTCATGGCGCGGATCGGGATACGGATACACCATAGCGAGGCGTTGACGCAGCCAGTATTCGACGTTCATGGCCATGATGCGGCACGCGTCTTGAAAGGCTTTGCGCCGTTCTTCGGGCACGAGATCCCATAACGCTACCGTTTCCGGGGCGGTGTCGTAGACGGCCTGGACTTTGGTGAGCCGTTGCTTCAGCGGAGTCCACCGCATGTGCGCCGCTTTCGGGGTGTCCGGGTGGATGACATCTAACTCTTGGGGATGTGGACATCACTTGTGGAAGTCTCCCCGGCTTGAAGGCCCGGGCTTCCACTACTAGACTAGACAAACCGCTCGTTAAGAGCGGTTTGTCTAGGGGCACTAACTCCTTCCGAAAGAAAGGGGTCTGCGAGTTGACATGCCAGCGGATGGTCATGCCCCTCAAGGGTTTTCCGGTTCCGGCGGCCACCGGCAACGTCCGGGTGATGATCACCCCGATCCAGCATACGGTGGCCGTCCATATTCCCGTTCCGGTCCAGGTTAAAATTACAACCCTGCCTGAACGCCCCGAACCTCTGGTCGTGGGCTTGGACGCTGACGTGACAAAGGTCTTCGCGGATAGCCGAGGCCATTTCTATGGCGAGGGTTTCGGCCTCGTTCTCGATCGCCTGAGCGCACAGACCACCGCGCAGGGAAAGGAGCGGAACCGACTGTATGCGGCGGCGAAAAAACAGACACCTCATCCAAAACTAGAGACCGCCAAAAGGCGGGCCGGATTTGACGGTTCAACCAGGGGCCGATGAAACTGCCATAAGTTAGCCGATGCAGTGCGCCGTTGGCAGAGAATTACTGAATCGTCGGTGTAGCGACCTCATAGGCGGCAAAAGCCCAGATCCCCCCGACCACCTCAAGGATGACATCGACAAACAGAACCAAGATCGATCCGAGGAGAGGAATGTGTCCTAAAATTAATGAGACCAATAGAAGAATAATAATGGACGCAATCGCATAGACCGCCATAGCCAGCCACAAGATGCCCCACCCCGCGGATTGAAAGCTTTGAGCAAAACTTTGGCCCCATGTGAGTTGCCGGCTAAACAACCCGCCAGTCATGCGGATAAGCACCGGCAAGGAAATGATGATCCACAAAATAACAACTAAAATGGCTAAAGCGTGCAGTATGGCACCGAATATCATGGCAATAACCATTAATCCAATGGCCCAAAGTAGGGAAAATCCAATTAATCCCCAGGCACGGCCGTACATTTTCCGACCATTTTGCCAAAAGGATCCCCAGGTAATGGATTGTCCGTTTGCTGCTTCTGCTAAAGTGCCATAGGTGGCAGCAATCCAGTAAGGCCCGGCCAATACTATAACTAATAGCATTAGCAAGGACACGCCTACCAAGTGTCCTATCGCTAGGGGAGTGGGCAAAGAGGTAAGTGAAGCATGAATACCCATAATGGCAAAAACTGCAAAGAGAACTAGATTAAACACCAACGACCAAACCACTACACTCCATACCGCAGATTGTTTCAATCCATTTTGGGTACGGGTCACCATTTCACTAAACATTAATTATGCCCCTTTTTGTAAGTTGCCTATCGGCGGTGGACCAAAGTCCCCATTAACAATACATCCTATGTTTCCTTACGGTGAAATATTTGGCGCCATTTTTGAGCACAGTTGAGAAACTGCCAAAAAGATTGAACAGCCGGGAACAGCCGAAAACTGTTCCCGGAACCAGGCAGCGTGACCCTTTCAGTAGCTCAAAGCTCGCTGGAAATCTTCGATTAAATCCTCAATGTCTTCAATGCCCACGGAAACCCTGAGCAGTTGGTCTGTTACTCCAATGGCTTGGCGTGTCACAGGGGCCATTTTGGCGTGGGACATGGTGGCGGGATGGCTAACAATGGTTTCCACGCCGCCTAAACTCACCGCGAAGATGGCATAGCGCAATCGCGAAACGAATTCACGCACAGTTAGCTCTGGTGGCAGTTCAAAAGACAAGACTGCACCTGGACCCATAGCCTGATCATTTTGTAACGCATGGCCGGGGTGGTTGGGTAATCCTGGATAGTAGACTCGAGGAACTCGAGAGTGGTTGTATAGGTATGACGCAAGCCGTAGTGCGTTTTGCTGAGCGCGATCCATGCGGACACCCAATGTCTTAATGCCGCGCAGCGTGAGCCAACTGTCGTCGGGGCCGAGAATCCCGCCCCAGGTTGCCTGAATTTGCTCCAGTTGAGTTTTGAGGTCTAAAGATTTGACAATCGCCAAACCGGCAATCACATCGCTGTGGCCTGCTAAGAATTTAGTCGCGCTATGCACAATGATGTCGAACCCGAATTCAAGTGGACGTTGTAAGTAAGGCGTCATAAATGTATCGTCAGCAATGGTCAAAAGATTATGCGACTTTGCTATACTTGCCACGGCCCGCAAGTCAGTAATGGTGAGCGTAGGGTTTGACGGGGTTTCGACATAAATTGCACGGGTGCGGGAACCGATTTGATCCGTAATCTGCTGAAGATCGGTCATATTCACATAGGTTACCTCTAAGCCATAACGGTCACCCAACTGCTTAAGAATTTGCTGAGTGCCGCCATATAAATCCTTGGTTACAATAAGGTGATCACCTGAGGAAAACAGGGCAAACACCGCAGCAATGGCAGCCATCCCGGAACCGAAGGCAAATCCCGCGATTCCACCTTCCAATTCAGCAATGGTGTCTTCCAACACCGAACGCGTAGGATTCTTACTGCGACTGTAAACGAACGATGGAGGTTTATCGGAATGGGGATTCTGGTGAAATGTGGACGCATGGTAGATTGGTGGGCTGGCAGCCCCCGTCGCGGGATCGATGGTGGAGGCATTGTGAATCAATTGGGTAGAAAAACGCATTAAGCAACTCTCCCCCGAATATATTCTTGCTGTTCAGGATAACCATTAATCGGATTGGGTACTAGGACCGTAGGAGTTTTATGGTTCGCCGCGGAGAACCGGAGGAACCGTCCGTCACATCATCGAGCAACCGCCCTAACCGTCGCAAGCCCGTTTCAATTTGCGCAGAGGGCTGGGCTCCTACCGCAAGCCGGATCCAATTGCCAAATAATTGGCCGTCGGGACTAAACGGATTGCCGGGGGCGAAAAGTACATCGCGCTGGGCTGCTTTTGCATGCAGGGACTGCGCCATCTGCCCTGGCGGGAGTTTTGCAAATAAGTAAAAGCCGTGGTCCGGTTCCGCGAATGGGGTTAATCGGGTGACCTGCTTAATCAAGCGGGTGGCGAGTTTCAAACGTCCTTTATAAATGGTTCGGGCGCGCTGGATGTGCGTGTCGACCCGACCCTGGCGAAGCCATCCTTCGGCAACTAGTTGGCTTAACGTTCCTGTGTGCAAATCGCTGAGCTGTTTTAAGGCTACCAATTGTCGAATCAAATCGGCGGGTGCGGCTAAAAACCCGACTCGTATACCCGGTGCCAATATCTTGGAAAAAGTGTTGAGATACACTAAGGGAATTTGCCTTCTATCGGCTGCCAAAGGGGGATTGGGCTGATCGGAAAGAAATCCATAGGCATCGTCTTCCACGATCGGAATGTGACTCTTTTGCGCCCAATGTAGCAACTTAAGCCGTCGTTCCGGGGACAGAGTAACGCCAGTGGGATTTTGCCCCACCGGTTGAATGTACAAGAATCGAGGATTTTTTCCTAAAGTCAAGGATTCTAAGATATCAACATTAATACCGGATGCATCAATGGGAATGCCTAATATTTGTGCACCGTGAGAGCGAAAGATGTGCAAAGCTCCGGCAAATGTGGGGGACTCGGTCAAGATCACATCTCCGGGACGCACCCAAAGACGGGTTAAAAGATTTAGCCCTTGGAGCGATCCCGCAGTAACTAGTATGTTATTGGGCGACATGGAGACGCCGCGGCGAGTTAAGAATTCTTCGCTTATCGCGCGTCGGGCTCGTTCGAGCCCTAATGTGGGAGAGTAACCAAAGACCTCACGAGAGGGGTAGGAGAACAATTCTCGGAGAATTTGCTGGAAGTCCTGTACCGGCAATAATTCCGGATCCGGCATCCCAATTTCAAAGTTATAACGGGCCGAACTGACCGCTGCTTGCATTAGATCGCCCAAAAATGTGGGAGACAAGGTTTCTGCCAATCGACCAACAGGAGAGCGTTCCGCTCGCAGCGTCGACTCCAAAGGTCGGACCACCACCGGAGTGGATTGATTAGACCAAGTCACATATCCTAGGGATTCAAGTTCTCTCCAGGCTCGACGCACCGTAGAACGGCTGACCACAAATTTCTGGGCTGTAGCACGTTCCGACGGAAGTTTGCTGCCTACAGCCACATCGCCCTTAAGTATCTGGTCCGCGATAGTGCGCACTAGATTTTCATATTGCCGCAAGACCAGTCCTCCCTTTCGCCATTAATTACTTGAGTTTCGCACCTCGAAATTACAACAAATCTAATGGGAGAAAAGACCGCAAAACCCGCATGAATACTGGGTTTTTGGTATAATTAAGGTGCTATCCAAATCAA
>JAJZZP010000142.1 GCA_021797515.1 Bacillota bacterium | reverse complement strand
CTTCTTGCGAAAATCGGGGTGGGCGAGCGTATAATGGACTAGGATCGGTTGCGGCGACGGAGCTAGGCGGAAGAAGGTTAACATTGTGAAACATTATGGAAATACCCCTCTGCGTAACACCGGAGAAGGCTTGCTCTGTGAGGTATACTTCTGGATACCCTTGGAGGGTAAAGCGATTGATTACCCATAGAGGTCGCCGATGGATCGCGATTTAGTCCAATAGAGTTATCCGAAGTCCCCGGTAGTACCTTGCTTGGGGCCTATTACGCTCCGCGGACTTCCGATAACTCGCTATTCATTATCTGTAGTCAGATTCTAAAAACCCTTAAGGAATAAGCCTTTTACGTCGTAGAAGTGTCTACCACGTACAACACGAAAGACTCAGGACTTCATCAAAGGGGAAGACATCCGGGGTTTTGCGCCTTCGACGGATAGGGTTTCTTCGTCAGAGAATCCCTGAAGATAATGATTCTCCGACGGTGTTTTTGGCCCTATTATGCTACTTCGTTTACATCGTAAAAGGCATTTTTACCCCTCAAGATACCTAAAACTCGGGGCTTCCACCCAAAAGATCGGTGTTCGGCGAAGGCATTGAACCTTCGCCGAACAGCAGCACTGACCCCATGAAAAAATTCAGGGGTCTGCCGTAAACGGTGCTTTTCGATCACATTAGCCTCCAAGCCACCTTTGGTCAGCAATACCCCGCCGCGAAATGCGGCCTGAATTAATGCCTGGCAGTAGTCTTGTGCGGTTGCACAAATCCCAGCCGTCAGCAAGCAAAAGAATCCGGTGCCAATCGCAGAAATTTCGGAATCCCCGCATGAATTCGCTGGCATGAGGATAAACCTACCTTCCCTTTGCCTTGCTCAATAATCAGCGTAGCCTCTTAATCAGCCCCAAGCACCAACCATGGGTTGTACACTTACGTTATCTGCTCATCTGTTTTTCTGGCTAAAAAGCATTCTCTCCCAATAAGTCGCGGCCTACAATGAGGGTGTGGATTTCGTGGGTTCCTTCATAAGTGTCCACTGTTTCCAAGTTGGCCATATGCCGAATAGGCGGGTAATCGACACTAATCCCATTACCTCCTAAAATTTCCCTGGCCATGCGAGCCACGATTAGAGCTGAGCGCGCATTGTCTCGTTTGGTAAGAGACACATGGGGGTAGCGCATCGCCCCAGTCTGATACAAGCGCCCCAATTGCAAGGCTTTCAACTGCATGTTGACGGTCAGTGAGAGCATATCCACCATGCGCTCCTGCATCAACTGGGTGGCGGCAATCGGCTTGCCGAATGCCATTCGGGTTTGGGAATAGGAGGCAGCCTCATTGAGGCAATCGAGTGCAGCACCGATAGTGCCCCAGGCAATTCCGTAACGGGCTTGGGTTAAACATCCGAGCGGTGACCCGAGCCCACGTGAAGCTACCAGAAGGTGGTCTTCGGGAACAAACACATTGTCTAGATACAGTTCAGACGTCACCGACATCCGCATCGACGCTTTACTGGAAATGTGGCGAGCTGTAAACCCCTTGCTGTTGGTTGGCACAATATAGCCTCTTATCACACCCTGATCATCCTTCGCCCATACCACAGCAATTTGAGCCAAATTGCCATTGGTAATCCAACGCTTGACGCCTGTGATACGCACTCCTCCCAGCACCGATTTGGCCATAGTGCGCATAGATGCCGGGTCCGATCCGGCGTCAGGTTCAGTCAGGCCAAAGCAGCCGATAATTTCCCCCGCTGCCATCTTGGGCAGATAAGCCATTCTTTGTTCCTCGCTCCCATACTTGTAAATGGCATACATCGCCAGTCCGCTCTGCACCGAGGCAAATGACCGCAGGCCAGAATCTCCGCGTTCCAATTCTTGCATCATAAGTCCATAAGCAATCGGGGACACCCCGGATCCGCCATATTGTTCCGGCAAAGTCGGGCCAAAAACCCCCAGTTCGGCCAACTGAGGGACTAACTCTGTTGGAAAGATCCCGTCCTGCCACCATTGGCCAGCGTAGGGTCGTACCTTGGCATCCACAAAACGCCGCACCGCATCCCGAATCTGAATCTCCTCTGAGGAGAGTTGGGAGTCGATTCCAAAGTAGTTGTCAATGAGAGAACTTAAATTATCTGCTTGCGCCATCTTGTCACTGATCCTTTCGTATCGAACGATATAGTTCCCAGACTTCAGTGGTATGCTCTCCGAGTTCCGGCGGTCGGTAACGAGGGGTTGCTGAAGAATCAGAAAAACGCCAAGGAAAATGAATTTGCGGAATGCCATCTAATAGGGAGACCACAGGGTTAGGCATGGCATTTCGCCAAGCCAGCGCTTGGGGAATCGTCCGCACCGGCCCCGCGGGCACTTGTTTGGCGTCAAGTTGCTGCGTCCATTTCGCGACTGTCTGCTGCCCCAATACGCTCTGCAGATCTTCGTGCAAGGCGGACCGATGGTTAACCCGCTCAGGATTGCTGCGGTAGCGTAAGTCGGTTGCCCACTCCGGGTGCTGCAAAACCTGGCACAAATTTGCAAACTGTTGGTCATTACCCACGGCTACCGCCAAATATCCGTCGGTAGCTTCAAACAGTTCGTACGGAGCCAATTGAGGATGGGCGTTCCCCCACCGGACTGGGGGATTGCCGGTCACCAAATGTGCCATGCCGACATTGGCCCACCACGCGACTTGTGAATCAAACAAAGAGACTTCCACGTGCTGTCCCGATCCCGTGCGTTCCCGCACGAAAAGCGCTGACAAAATACCGGAAAGCAAAAACAAACCCGATGTAATATCCGCCACCGCAATTCCAGTCTTATAGGGCGGTCCTGCCTCAGGACCGCCGAGGGACATAAGCCCGGATGCTGCCTGCATCACGAAATCATAACCAGGGCGATCATCACCTTGGGGATAGCCACGCAGTGTTGCGGTAATAAGGCGGGCATTTTCTGCTCGTAAGGCCGCGAGGCTGAGATCAAATTTTTCCAGAGTCCCCGGCTTAAAGTTTTCTACGACCACATCCGCCCACTGTAATGCCAGCGTACGGACCAGGAGCTGCCCTTGCGGGTCTCCTAAATCCACTTCGCAAGACTTTTTATTCCGATTAGCAGACAAAAAATAAGCAGACTGCCCCTCTAAAAAAGGGGGACCCCACTGTCTCGTTTCGTCGCCTAGACCAGGGCGTTCGATTTTTATGATCTCTGCTCCTAGGTCGCCGAGGGCCATTGTCGCATAGGGTGCTGCTAAAACGCGTGACAAGTCCAAAATATGAATTCCGGCTAAGCTTGCTGCGCTGTGATCACTGGTCATGGTATAGGCTCAGGCTACTTCATGACGTAGCACGTCGCCCAATACCTCAAGCGCCTCATCCAACACATCAAGAGGGGTGTTCAAGGGTGCCAGAAAACGTATGACGTTACCGTAAATGCCCGCCTTCAGCATCAATAGGCCTCGCTGCATGCAGATTTTCAGCACTCGATCGGTTAGTTCCGGAGCTGGATCTTTTGAAGTGCGGTCGGTTACCAACTCCATAGCCACCATCGCCCCCAATCCTCGCACTTCGCCAATTTGCGGAATATCTTCCGCCAATTTGAAGAGGCGCTGCATCAGATGCTCCCCTTGTTGTCGAGCCTGTTCCAACAAGTTTTCTGATTCGAATACATCCAACACCGCATTGCCCGCGGCAGTGCCAAGGGGATTACCAACATATGTGCCCCCAATTTGTGAATCGCCTGGCCCATCCATTATTTCCGGGCGTCCCATCACCCCCGACAGGGGAATGCCATCGGCGATCGATTTGGCCATGGTCAATAAATCGGGACGAATCCCCGATTGTTCCGTCGCAAAGAAGGTGCCGGTACGGCCAAACCCCGTTTGCACCTCATCCACTATGAGCAAGATATTGTGTTTTTCAGTAAACTGCCGCAGCCAGGGTAAAAAGGTGTTAGGCGGTACAATAAACCCACCCTCCCCTTGGACTGGTTCCACAATCACTGCTGCCGTATCTTCGGGAGCCACTTGTAGCATCAAGGCTTCTTCGATGCGGGCGTAACAACGCTCGTCACATTCATGGCTGGCTTCTCCATGCCCTGACTCGCAACGATAAGGATAGGGAAACGGGACTCGGTAGACCTCGGGCGCATAGGGCCCCATCCCCGCCTTATAGGGATGGACCTTGGAGGTTAAAGTCATCGCCATCAAAGTGCGTCCATGAAATGCCCGTTCGAAGGCAATGATTCCCTTACGTTTGGTATACGCCCTGGCAATTTTAATGGCATTCTCCACGGCCTCTGCGCCAGAGTTAAAAAACACAGTGGTCGCTGGCCCCCCGCCAGGGAAGTGGGCGTTCAACCGCTCCGCCAGTCGCACATAGCTTTCATAGGGAATCATTGTAAAGTCGGTATGCAAAAAGCGGTCCACCTGCTCATGTAATGCGGCTCGCACTTTATCATGGGTATGGCCAACATTAAGCACGCCCACGCCGCCCGTCAAATCGATAAACGTGTTGCCGTCGATGTCCGAAAGCAGTGATCCATGGGCGCGATCTGCAACCAGCGGTGCATAAACTGCGACAGCCCGGGGAGTAGCTTCGTCAATTCTTTGCAGCACAGCCTTGCTTTTGGGACCCGGAATTTCTGTTTTAAGTGCAATATACTTGGTGGCAATAGCCATATTACTGACCTCCTTGCGGTTCTCGTACCGGCCCTCTGTTCATTCGGTGTCAATTTGTGCGCGTTGCAGTTGCCCACTGAAATCTACGTAGACAGCTTTCCACTCGGAGAAGAAGTCCATTGCTGCCGTTCCCGCTTCCCGGTGACCATTACCAGTTCCGCGAGTTCCGCCAAAGGGAAGATGAATCTCGGCGCCGGTTGTGCCGGCGTTAATGTAAACAATGCCGGTCGCGAGATCCCTGATGGCTTGAAAGGTTTTGTTAACGTCTTGAGTAAAGATTGAAGAACTTAGCCCATACGTCACGGCATTGTTAATGCGGATGGCCTCGTCCAAATCTTTTACCTTAATCATAGCTAGCACTGGACCGAATATCTCTTCCTGAGCGACCCGCATCTCGGCGGTAACTCCGGCAAACAAAGTCGGAAGATAAAAGTGGCCGCTGGACAATTGGTCATCTTGTGCCGGGCCGCCTCCAATGACCAATTCGGCGCCCTCTGATTGACCAATTTGCACATAACGGTGAACCTTTTCCATGGCCTGTTGGTTAATTAATGGGCCCACATCAGTATGCTCCTCCAACCCGTGCCCCAACCGCAAGGAAGCGATGCGGCTTTTCAGGATGGTTTTTAGCTGATCATAAATACCTTCATGGACAATTAGTCGGGAGCACGCGGTGCACCGCTGTCCAGTGGTGCCAAAGGCACTCCATAAAATGCTTTCTACCGCCAGTTCCATGTTGGCATCGTCCATCACAATGATGGCATTTTTGCCTCCTAACTCCAGGGAGACCCGCTTTAAGTGCTCCCCCGCAGTTGCCGCCACATGCCGTCCTGTTGCGTTAGACCCAGTAAAAGAAATCAAGTCAACACCCGGATCACTTAAGAGCACCTCGCCGACCTCAGTACCAGAGCCAAACACTAAATTCACCACTCCAGCCGGCACGCCAGCCTCTTCTAAAATTTTGACGAGTTGATATGCCAAGTATGGGGTTTCTACCGCAGGTTTGAATACCACCGTATTGCCACACACTAAGGCAGGAAATATTTTCCATGTCGGGATAGCCATAGGAAAGTTCCAGGGCGTAATAATCCCGGCGACACCGATGGGGTTGCGAGTCGCCATCGCAAATTTGTTGGGAAGTTCGGACGGCGTGGTGTAGCCGAAGCTGCGGCGACCTTCACCAGCCATGTAAAACGCCATGTCTATGCCTTCCTGAACGTCTCCTCTGGCTTCCATTAAAACTTTGCCCATTTCCCGAGTCATATATTGCGCTAGTTCCTCTTTGCGCTCTTTGAGCAACGTTCCTACCCTGAATAATATCTCTCCACGTTTGGGACCTGGCACCTTGCGCCAAGTTTCAAACGCTTCCCGGGCGGCTGAGATGGCTAGACGAGCGTCATCCCCGTCTGACATGGGCACTTCAGCCACAATCTTGCCGTTGGCGGGATCAATGTCTTGCTGATACCCGCCCTGTTTAGGCTCTACCCATTGACCGCCTATGTAATTATGTAATCGCACTGCGTTTACCTCCTTGAGGCCTTCTGTTCAAATCCATTAAGAAAAGACGAACAATGCCGAAATTCGGAAAGTCTGGCAACTCCCCCGCATACCTCGTCTTCAGACCTAGTATACTTTTTGCCCGTCACTTTTACCATGCCCCAATTCACGGTAATCATCACCGCCCTTCACCGATAAGCATTGACTATATCCAAAACGCTAGTACAATATTGTTGAACTTAAGTATATTTCCCGCAGGAGGGGCACATATGGTACACCATTTAACCCCAGACCGTGTCGAAAGTATGGCCCGAAATGGGCAGGCAGTGGTCGTCGATGTTCGTCATAGACCCCACGGCTAAAGCCGGGGGCTTGCAAAAGCTCCTGACTTTAGGCGGAAAGCCCGAAAAGGCGCTATGACCAGCCTTAGTCCCGCCAAGCGGGGCTCCGTTCCTTTGGTGCAGACCTTGAGATGCTTCTCCAGTCTCAGGCGCTCTGGTCCTCCGTTAAAAGCAAGCTGAGGGTAGTGCAAGCGGTGCGGAGGGATGATGCGACCCCTCGGAACATGGGCGAGGAGAGATTTTCTACACGAAAACGTCACCAGCCCTCGTAAGAGGGGTGGCAAGGAGGAAGCACCATGGTCTTTGTCCTAGACAAACATAAAAAACCCTTAATGCCGTGCACGGAGAAACGGGCGCGGAAATTATTAGAACACGATCGAGCCGCCATTCACAAGATGGCTCCGTTCACGATTCGCTTGAAGGATCGGCTCGCTGCGGAGTCGGACTTTCAACCGTTGCGAGCCAAATTCGATCCGGGCAGCAAGACCACGGGCATGGCCATCATTTTGGAAGGAGCCAAAGGCCCCAAGGTCATTTTTTTGGGCGAGATCGTGCACAAAACCGACATCAAAGCCCGGCTGGATAAACGGCGTGCCCTCCGTCGCGGACGACGCCATCGCAAGACGCGCTATCGCCAAGCCCGGTTTCTCAACCGCAAACGCCCTCAAGGATGGCTGCCACGCAGTTTGGAGGCCCGAGTCAATCAAACTCTGCATGCCTTGGCAAAAATCCGGACACTCGCACCGGTCATGGCGCTTAGCGTAGAGCATGTCAAATTCGACACGCAAAAACTGGAGAACCCGGAGATCACCGGGGTGGAATACCAGCAAGGCACCTTGTTAGGCTACGAAGTGCGCGAGTACCTGCTTGAAAAGTGGGGACGGGCGTGTGTATACTGTGGGGCCATCGATGTACCGCTGGAAATCGAACACATGATTCCCAAAAGTCGAGGTGGGAGCAACCGGATGAGCAACCTGACTCTTGCGTGCGAACCCTGCAACCAAAAAAAGAACAACCAAACCGCTGAGGAATTCGGCTTTCCGAACATCCAAGCCCAAGCCAAAAAACCTTTGAAAGATGCGGCGATGATGAATGCCACCCGCTGGCGGTTGTACACGCAACTGCAAGCCACAGGTTTACCCGTGGAAGGTGGGTCGGGCGGTCGGACCAAGATGCAGCGGATTGCCCACGATTTTCCGAAAGAACACTATTTTGATGCCTTGTGTGTAGGCGAAAGCACACCGGAGCGCTTCACGCGTTTGCCTGCCTTTATGCAGATCTGGACGGCGAAAGACCGAGGCACTCACCAGATGTGTGGCACCAATGCCTATGGCTTTCCCATCCGGCATCGAGCACGTCGGAAGGTCTATTTCGGCTTTCAAACCGGAGATTTGGTTAAAGCGATAGTCCCCCGAGGAAAGTACGTCGGCACTCATACGGGACGCATTTTGGTCCGCGCTAGCGGTTCTTTCGATATTTCATCGGACGGACGGCGCGTGGCTCAAGGCGTTTCTTATAAATACTGTCGCATTATTCAAAGAGGGGACGGGTGG
>JAJZZP010000143.1 GCA_021797515.1 Bacillota bacterium | reverse complement strand
ACGGGCGTTTGATCCGGATCTCGCCCAGACATATCTTTTAGCCAAAGTCCTGGGTGCACTCCTCATCGATGCGATCCGGAATCCTGACCGGTCTTTTTCCCCCTACGGATTTCCCCTCAAAACCGATACGCAGCGCCGTTTGGCGGTATACCCAAATGGTGTGGAATGACCTCTGTCGGATCGTCCAAGGATTCTCCGATCTGCGGGACTGGCGTACCCCAGGACAGCACGGGAAACGTCATCTGCATGAACGATCTCGAAAACGGCGTCTTCAGTGCGATGTCGCGTCATAAGTTAGCGCCTATGGGTGGTCACCATCCGTCACCAAGTCCCCGACCAACTCACCCCGGCTCGCCAAGAGACCCGGACCTTTCGCACGTTCACGGACGATCTGCACGCCCTACGGGCGTGGTTGGTGGAGGAGGGCATTACGCACGTGTGTCTGGAATCCACCGGATCCTATTGGAAGCCCGTGTATAATCTGCTAGAGGATACGGTAGTCGTCTGGCTCATTAATCCCAGCCACGTTAAGCCCCTACGGGGACGGAAAACCGACGTCAAGGATTCCCAATGGCTCGCCGAACTCTTGGCGTTCGGCCTCGTTGTGCCCAGCTTTATTCCGGATAAGCCCCAGCGCGAACTCCGTGAAGCCGTGCGGTATCGGCGCAGTTTGATTGAGGAACGAGCACGAGAAGTCAACCGGATTCAGAAGGTTCTGGAGGGCGGTAACATTAAACTGGGCAGCGTCATCTCGGACGTTCTGGGGGTCTCTGGCCGGGCGATGTTGACCGCGATCGCGCAAGGCGCAACGCAAGACCTCACCCAGTTGGCCGGGCTCGCGGACCGTCGTATTCGGGCCTCCGCGGAGCTCTTAGCCCAAGCCCTGACGGGCTTGGTGGGCGACCACCAACGGTGGATGCTGACGCAACAGCTGCGGCACCTGTCCGATCTGGAGGCGTTAATTACCGGCGCCGACCAAGAGATTGCGCGACGCACCCGCCCTTTTGAAGAGGCCCGCACCTTGCTCGACAGCATTCCGGGCGTCCAAGGACGGGTGGCGGATGTCATTTTAGCGGAGGTTGGCCCCACGGTCGAGCCGTTTCGCAGTGCCGCGGCGCTCGCGAAATGGACCGGTGTCGCCCCCGGCAATAAGACCAGTGGGGGGAAACGCCTCTCCGGCCGCACCACGCCCGGGAATCGAGCTTTGCGTAGTGCGCTGGTGGAGGCGGCCCGCGGGGCGGGTCGCACCAAATCCACCTATATGGGGGCCCAGTACCGGCGGCTGGTGCCTCGCATCGGACCGAAACGGGCCGCCATGGCCGTGGCGCATTCCATTTGTCAGCGGATCTGGATCGTGCTCGACCGTCGAGAACCCTATGCGGATCTGGGTGTGGATTATTTTGATCGACGGGACACCGAAGCGGTCAAACGTCGTGCCATCCGACGTTTAGCAGATCTCGGGTACCAGGTGACGTTGGAGCCGATCACGTTGTAATCCCTACCACCGCGTCTGCGAGCCCCTCACCGATACTCGCACACGGGCCTACCACATCGGTTTGATCGGCTATGCCTCGACAAGCGTTTAAGGCCCTTCTAATTTTCGGAACAGAATCACCAGGATGGCCTGTGGGGCGGAGCGCATTAAACGCTCAGAGGAGCGAACGCCGGAGGCGAAGTCCCTCTGAGGAAACAGGTCACCGGGGTGACACGCCGATGACGGTCGGAGTTCCTGGGACGCACCCCAGGGTCGTGCCGGAAGTGATGGGGTTTTCGTGCGAATAAAAAAACGTTACTAGTGTAAGATTGTTCACCATTTGATGCCTCGCAGGGTCACACCGTGAACTCGTCAAGGCCGCGCAGCGTTTATTGAGCCTTGACTCACCCTACGCTCTGTTCTGGCCCAGAAAGCTCGTGCTGGGCCTGCGTCGCGGCGAGCGTAGGGGTGCAGGGGACGAGTCCGCTGCATTGCTTCTCTTTTCTCCTCACGGGAGGCCCTGTCCACTTTACCTGAAGGAAAAAATAGCGGGGTATTCCCCGTCATGCCAACAGCCTTAGCCGATCACAGGGACTGAGATGGTAGCCATTTTAGCTAAACCCATGCCAAAATGAATTAGCGCCAACAGGTGGACCCAAGCCTGGCGGATTGGGTCGTAGTACTAATGACCCAGCGGATACTATAACCGCTGGCGAGGAAAGGACCCGTGGAGGACTCATGGGACCCGCCGTCGTGGCAAGAGCTTCGGCTCGAGGACCGCGGCCTCGCAGGGTGACCCGTAGGTCGGAACCCACTCGGTGCTCAGGGGTGGATAGGCGGGTGCCGTTAAATCTCGGTTCTGCCGAGGCAGATTCCGGGTGGAGTGGTCGTTTGACGCCGTGTTCGGGAAAACCGACCGTACGGAATTTTAGAGAGCCTGCAGAAAATCGGGCAGGGGGACGCACTGAGGCACCGTCAACCGAAAGGGACGGCCAACGGAGCGAGCGTCACCTACACCACGGCGCCTGCGGACTACCCGACTTTCCAAAGGATCCCGTGTCTTAGATGTGGGGTGCGGACCGGGCCGACATAGTGTGGAACTGGCTCGGCGGGGATGCTATCCGACCGGTGTCGATATCTCGGAGCGCTTCATCGAGATTGCCACCCGGGCCATTGCCGACGAAGGATTGCCGGGGGAATTCCACGTTCTCGATGCATGGTTCATGGAGTTCGAGTCGACCGCTGATCAGGCCATATGCCTTAGCGAAGGGGCGGTTGGTCTCGCTGGTAGCGATGCGGCACATCAGCAGATTCTGGACAATGTGTTTGCGGCGCTGCGGTCCGGGGGATATTTTGTGTTGTCGGCGATTCAGACCTCCAATGCGGTCCAAGACCCGGCAGTTGCCGAAGCCTTTGATGCCTATACGAGGACCATGCAGGAAGACGAAGTTATTGTCGATTCCGATGGACAAGAAAGATAGGTTGCCATCTATACGACGACATTTTCTTTTCGGGAAGTGAAACTGTTGCTGGAACGATCCGGCTTCGAGGTCATCGCCGGATATAACTGTAAGGTCGGGCATTTCGCCCGGAAACCGGTGACGGTGGATGATGCCGAAATCATGATGGTCGCCAGAAAACCGCAGCAATCAGCCAATGAGGGTACACCTCCTTGGCTCCTTTCATTCTTGATACATATTCTCCATACCTGCAAGTGCGTGAGTACGATATAGGTATGTTACTCTTCGTTGCGGTCAACCCGAAACGCTTGCGGCATTATCGGGGGCGTTAGCGCATTAGTACATGCCTCCCCAACAACCGATTTTGGCTGATTGCTCCTATTCCGAGGAATGGCACTAACCAACACAAAAGTTCCTGGCATTGTTCAGAATGAAAAGCCTTTGGTTCATCACAAAATCCGCATCCCCGTTATTTTTTCATGGCATGGCCTAAATTGGTATATTTTCTTAACCTGACACATTCACCTTCTCCCCTAGTATCCTGGGAGGATGGAACAGTACCACAGCGAATACCAGACCGACGTGAACCGTGAACGCCTTCCCTCCGGCAAATTCGCCACCAATCAGTTAATTCTTCAAATCGCGGTGCGCGTCTTTAACATCTTGCGCATCATGGGGCAAACCCCGATCGGCCACCCCGTACCTTACGTCGGCCGATGGTCCGCCGCCGTCTCCGCACCGTCATCCAAAACTTGCTTTTATGCGCAGCCCATCTCATTCGCCATGCCCAGCACAATCCGTGGGGCCCTGTCATCGCCCATGGCTATGCCCGGTTAATCTGAGGGTTTCCCGCCGGAAGGACGGTTAGGATCCGACATACGCACCATGCCGATGTTTTCCGCTGCGGACCGGGCCGCCTTTGGCGTGCTTTCCCAGGCATGCCCACAATGGGCCCGCCCTGCCATGGGGCCCATCTTCGGCCCATTCCGGTCATCATTGACAGGCAGGTCCGCAAAATGGAAAATTATGCCTTATGCCACCGAACGATTGTGAGCGGATACTCTCTGTCACGGATTCGGGTAAACTTTAAGGGTTCACTAATATGTTAATATAGAAATCTCACGAATATGATAATCTGATATAACAAATATTGGGATGCACTTCTCTTTGGAGAACGGGTGACGGAGCTGTATGGGCCGACTATAATGACCTCCTTAACTGGAAATCGCGTGGATACTATTAGACCAGGTAATGTTGCAACGACGAAAATCTGGAGGAGGCAGAATACGTGAACCAAAATGTTCGGTACCGTTTGGCCATCGAAGGGATGACTTGTGTGGATTGCGAGCATCTTGTCACCAAAGCACTAGAGTCCAAAAAGGCTGTCGCGGTGCAAGCTAATTTTCGGCGCGGAGAAGCTATTTTTTGGGCTCCAGACAATTTGTCTAAAGAGGTCGTGTTCAGAGCGGTGGAGGATGTCGGTTATCATCCGCAGAATCTGACAGTGGTGCCGCCATCCGAAGAGCAGACAGACGCATACCAGATGACAATCGAGGGGATGACCTGTACGGATTGTGAGGCACACGTCACGCGCGCTCTGGAATTGGCTGGCGCTACGCGAGTGGTGGCCGATTTTCGGCGGGGAGAAGCGCGATTTTGGGCCGCGCCGGAATTCTCGGAAAAGGTGGCACGCGCTAAGGTTAAGCAAGCTGGTTATCGTCCTGAAACGATTCAACATATATCTCAGTCAATGGGCACTACTTACGCCCGACAAGGAATGATAGATTACGATTTGGTCGTGATCGGATCTGGTAGTGCGGCCTTTGCGGCCGCCATTGAGGCACGACACGTGGGGGCCAGGGTCGCCATGGTCGAGCGCGGCACAATTGGCGGCACGTGTGTTAATGTGGGATGTGTTCCTTCCAAAACACTGTTGCGCGCTGGGAACCTGCATCATTGGGCAGTCAGCAATCCATTTCACGGATTGCACACCAGTGCGAATGAACCGGACTTAGCGACTGTCATCAAGGAAAAAGATCAGTTGGTAGCTACGCTTCGCCAAAAGAAATATGAAGACTTGCTAGCGGAGTACGATATTACCATGGTTGCCGGTGAAGCACATTTTGTCGACGAAGAACGACTGGCCGTGGGAGATCGCGTACTGACCGCCGCGCGTTATCTGATCGCAACCGGTGGGCGTCCCCGTGTTCCAGAAATTTCCGGATTGAACAGCGTAGATTATTTGACAAGTGCAACCGCCCTCAATTTGACGCATCGTCCAAACCATCTAATTGTTATCGGATCCGGCTATATAGCGTTGGAATTGGGCCAATTGTTTAGGCACTGGGGTTCCAAAGTCACCCTAATGCAGCGTGGACCCGAGCTGATGCCTGGATATGACGCCGAAGTACGGACGGTCATTCGGACCATGTTGATGGATGCCGGGATAGAGGTGCTAACGGATGTTGCATACCAACGGGTGGAGAAAGTCGGCACTGACAACGCGGTCTATTTGACCGTAAATGGCACATCGCGGGTAGTTTCAGGCGATGCGCTATTGGTTGCGGCAGGTCGTGATCCCAACACGGAGGAGCTGCGACTTGAGGCGGCGGGGGTGCAAAGGGGATCCCAACGAGAACCTGTGGTGGATGCCACGTTGCGGACGACCAATCCGCGCATTTACGCCGCTGGCGACGTAACTCTGGGACCGCAATTCGTCTATGTGGCGGCTTACGAAGGGAAGATGGCAGCAAGGAATGCGCTGGGTATGCATAATTCCGAACGGACTGTCGATCTGAGCGTGGTTCCCATGGTAATCTTTACCCATCCTGCCATTGCTTCGGTGGGATTGACCCAAGAAGCGGCCGAGCAACGCGGTTTGCGTGTCAAATCGTCAGTACTGCCTCTTGAGGCGGTGACGCGGGCTTTGGTTAACCGGGAGACTCAAGGAGTGTTCAAAATGGTGGCCGATGAGGATACGGGACGGATTCGTGGAGTTCAGATAGTAGCGGATAATGCGGGAGATGTGATCTATGCAGCGCAACTGGCTGTGAAATTTGGACTTACCATTGACGATCTGAATGATACCTTGGCACCGTATTTAACTATGGCTGAAGGATTAAAACTTACCGCACTGACCTTTGACCAGGATGTCGCGAAATTATCTTGCTGCGCCGGATAGCTTATTCAACAAAATAAACGGTAGTCGCTATCCTTGTCTGTTACTAGCATAGGGGACCTTGACTCTTTTATTACTATACATGATATAGTAACCCAGACTCCGCGTGTCAAAAAATGGCAAATAAAGATTTAAATAGACAGAATATTCCGCAAAGGAGTCTGCTTATCGGATCGCGAAGTAGTGGAGCATGAATATACTACCGTCTCCCTCAGTGGTCGACCTGTCAGGTGACCCCCATATCTTTCCCCATACCGGCATCACCTTGGCGACGCGGATCCTGGCGGACCGCGTGAATTGGCTGGCCGTCGTCGATCAGTTGTTGCCCTGGGATCCGGTGCGGGCGCGAATCGCGCCCAGTATCGTGCTCTTGACGCTGATTATGAATGTCTTGACCCAACATAATCCGCTCTACCATGTCGAACTCTGGGCCGAATCCTTGCCGTTACCCATTCTGTGGGGCGAGGGGATTAACGCGCATCAATTCAATGATGATGCACTGGGGCGGGTGCTGGAAGACCTGGCCGAACACGGACGGGCGCTGCTCGCGACCTTAGGCCCCCGGATGCGTGCAGTACAGGATGCGGGACCGACGATGCTCCATACGGACACTACGGCCTTTGCGTTGTTCGGTGATTACCCGAATCAAGACACGGGGCCGACGGCCCCGGTCGAGCTAACCTGGGGGCACAGTAAGGATCATCGGCCGGATTTGCGCCAAATCATGGCCGGATTAACCGTCGATGGAACCGGTTGCGTGATGGGGGGAACCATGCTGTCGGGCAATACCTCGGATCGGGCCTGGCATCCGGTCTGGTTGGAACAACTGGAGGGAGATTTTCCCGACGATTTTTGGAAAGAGAGTGACTATATCGCGGATTCCGCCCTCATCGCCGAGGCGGCTCTCAGCCAAATTCGCGCCCTCGGCATGCACTGGCTAGGTCGCCTGCCGGCGACCTTCGGCCTCTGTGATCGGTTGAAAGACCAGGCGTGGACTGCCGCCGACGCGTGGCACGATCTTGGCGCCCTCGCCGCCAAAAAAACGGGAGCCCCCGCCACCTATCGGGTGCAGACGTTCGATACGACCTTATATGATCACCCGGCGCGGGCGTTCGTCTATCATTCCAGTGCACTCGACAAGAAGAAAGAACATACGCTGGAACGGGAAATCGCACGGGAGGCGCAGACCGTGGAAAAAACTGCGAAAAAGCTGGCGAAACAGGTCTTTCATTGCGTCGAAGATGCCGCCGCAGCGAGCAACCGTCAGGTTCAGGCCGCCCACATTCGGTGGCATTTGGTAACGCCCCGCATTGAGACGCGGGTGGTACCGGTCCGGACCCGAGGGCGGCAAAAAGCCGGCATTGAACCCGAAACGATTACCGAATACACCGTCCAGTGGCACTGGACGGTCCCAACCGCCGACTGCGTGCAACACGAGCGCGAACGTCGATCCACCTTTGTCTTAATCACCAGTCACATGACCCTCGACGCCGAGACGGCGTTGCGGGCATATAAGGCGCAAGATCAAGACGAGCAGGGGTTTCGCTGGATGAAATCACCCATCCATTTGACCGCCTTTTTTCTCGAAAAGCCCGCACGGGTGACGGGATTGGGGTATGTCTTACTGCTCGCCTTACAATTCGCCCGCTTTATGCGGGCAGTGGTCCGACAAGCTATGGTCGACCAACCGCCGTTGGAATTACCGGATCACCGTACCATTACCCGTCCCTCCGACACGGTGATTTTAGATGCGCTGCGCACGTTATGGGTCGAACGTCGGACAGTGGGCGACACCGTATGGTATCAATGGACCCACGTGAAACCGCACGTTTGGCGGATCTTAGAAATGCTACAAATCCCCATTCAACACGGGTTTCAATGGGATCCATCAGGCTAATCGGTCACTCAGCATAAATCACTAATTTTTGCAGGCTCACATGCGGAGTCTAAG
>JAJZZP010000158.1 GCA_021797515.1 Bacillota bacterium | reverse complement strand
TTCCCAATATCGGTCGGTCTTGCGGCCCCTGTTGCACTTCATCGACCATTTCAGCGAGCTCACCGACAGCAAACCCCATTTGCTGGTGCTAATCCCGGAACTCGTAGTGCCGAAACCCTGGCAAAATCTTTTACATAATCATTTGGGAATTGGGTTACAAGCCCGTCTTATCTTCAGGAAAAATGTGGTTGTCGCCATGGTGCCGTATCGCTTGCAACCGGAAGTTCCCGAGAAAAAATAATAATGCATGCCGACAAGGCTAAATCAATAATCTGAGGTGACAACCATCGACACACTCTCTCAAATTCAGGACGCGGTGGTCAACTGCCGCCGTTGTAGCAGACTAGTCACTTGGCGCGAGGAATCCGCCGTAAAGAAAGTACGGCGCTATACCAAAGAAAAGTATTGGGGTAAACCGTTGCCCGGCTTTGGAAATAATGAAGCTGGTTTGGTCGTTGTCGGATTAGCGCCTGCTGCCCACGGTGGCAATCGGACCGGTCGCATGTTTACCGGAGACGATTCTGGAGAATGGTTAATCCGCGCAATGTATCAAGCTGGGTTTGCTAATCAAGAGGTAAGTCAATCGTTACACGACGGACTGATGTTACATAACGCATATATTACGGCCGTGGTTCGGTGCGCGCCCCCGCAAAATCGCCCGACACCGGAAGAAATTGTTAGTTGTCTACCCTACCTTGCCATGGAATTGGAAATCTTAAAACCCCAAGTGGTTATTGCATTGGGCCGCATTGCTTTTGACGGGGTGATAAAATATCTTAAGCAACAGTCAGCATACCCCGGAGGGTGGCAATTTCGCCACGGGGAGCAATACCCAATAACTGCTCCTTATTCGATGTCGGTCCTGGCCTCGTATCACCCTAGCAGGCAAAATACCCAGACCGGACGGTTGACCCAGAGCATGTTGCAAGCCGTTTTCAACAGGGCCCAAGCTATATTGCAGGCGAACCAGAGGCCGACGTCGAAGAACTGAATAAAAGACGTTATGGGTGTGAATGGGATTTCGTTCCTTAAGATCTTCAAGATGAATAGAATTTCATCGACTATCCTCTAACTCAAAGTGACTCCCTCTCGAGTTTCCTAGTTAAGAGGCAAAATTGGGCTCAAAGGCACGCACTGCTTCTGTTTATACAGGTGAACTCAGGCTCACAGAGCCTCTGTGTCGATCTGATTTCGCCCCCCTTCCTGCCACGCCCGTGAGAGCGGACACGAGGGCTGTGGGCGCGAGACGTGGGGCGATGGTCGGAATTGGTTGATAGTTGGGGTGCAAACGGTCGCAAGTAGCTACACCACGATGACTCCGATCAGTGGATATTGTCCAGCGTGGGCAATGTAGAATTAGTGGTTTCGCACACTGCATTTGTTGTTCCCTATCGTGTGGTAAAGGAGGCGGTGGAAGTTTTTCGGGTACTTCACGGAGCACGTCAATGGCCAAAAAGCTTTTTCGGTGACGAATAAGCAGTGTAATAAATGGGCAATAACAAACATGCTCTAGCTTGGTTATGCAATCTATGCGTGCAACTATGCAAGTTGGTGTCGGGGGTGTAAAACGCACCAGATATCTACAGTTTTAACCGTCTGCGTGCGAACCAGCAACCACCTTAAACGGGTGAGATGAGTCCTGCAGCGGATTTAAGGCATCCATTTCTCACCCCCTGTCTAGTGCACCACCTCGCCCCAAGTTATCCACAAGGACATAGTCTTTGAGAAATTAATGGACAAGTTCTTACCACCCTCTAGTCATTTGGTGCCATTTGACAAGGACCTATAGGCCACAATAAGGGCATGCTTAAGATCCCTCGAAGATACGACCAAGGACCCGTGTGCAATGTTGCGCAATGCTTTACGCTGTATCCGTAGACATGTGAAACCAACTTGTCCACTGGCGACACCTAACTTTAAAGGAGGCAGATTCACACGAATCGTCCATCCGTCATTGCACCCGCTATATTTTCTGTTACAGTACTTTTCGCCACTGGATGCGGAACTGCTACAACCAACGGGCCATCATCTACACCCGCAGTAAACCAAGCGACCGTAGCGGTAATCGTAGCCCGCTCAATGACCATTGTTACCGGAAAATTGGATGATAAACCAGGATGGCCGAAATATACCCCGTCAGTATGGTCTGCTCCCCAAGGATCGACGGTGACATTGACCATCATCAGCCGGGATGATGGCACCGCACCCCTGCCAAGCAATTCACCTTACAGCAAAGTATCGGGAACTGTTACCGGCAGTGAGTTAGTCGACGGCAAGGCGGTTACTATAGTCAACGCACAAGATGTCGCCCACACCTTTACGGTCCCGGGAATCAATCTTAACTTACCAATTCCGGTTGCGCCTACAGGCGGTGCGGTCACGGTAACCGCTACCTTCAAATTGCTTAAAGGCGGAACTTTTGATTGGCAATGCGAAGCTCCCTGCGGAACCGGATCCACTGGTTGGCGCGGGCCCATGATTACCCCCGGTTACATGCAAGGTTCGATTCACAGCACTGTACAGTAATGTGTTTACCACCCCAAATACGGTAACCAGAAAGGATTTTGCCTGATGATCGATCTAACTCGTGAACCTCACGTGGTAACGTGGGAAGTGACGCGGGCCTGCCAATTGCACTGCAAGCACTGCCGAGCTCGCGCCATCCGGCATCGCAACCCAGAAGAGTTGACGGCCCAGGAATTTGGACCCGTGCTGCTGGACATTCGCAACAATTTTGCTTATCCGCCAGTCATGGTATTCACCGGAGGTGACCCCTTGGAGCGAGACGACCTAGATGATATCTTGCTCCAATCGGTAAATCTTGGGCTATCTACAGCCGTCGCTCCTAGCGTCACCCCAAAATTGACCCCTGATGTAATTGAGCATTGGAAATCACTGGGGGTCACCTCTGTTTCGCTTAGCATCGATGGCCCAGTTCCTGAAGTCCACGATAAATTTCGCGGCACCAAAGGGGTATTGGAACGCACCCTAAACATTGCCCAAGCAATTACCGAAAATGATATGCGTCTTCAGGTCAACACCTCGGTTGGTACCGATACTATCTCCCACTTGACGGCTATGCTAGAATTGGTAACCACGTTGAAAGTCACCAGTTGGGAACTGTTTTTTATCATTCCGACTGGTCGTGCACGGGTGGACCAGTGTCTGGATGCTCAAGCAACTGAACAGGCATTGGAATGGCTCGCAGACGTTGCAGATGCCTCCCCATTTCGAATAACCGCTGTGGGAGCTCCCCAATATAACCGCGTTTTGGCAACTAGGCACCCGTTACTGCATGCAGGCCGCCTAGCCGTGAAAGAAGCCCGCGGATTTGCGTTTATCGACCATACCGGTTTAGTCTATCCGAGCGGATATCTTCCCCTCGCAGCCGGAAACGTTAGGTTAGAGCCTTTCACCAGCATTTATCGCAACTCCCAGTTGTTCCGGGATTTGCGCAATCCCGAGCTGTTGGAAGGACATTGCAGCCAATGCGATTTTTCTCTCGCATGCGGCGGCTCCCGTGCGCGAGCATTTGCAGTGACCGGGGATCTATTTGCAGAAGACCCAGCATGTGCAGTCGGTTAACATCCAAACCTACAGAGCGAACAAGAGAGGATGCCCTCGAGGTCCCCTCTTGTTTGCTTTACCGAACCGTTATCGAACAATCGCCTTGACAATTTCTTCAAATGCGGATGTGTGATAGTCGACGGCGTCGGCAGGTGTAGTCGGCGATATCAGGGCCATATTATGAAATGGTGTCATAAGAATTCCTCGATTGAGGGATGCTAAGTGCATATAGGGGTCCAGTACCGAATCTTTGGCCTTGGCTGCCTCACTCCCATTTCTCGCGGGTGTTTTGCAAAACCAATATTCTGTGCGGTTGCCTAACCGGGTCACATTCCATGGCAAGTCATACTGGTTAATGACTTTTTGGACTCCAACCACAAAACGTTCAGCCAGCGGAATTGCTTTCTCATAAAATTCTGGGGTCAACACACTTCCCAACGTTGCCCGCATGGCAGCCAATGACAATGCATTGCCCGCCAAGGTGCCGCCAATGCCCCCAGTATCTGCGTCTTCTAACGACATTGCAGCACGAATCCGCGACGCCACCTCTTCGCTAAAACCATATACCGCGGCCGGGATCCCTCCCGCGATGGCTTTACCTACCGTAAGAAAATCGGGCTGCAAACCATGGGCCTGAGTGTAGCCTCCAGGTCCCGCACACATGGTGTGGGTCTCATCAATAATCAACAGAGTTCCTGTATTGCGAGTGATATCCCGCAAGGCCTCATGAAATCCCAGGTCTGGATGAACAATGCCGATATTGGTCAAAACCGGTTCCGTAAGCACACACGCGACATCGCCCGCCGTCAACTCCCGGGTCAAACCTTGAATATCGTTAAACTCTACTACCCGGGAGGTAATTGTAGGGTCGACCGCGGGACCGATATTTCCTTGTCGTGATTTCGAAGCCCCATCGGACACTGTAATAAACGATTCGTCAACCGTACCATGATAGCACCAATTGAATACCAGAACCCGTGGTCTACCGGTGATATGACGAGCCAATCGCAACGCAAATCGGTTGGCATCAGTCGCTGTGAGCGCCACTTGCCAATAGGGGAGCCCGAATCTTCGTTGCAATTCCTCCCCCACCCAAATCGCATCCTGTGTCGGTAACATAAACGTGGTTCCATGTTTTACGCGGTCCGTCACCGCAGTGGCCACCGCAGCAGGAGCGTGGCCTGTCATACTTCCGGTGTCACCCAAGCAAAAATCCAGATATCGTTTCCCGTCAACGTCGGTAAAATAAGCCCCATCCCCCGATTCCACAAATACGGGAAATCCGCCTGGCCATTTGACCATCCAGTTCATAGGTACTCCATCCAGCAAACTGGCTTTAGCCTGTTGAAACAACGTCTGTGATTTTGGATGATCTTCCATGAAACGTGCTTCCTCTAGCTTTAAGCGTTCTTGCAATAACATACGGTCAATCACAACTAACACTCCTTTAGGTTCACAGTTAATGTGGGAACTTGTCCTCGACCACGCTATCGCCTGGTTAGTAAAACCTATGATAATGTCTTTCGGCTTTCCCCGTCTCCGTAAGGACACCGCAATCCTGATTCTTCTTCTCGGGGAGTGGTTTCCGTCCCATAAAGCGAGGGCGCGTTTCCCTCGCTCACCGCAGAGGAGCCCTAACGGGGGAGAGAATGGCTAACCGCCCTAGTGTCCGCCGGGTAGTGCCCTCTGCCCGGCTATTACATGGTCCTCGTCAAGATACTCCGTCGCTGCTTTCGACACGTGGTGGCGACAGGGGAATGCGAAGTCGATCATTCACACAACAATGTCTTGCGATACGCTAACCAGGAACTCAAACACCGATGGTGCGATGTCAACGTTTTCGTCATGATCCGTTTAATCCGAGCCCAGACGCTCCAATCAATCGCTTTCCGATAGCGAGAGCCAGTCCATTGATTGCGGTCATGCATCCAACTTCTCAAGGTTTTGGGGCCGTTCTCCCGGCGGATTTTCAGTCCACCCCGGGGTGATGCACACTAATCCCGTATTGCGCGGTTGATACTGGAACCGTCCGATCATCGAGGTATATGCCAGATGCGCTTTCCGTAGTGCCACGCCTTCTCGAGCGGATTGCCGGTCGATGGCCGTCAGTAAAGTGCGGTAATCAAACTGGTGTGTCACCCGATTGAATTTGGCCCTCACATCCCGGCCATGGGTGAACCGCAAATCTTCGATGACGGGCCCACTGAACCGTCTCCATGGCGAGGCGTCCCACCAACGCGTCGCGTTGGTTCGCGCGGACATCACAGAGGCGTGGATCTCCAATGGTCCCAAAGGCGTAGGGATTGCCATCCGACAAGACGTGACACAGTGCTAAAAGGTGCTGCGGGTATCGACCCCACCCATCCGTTATGTAGATCCGTGAGAATGGGAGCGGGCGCTTCTTCTCTGTCATACCGAGGAGTCAGGCCCTTCGCTTACGCGCAAGAGCGGATTTCCTTGCCTGGTCCGATGCCCCCGGGCAAACAAGCGCCCATTGCGAATCCCCGTCCATACGTCCCCCCACGCCTGCAAACGAGTCTGCCCGGCGGCAGGGTCGTCGAGGATCTTAAACCGATCCCACCAGCATTTTTTGGAGCCAAACGCCACGGGAGGAGCGGCACGAGTGTTCACATGCCGATGATAGAACACCCGCCGTTCTTCTTTATGCGAGATCTGCCGCTCTTTTCCCACGATCCGCCGTGCATGGCGATGAGGCGGTGAGCGGGAATTTCGTACCCGCTCTAGGTTTTTGGGGGCACGTGGCCTCCAGAGGTCGCTCCCGTCATTCATGGCCTGAAGTCGGTTACGGATGAGGTCGTCCACTTCGTACACCGCATCTTTGGGGTAGCGTGAGGGTAACTCCGTGCCATTCGCTAAATGCTGTGCCAAACCGCCGACGTTTTTTTGCAGTCCGCCAACCAACCGTTGAAACGTACAGCGTCGCATTAAGCCATATTTGCGCATCAGGTAGCGTAAGATCGGATCTTGGTCGGGCGTGACGTCGAGCAATACCCCAAAAATGGTGGTCTTCATTGGGGGCCCCCTTCCTGAGTCAAAGAAGCAAGTGCGTGGCGCACTGTCGTGGCGACCTGTTCCCCGCCTCGCTTGCCATAAATCTGTGCAGAGAACGATGTCGTGAAGGCAATCAAGTCTCCGACCAATTCCTGCTGATCACCCGTTACCATTGCTCCATCACGACCACTCTGTTCCCCCAGTCGTCCATCGGCATCGAACCTTCCAACAGGTCATCACTCCCGATGGGGCGGCATCGCCACGGAGGTCAAACCGAGTCTCTTGGCCCACCCTCCCAATTGATCCAGAACAAACCGACGCCAGTGTTTGCTGTCCGATACCCACGATTCCCACCAAATTCCTGAGACACTAAGTTGGTTCTGTGCGTTATCACGTTTAGCATCTATTCGCCCGACCAGTCGACTGCCCGCAAGAATTGGCATCACATAGGGTCCGTAGCGCCGTTTAGCCGCAGGTAGATAAATCTCCCAGGTATAACTGAACTCAAATAAATCTTGTAATCGCGGGCGCCGCCACAACAGATTGTCGAGTGGGGGTAAAAATCGCAACGGTTGAGCGTCAATATCTGGTTCTGATGAAGAATATGCCAGAATTCGGTCTAGGTCAGAAGTAAGAATCCAGTATCGTCTCTCCGCATTTTCAACGGATATCGGTGTCAAAACGTCCTGAGAAACCAGACACGACACTTGACCCCATCGTTCGGCCAGCGTTAAGGCGCGCCAGCCAAAACGCGGATCTGACACGTCGATTACGCGGTAAGCCCTTAAGTATTTCTGTAACAGCAATTGATCAGCCTCGGCCTCCGGGATGGTTTCCCATCGCCGCCGCACAGCCTCCGGGAGCCCTCGCCAGGTCAAGTCGAACACCCTTTGATTTCCTTCCCGCGCGACCACCCGAAGGATCCCCATGTCGCGCAATAGGTTGAGTGCATGTGAAGTAACCTTAGTATTGGGGCTTTGGTTATCCCAGTATCCAGCTACCTTATGCGTGCTGTCAAACGCGCGTGAGGTCAAGGGACCTTCAGTTTCCAACCGTCGAAGCACCTCATCAACCACCGGACCCAATTGGTGCAATTCGGGTTCCAAACTTTTGTATAGCCGCCGCTGAACGCCTTTCAGGATCGGAAAATCCGCCATCGGCATCAGCGAAGCAGCGTTAGCCTCATATTCTACAGTTTGGCCATTAGTGAGCCACTCGTCAAAAATCCCCGGGGAAAAGTGCTTCGTGCGAGCCTGAAGCACCAAATTCTGATTACGGTCCACTAAGGACACGGGATCTAGTTGAATACATTCTAAAGTCTGCAATATATGTTCGGGGGACGCCTCAGCACTCCCTAAGAGAAATTGGCATGACGTTAAGTACTGCCGTAACTGAGCTTTGGTGACAGCCAAAAGCTTTCCTGCCTCATCCACTAGATCCCCCCGCGCGAACAACGGACATGCCACGAGGAACCCTAGAGACTAGGTCCTCGTGGCGCTGTAGCCTACTCCAATGTCCCTGTCTTAAGATCCACATCCGGCAAATCGGTAGTTGTGGTTACACCCACCAAGTACGGCTGCCGGAAATAGCGGCTGCCCTTGGCCCAATAGATGACGAGCGGAATCAGCCCCATCGCCATGGTGCCAAAGCCGACATCCA